>NZ_LGHL01000095.1 GCF_001908205.1 Bradyrhizobium sp. NAS80.1
CCCAGGCCAGCGTCCGCAAGGCGCGCGGCACGGTGACGGGCGGCGTGCCGACGAAAGGCATGGCGACGGACGCCACCATAGCTCCGGCAAGCAGGGCGACGGACGGTCCGGTGAAGGACGGCATGGCGATGCCAGGCATGTTGACGGAAGGCCCGGCAACGGCCAGAAGGCCTCTCGCCGCCGCCGTTCCGGTGGTAAGATGCATTCTTCGCCAGCCGACCGCCCGGAACAGCGTTCCGCGCATGGCGCTGGCACGTCTGATGGGATACAAGGCGTGGCCTTTTTGCGCCGTGAGAGTCGGCCGAACGGCCTATCGAACCGCAAACCCTTTTCGCACTAGCCGTCCACGACCTGGAGAAATTCATGGCTAAGGAAGAGCTGATCCAGTTCGAAGGACTGGTCACCGAAATCCTCCCCGACGCACGCTATCGCGTGCAGCTCGACGCCGGACACGAGATCGTCGCCTACACCGCCGGCAAGATGAAGAAGAACCGCATCAAGACGCTGGCGGGAGACCGCGTGACGGTGGAAATGTCGCCCTATGATCTGGAAAAGGGACGGCTGATTTTCCGCCACAAGGACGAACGTCCTGCGACGGCCGGCGGACCTCCGCGACCCGGACAGCGCGGTGGCCAGTTCCGCCGTCGTTGATCTGCATCAAGGGCGCGAGCGCGCTGGGTTAAAATTCTGACCTGTTTGCTGGTCCGCCGTGGACATCACGGCGGATCAAAAAATCGTGCACGTCAGGATTGTTTTGAGGCCCTATTTCCAATAAAATGGACTAATCGATTTTCGGCCGGACGATATTAGCATCCACCGGTACAGCCGGTTCAGACACGCTGACGACCCTTCCAGAAATTCGATCTAACCGCCCACGCAAGTGGGCTTCGACACTGTATATCTGAGAAGGACTACCCCCGTGAGCATGGGAACCGTGAAGTGGTTTAACGCGACCAAGGGCTTTGGCTTCATCCAGCCCGACGATGGCGGCCAGGACGTCTTCGTTCACATCAGCGCCGTTGAACGTGCCGGCCTCGGCACGCTGCGCGAAGGCCAGAAGATCTCCTACGAGATCGTCGCCGATCGCCGTTCCGGCAAGTCGGCAGCGGACAACCTCCGCAGCGCCGGCTGAGCCTGTCGGGCCTTGCTGAGCCGGCCGGGCCTTGGCCCGGGATCGGCTCGAGCGAACAAGCTAAAAGAAAAGGCCGTGCGCTCCGCACGGCCTTTTTTCTGTCAGGTGTCTTGGGATCGGTGACTGCAGCCATCGGCGCGGCGATGGACCATTCAGCGCCGCGACGGCAATTCCGATTTCAGCACGACGACGGCACGTTGTTGTAGGCAATACAGGTGACCTGGCGCGGCCGCGTATAGGAGACGTCGCTCAACACCAGGTCCGACTTCAGGACGTAGTAGAGCGTGGGCTTATAGGTGTAGCTAACCTCGCTCAGGATCAGGTAGGTCGACGGCACCAGCAGCGCTGAGGGGATCGACGAGGTGATCTTGTCGCCTGCCTTGCGAAGCGAGGTCGTGAGGGTCGCCTGCGTCGCAGAAGAACTCGCAACGGTGGCCGACTTGCTCCACTGGACCGTCGCGATGCTGTTGGCATCGATGTAGATCTCGGAGATCGTGCCTACCGTATTGCTCGCATCGTAAGGCGTGACGATCGAGATGCTCGCCGTGAACGTGTTCTGCAGGCTCGTATCGGTCGCCACTCCCGAGGATTGCGACGTCAGGTCGGACAGCGTTCTTGCAATCAGTGTGACCTTGCGATCGATCGCCACCGCGGTCGAGACTTCGACGGTGCCGAAGAACATCACGAGCATCAACGGCACGATCATTGCGAATTCCGTTGCAGCGAGCGCCCTGCTGTCGGCGAGGAAATCGCGTGCGGAGGTCCGGCCGGCGTGTAGGATTCTCACGATCATCTGCATTGTTCTGCTCGGATCCAACAGTGCTAGTAGGGCTCGTTCTGGAATGCAGCCGTCGCGACAAGCAGACGCTTGTTGCCGTTGAGATTGGCGATGTTGTAGCCGAGGCCGGTGACGAAGAGCGGCCACTGATAGTACATCCGCACCACGACGACCTGGCCGGCGCTGCCGGGATTGTATTGCATGCCGGTGGCGACGAAGTTGTTGCTTGCGTCGATATGGCTGGACAGGGTCACCGACGCGAAGGAATTGGAGTAGCTCTGGACGTCGACGTAAAGGCTGTTGCAATCGAACAGGGCGGGGATCTGGGTGCAGACGAAGGCCTTGAACGTCCCCTGCGTGCAGGGCGTGCCCACGCCTGACACGGCGCAGGCCGCCACCGAACCGGACTGGGCCTGGCCGGTCAGGACCACGCGCGCCGAATTCTGGGTGATGGTCTCGAGCACCTGGCTCGCGAAGAACATCAGCGCCGTCTCGATGATGGCGAACAGCAGCGCGAAGAACATCGGCGCGACCAGCGCGAACTCGACGGCAGCGGAGCCGCGGCCGTTGCGGCGAAACCGGCGCAGCGCGGTCCGGAACGTGAACCTTTTGGATGCAGGCGATGGCATCGCGTCGAATTCCCTGGCAGCGGCGGTCATCTGCCCCGTTCAGTAGCGGAAACTGATTGTTTAAGTGTTTCAGGCAATCCGCACCCGACGGCCCGCACCGTTAAGGGTGCGTAAACCACGATCGACTCACGGCGCGGAGAGCAGACTTTCTCCACGCACGCGTGCGAGCCTTCCCGGCGGTCTCGGCATCGCCGAACTGCGCGACGTTGAAACTTAGCCGCCGCAGTTCGTTAGCCGGCGATGCCTGCTCCTGACGTTCACCCGACGGCGTGCGCTGCTCCGTCGCAGAATAGGAGAGTCTGCAACAAAATCCAGAAACCACCATTTTGCTCACACCCACATTCCGTCGTCGCTCGCGGGCACTCGCGCTCAACAGCCGGCGATCACGAGAGGGGTGATGACCTCGTGTGGCCAGCGCTTGCCCACGCGAAGTGAAGGCTGAGCGGAAGTACCCTATGAAAATAGCGACCTCGAACTACGAGGGGTGCTGCACGACAGCGTCAAAGACCTGCATTGCGCTATCGATCGACGCCATCATCTGCTTCTTCGAGAAGCCGTCCCGCGCCTGGACGGAGAGGCCCTGCAGGAAGGTTGTGTAGAAGTCCGCCAGCACCTCCGGGTCGGCCTCCGGTTTGATCTCGCCGTAGTCTCGGGCTTCGCGAATACGCCGAACGATAGCGGCATGCCGTGCGCGTCGTTGTACCGACAGCCAATCGGAGACCCCTTCGTTCTCCTTTGCGCATCTGGGCGCCGAGAGGACCACCATGCACCCGCGAGGCTTACCTGGCCGCGTGAACAAGGTCACGGCGTCCACCAGCATCCGGCGGAGAGCAGCGCGCGTGGTGGGCTCCTCGGTAAGGGCGCGGGAGGCGAATCCCCCATCATTGGCATCATAATCGGCGACAGCCTCTCGAAAGAGCGCCTCTTTCGATCCAAAGGCCGCGTAGATGCTCGCCGACGATATGTTCATCGCAGAAATGAGGTCGGCCATCGAAGTGCCTTCGTAACCGCGTTCCCAGAATGCATCTCGCGCGCTGCGCAACGCCTGTTCACGATCGAATGCTCTTGGCCTGCCTGCCATCGCGCTTCCTTTCTGGAATGATCAACAAATAATTCGCTTGACGACTCTTGGCAAGGTCCTATTTTGGATTGATCGATCTTGAATGGAGACGCGAAGCGAATGTGTACGTTCGATGGAAAAGTAGTACTCGTCACTGGGGGCTCGCGGGGGGATTGGCAAGGCGGTCGTCCGTCGCTTCGCCGATCTCGGCGCGAGAGTGGCGTTCACCTACCGGGCCGAAGCGGACAAGGCGGATGCCGTCGTCCGCGATCTGCAAAGCTCTGGAGCAGTGGTGAAGGCCATTCCGGCGGACATCACGGATGCGGTTGCGGTCGCCGAGCTTATGCGAAACGTCGCCACCGCCTTCGGTCACATCGATATTCTCGTGAACAACGCTGGCACGTTCGGTGTCCGTGCCATTGGCGATGTGGATTACACTTTCTACGCGGACCAATTCAACGTGAACGTGTGGGGGACGCTTCAAGTCACTCAGGCTGCGCTCGCCCTGTTCCCGGACAGTGCGGCGGCCGGATCGTCAATCTCTCTTCGCAGCGGGCGTTTTCACCGAAGGATCGCACGGGCGTTTATGCGGCGTCCAAGGCGGCGGTCTCGACCCTTACGCAAGCGCTTGCGATTGAGCTTGGACCGAGAGGCATCACGTCAACGCCGTCGCGCCGGCAGTGACCCGCACCGACATGACGGCGGCAATACCTCCAGAAAAGCGTGAGCTTCTGGCGGCCTCGACCCCGTTACGCCGCCTCGGGGAACCCGACGACATCGCCGCGGTGATCACGTTCCTCGCCTCCGAGGAGAGCCGGTGGATCACTGGTCGGACGATCCTGACCGATGGCGGAATCACCGGAGCCTAGGGACGAAAATCATGCCGATCGCCATCTATGTGCTCGGGTTGAGCATATTTTGCCGAGTTCGTTATTTCTGGTCTTCTACCGGAGTTAGCGCATGATTTCGGCGTGTCGATCCCGACGGCCGCTTTGCTCATATCGGGGTTCGCACTGGCGGTAGCGGTCGGTGGTCCACCGCTCACGTTGGCGTCCCTGCGCATCAGGCAAAAGACAGCACTGATCGCGCTTCTCGTCCTGTTCAACGCCGGGCAGATCCTGGGCGCTCTGGCGCCCACCTACAGCGTATTGATGGCCGCACGGGTGATCACCGCGCTGTCGGTGGGAGCCTTCTTCGGAATTGGCGCCGTGGTCGCCGTGAACCTTGCCGGCGAAGACAGGCAAGCGAAGGCCATTGCGATCATGTTTGGAGGACTGACCGTTGCAAATATCGTTGGCGTTCCGCTCGGCGCATTTATCGGCCAGCATTGGGGTTGGCGAGCTAGCTTCTGGATCGTGGCTGGCCTCGCCTGCGTCAGTCTTGCCGCGGTCATCGCCCTCGTTCCGGCGAGTCGGCAGCTACCTTCGATTCACGTGAGGGCGGAGCTACGACCATTGAAACTTCCGGCGATGTGGTCGGCATTGTTGACGACAGCACACAGTCAGGCGGCGCTATTCGCGGTTTTCAGCTATATCGCGCCTATCTTGACGACACTCGCAGGGTTCAGCCCCGCCGCGGTCCCGCCCCTGTTGGTGCTCTTCGGAGTCGGCACCTTCGCGGGAAGCTATATTGGAGGCCGATTTGCCGATCGCCATCTCAGTCTCAATCTTTTTGTTGGGCTCCTGGCGCTGACCCTCGTCATCGGACTGTTCCCGATTGCAATGCTCGCGAAATCGACTGCGATCGCGATCGTGTTCGCGCTCGGTGTCGCAGCCTTCGCAATCAATCCGGCGCTCCAGACCCAGGTCATGCGTGTGGCGGCTGACGCCCCGACGGTTTCAAGCACAGTCAACATTTCGGCCTTCAATGTTGGAAACACGTTCGGTCCGTGGGTTGGAGGTGTCGCGATATCGGCGAACTATGGATACGAGGCTCCGGAAGTTCTGGCTGCGGGATTGGCCTTGGCGAGTTGTGCCGGCAGCTATCCTTACCGCAAAGCTCTCCCGCGGGAGTAACCATCGACGCGGCGGTTGATGCACCACGAGGCGTAGAAGCGCCGCAGGGCGTGTAGCTCGGTGTATTTCGCTTTGGGCTTGACCTTGCCAGTCTTTGTATCGCGCTTGGTGCCGGTTTTCGTGACGAGCCCGGCCACGATCACGGCCGGCTGTAGGCCCCGGGTGGACCGCGCGGGTCCGCCCGGGCACACCTGCCAAATGGTCTTGCTAGTTGGTCTTGGCGTCCGCGCCGGCGGTGCCGCTCGCATTGTTGCTCAACGAACTGGCCTGGCTCATCGTGGTGCTGAAGTATTTGTCGCTGTCGCCGAGCGTCACGCGACGTTGGCAAAGCGGCATGCAGCTGTAGGACTCGCGCTCGATCCCGCGATAGACGGTCACGAGCCTGTCGCTCGGGCCTTCGACCTGGATCTGGCGGTCGACCAGGATCTCACCACCCCGGTCGAGCGCGATGAAATTGGTGGCGCCATAGCCCTTGCCGGTCACGACGATCATGCCGCCGGGCTGGAGCGTGACGTCGGCGATCAGGGGATTGCCGACCACGATGGTCGCCACCTTGCCGGGCAGCCGTACCAGCTTGGCCTGGTCGACATTGACGGCGATGGTATCGACGGTGGACTCGGCAAGGCCGGCAGCCGGCGATGCCAGCACCGCGGCCGCAACCAGAAGACAGACGCGCGCATGACGGCGCAGCAGTTCTTTACGCATACTCTTACCCCCGGGACGTCACAAACCGGCAGAAGCGATTCGATGCGGCGGAGCCGGTGCCCGACCCGTCTAACCTGCCCTCAATTCGTGAACGTTCCGCAAATTCGTCGACTATTGTTTGAACGGACTTGCGTTCTGCGGTCCAGCCTCCCGTCCTAACGGCGGAATGGATAGGCGAGCTGGCCCGCGATCTCCTTCGGCATGGTCGCTTCGTCCTTGCCGTAGCCCTGCGGCAGCTTCCCCTCCGGCATGCGGAAGGTGCCGAACAGCACGTCCCAGACGGGGAACGTCCCGGCAAAATTGGTGTCGCCGCCCTCTTCGAGCGGGGTGTGGTGCCAGCGGTGAAATACCGGCGTCGCCAGCAAATATTTGAACGGCCCGAAGGTCCAGTTCAGGTTGGCGTGCACGAAGGCCGAATGGAATGTTGTGAACGGGGAGACCCAGATCATGACGTTCGGGGAGATGCCGGCCATCAGCAAAACGACGTCGACCCCGATCGTGCCGAGCACGAGATTGACGGGATGGAAGCGGGCCGCCGAAATCCAGCTCAGCTCCTCCGAGGAATGATGGATCGCGTGGTACTTCCAGAACTCGCCGCCATGGAACAGCCGGTGCAGCCAGTACAGCATGAAGTCGCTCAGGACCAGGAACAGCACCGCCTGCGCCCAGAGCGGCAACTGCGCCAGCGGGCCGTGGCCGTTGTCATAGAAGGCGATGAGATCGTCGGCATCGTGGATGTTGAAGAGAAGGCTGGCGCCGACGATCAGAAGCCCGATCCGCATGGTGCGGGCGAACACCGGAACGAAGAACCAATAGCAGATGTCGGTGATGATCTCCCGCTTGCGCCACCACGGCGCGCCGGGATTACAGGCCCAGAAATACTCGAGCACCGTGAAGACCAGCGCGAGCACGAAGGTGACCGGAACCACCTTGGCGATAGTGTCTCCGAGCATCAGGGCGACTTGCATGGGCAGGCTCGACATGTCGCCTCTCTTCCGGATTGCTGGTCGCCTACGCCTACTCCGCGAAATTTAAGGGACGGTGAAGCCGATGACGCGCTTGCGGCACATCCGGATCGGGAGCGAATTATGCTGCCGCCTTAACGGGAAATTCACTCTGGGCAAAAGGCATCGGGCTGGAAGCGGGTTTGCGCGATCGAATTAACCCCACCGAAAGAGCTCGGCTCACATGGTCATCGCGTCAAGTACGGCGCCGAACGAGGCGATCACACCCCAGATGGAGTTTAGTTCATGAAGAACCTGATTGCGCGTTTCGCGAAGGATGAATCCGGCGCCACCGCCATCGAATACGGCCTGATTGCTGCCGGCATCGCGCTGGCCATCATCACCGTCGTCAACAACCTCGGCAGCACGCTGAACACCAAGTTCGGCTTGATCAGCTCGTCGCTGAAGTAAGCGACCGACAACGACGGCAAAAGCCCCGGATCTCCGGGGCCTTTGTTTTTTTGAGTACGGCGAGTTCCAGTGGCGTTGCGCAAGTACAGAACCGATGCCGCGATTGCGGCGAACGAGGCGGAAGCGGCGCAGACCTATTCGCCGGCCTACTGGGTCTGCCTTGCACTGCTGCTTGCAACGGTCGCGCTCGCCGCGCGCATTGCCAGCCTGTGGTGAGCGTGTCCGCGGCAGTTTCCACCAAGGCCACTGCCGCCGTTGTCGGTTTGTTTAGCACTGCCGGCTAGCATGCGGCGACGCCAGATCCCGAGATAAACCAGGCCTCAAGACGCAGCCCATGATCCTCGACCTTGCGCGCCTTCTGCTCTTCCCGGCCCTGATGGCGTTCGCCGCCGCGAGCGATCTCTTCACGATGACCATCTCGAACCGCGTGTCGATGGCGCTGGTCGCAGGCTTCTTCGCGCTCGCGCTCGCCGGTGGCATGGCGCCCTACGAGATGCTGAGTCATGTCGGCGCCGGCGCGCTTCTCCTGGTCGTTGCCTTCGCCTGCTTTGCGATGGGCTGGGTCGGCGGCGGCGACGCCAAGGTCGCAGCCTCTGTCGCGCTCTGGTTCGGTTTTGCGCAACTGATGAACTTTCTGCTCTACGCCTCGCTGTTCGGCGGGGCGCTGACGCTGCTTCTGCTCCAATTCAGGCAATGGCCGCTGCCCTACGGGCTTGCGGGCCAGGCCTGGCTCGCACGGCTGCACGCCAAGGAGAGCGGCGTCCCGTACGGCATAGCGCTCGCACTGAGCGCGCTGATGGTCTACCCGGAGACCGAATGGGCGAAGGCGATCGACCTCGCTCACCTCGCACTGCGCTGAACACACCGGGTAAACCCGGCGTTAAGCCGATTTAGATACGCCTCATTAACCATGCTTTGACGAATAGCTGGTCAACTGCCGATTACGGCGGCGGCAGCGTCGCGGCGTTTTGTTGGAAAGTGAAGCGTATGAATAGGGCACGCCTTGTCGTCCTGACGGTCGCCATCTGCGCCGGCGGCGTCGCCGCGTACCTGGCGAGCGGCTCGGACCGTTCTGCGCCGCTCCCGGCTCCGGTCGCGCAACTTCCCACCGTTGATGTGCTGGTGGCCAAGAACGACATCGGCCTCGGCCAGACCGTCAAGCCGGAAGACGTGCAATGGCAGACCTGGCCGACCGCGACCGCAAGCTCCACCTTCATCCGCCGCAACGAACGTCCCGACGGCGTGACCCAGGTCACTGGTTCGATCGCACGCGCCCCTTTCATCCAGGGTGAGCCGATGCGCGACCAGAAGCTGGTCAAGGCCGAGGGCTCCGGCTTCATGGCGGCAATCCTGCCCACCGGGATGCGCGCGGTCTCGACCGAGATCTCGCCGGAAACCGGCGCAGGCGGGTTCATCCTGCCCAACGATCGCGTCGACGTCCTTCTGACCCGCCGCCTCAAGAGTCCCGACCAGAGCAGCGGCGCCCCGGACGTCGTCACGTCCGAGATCATCCTGGCCAATGTCCGCGTGCTGGCGATCGACCAGGCGCCGAAGGAGAAGGACGGCCAGAACGCGGTGGTCGGCAAGACCGTCACCCTCGAGCTCAATCCCGCGCAGACTGCGACGCTCTCCGCCGCGCGCCAGAGCGGCACGCTGTCGCTCGCGCTGCGCAGCATCGCCGACGTCAAGATGAGCGAGATCACGCTCGATGAATCCTCGCAGAAGCGCGAGGGCGTTTCGATCATTCGCTACGGCATTCCGAGCCAGACGGCGAAAGCACGATGAGGACAGTCGACATGAAATGCAGGGCGGATTGGGCAATGATGCGAACCTCAGCGGTTCGCGCCCTGTCGTTTTCGGCCGCCCTCGCGCTGGCGCTCAACCCGGTCCTCACCCCCGTGGTCGCCGCCGACTACCGCCCCGTGGCGCCGGTCGCGGCCGACGGTCAGATGAACGCGCGTTTCCTCTCGCTCGGCGTCGGCAAGTCCATCGTCATCGACCTGCCGCGCGACATCAAGGACGTGCTGGTCGCCGACCCAAAGATCGCCAATGCGGTGGTCCGCTCGGCGCAGCGCGCCTACATCATCGGCGCTACGGTCGGCCAGACCAACATCGTGTTCTTCGATGCCGCCGGCCAGCAGATTGCGGCCTATGACATCGCGGTCAAGCGCGACCTCAACGGCGTGCGGGCCGCGCTGAAGCAGATCCTGCCCAATTCCGACATCCAGATCGACGGACTCGGCGACGGCATCGTCCTGACAGGCACGGCGGCGAACCCGATCGAAGCCCAACAGGCCAACGACCTCGCCGCGCGCCTCGCCGGCGGCGCCGACAAGGTGGTGAACTCGATCGTGGTCCGCGGCCGCGACCAGGTCATGCTGAAGGTGACGGTGGCCGAAGTCCAGCGCAGCATCATCAAGCAGCTCGGCATCGACCTGTCCGCGAACCTCAACTACGGCACGTCGGTGGTGAGCTTCACCAACTCCAACCCGTTCACGGCTCTCGGCCGCAACCTCGTCGACGGCAACAACCTGACGACGAAGTTCGGCGCGACCCCGTCAGTGCAGGCCACCCTGCGTGCGATGGAAACCGCCGGCGTGATCCGCACGCTGGCCGAACCGAACCTGACCGCGATCTCCGGTGAATCAGCAACGTTCATCGCCGGCGGCGAATTCCCGGTGCCGGCGGGCTATGCTTGCGACCCCACCACGCATGTCTGTACCACCCAGATCAGTTTCAAGAAGTTCGGTATCTCGCTCAACTTCACCCCCGTCGTTCTGAGCGAGGGCAAGATCAGCATGCGGGTGATGACCGAGGTCTCGGAGCTGTCAAACGAAAACTCCGTCACACTGTCCCAGGCCGTGACCTCGAACTCGGTGAACTCGCTGACCGTTCCCTCGATCAAGACCCGCCGCGCGGAGACCTCGCTGGAAATTCCCTCCGGCGGCGCGATGGCGATGGCCGGCCTGATCCAGCAGCAGACCAAGCAGGCAGTCAGCGGACTGCCGGGCCTGATGCAGCTCCCGGTCCTCGGTACGCTGTTCCGCAGCCGCGACTTCGTCAACAACGCGACCGAGCTGGTCGTGATCGTGACGCCCTATATCGTCCGCGCAGTGGCGCAAAAGGACCTGTCGCGCCCGGATGACGGCTTCTCCGCGCCCGCCGATCCGCAGGCCGAGCTGCTTGGCAACATCAACCGCATCTACGGCGTGCCGGGCCGGACCGAACCGGCAAAGAACTATCGCGGCACCTACGGCTTCATCACCGACTGAGGCGGAACGGGGACTTCACGATGATCACAAGACCACCCCAGATTCGCAAACGCGCCATCGGCTTTGGTGGCGCGCTCGTCGGCATCGCGCTCGCGCTCGGCGGCTGCCAGCACGACGAAGCGGTCACCGCCTCCATTCCGGACGACTACAAGCAGCGCCACCCGATCGCGATCGAGGAACAGAACCGCTCGATCGTCGTCTTCGTCGGCCACGCCCGCGGCGGGTTGACTGCCGCCCAGCGCGCCGACGTGATGGGCCTGGCGTCGACCTGGGTGCGCGAGGGCACCGGCGCCATTCACATCGATGTGCCGTCCGGCACACCCAACGCACGTCCGGTCGCGGACTCGATGCGTGAGATCCAGGCGATGCTGGTGGCGGGTGGCGTTCCGCCGCGCGGCATCACCGTTCGCCCCTACCATCCGGAAGACAAGCGCTTCCTGCCGCCGATCCGGCTCACCTATTCCAGGATAGCCGCGGTCGCGGGTCCCTGCGGCCTGTGGCCGGAGGACATTGGTCCCTCGATCAAGAACAAGAGCTGGTTCGAGAACAAGGACTATTACAATTACGGCTGCGCCTATCAGCGCAACCTCGCGGCAATGGTCGACAACCCCTCGGACCTCGAGCAGCCGCGGCCTGAATCGCCGTCCTACACGCCGCGGCGCACCGCAGCCTTCGAGAAGTATCGTAAGGGAACTCCGACGGCGGTTTCTTATCCTGAGGCCGAGAAGGCCAAACTCAGCGACACCGGCAGATGATCAGCTACGCTCGCCAGACTCAAGAAGAACAGCCGGAAGCGTCTCTCCCGCCGGTCGAGGAGCACATTGCGCCTGCACCGCGCGTTTCGGTCCAGGCCTTCTGCGAGACCGTGGAGACCGCTGCCTCGGTGCAGTCGGCCGGCGAGGATCGCCGTCTCGGCAAGGCTCATCTGAAGATCCAGATGGGTGGCATGGCCGCTGCGATCGAAGCCTACCGCTCCGCCCCCACGCCGAACGTGATCGTGCTCGAGAGCGACGGCCGCAACGACCTTCTGGGCGGGCTCGACCAGCTCGCCACCGTCTGCGATGCCGGCACCCGCGTCGTCGTGATCGGCCGCATCAACGACGTCACGCTCTATCGCGAGCTGGTGCGTCGCGGTGTCAGCGACTACGTGCTCGCGCCAGTCGGCGCGATCGACGTCGTGCGCTCGATCTGCAACCTGTTCTCGGCGCCGGAGGCCAAGGCGGTCGGCCGCATCATCGCCGTGGTCGGCGCGAAGGGCGGCGTCGGCGCCTCCACCATCTCGCACAACGTCGCCTGGGCGATCGCGCGCGACCTGGCGATGGACGCGGTCGTCGCCGATCTCGACCTCGCCTTCGGCACCGCCGGGCTCGACTACAACCAGGACCCGCCGCAGGGCATTGCCGACGCCGTGTTCTCGCCCGACCGTGTCGACACGGCTTTCATCGACCGCCTGCTGTCGAAATGCACCGACCACCTCAGCCTGCTGGCGGCGCCGGCGACGCTCGACCGGGTCTATGATTTCGGCACCGACGCCTTCGATTCCGTATTCGACACGCTGCGCTCCACCATGCCCTGCATCGTGCTCGACATCCCGCACCAATGGTCGGGCTGGACCAAGCGCGCGTTGATCGGAGCAGACGACATCCTGATCGTGGCGGCGCCTGACCTCGCCAACCTGCGCAATACCAAGAACCTGGTCGATCTGCTGAAGGCCTCGCGCCCCAACGACCGGCCGCCGCTCTACTGCCTGAACCAGGTCGGCGTCCCGAAACGGCCCGAAATCGCCGCCGCGGAGTTCGCCAAGGCGATCGAGAGCCAGCCAGTCGTCTCGATCCCGTTCGAGCCGCAGATCTTCGGTTCGGCGGCAAACAACGGCCAGATGATCGCGGAGATCTCCGCCAACCACAAGTCGATCGAGATGTTCCTTCAGATCGCCCAGCGCCTGACCGGCCGCAGCGAGACGAAGAAGCAAAAGTCGTCCTTGCTTTCACCCCTGATTGAGAAGTTGCGGGGAAAATAGCCGCCGCATGGAGTTGTTAAGTGTTCGGTAAGCGTAGCGGAACAGACACCGACTTTCGGGCCCCGAGGCCCGGCGCCGTGTCGCCAGAGCCTGCCCCGGCTCCGGCGCCCGCCGTGACGCGCGCGCCTCCCCCCACCGGCCGTCGCCTCGCCGCCGCTTGCCCCGGCGAAGCTTGCGCCGGCCATGGAGAACCGCCGCTCGGACAATTACTACGAGGTCAAGGCGACGATCTTCGGCGCACTGATCGAGGCCATCGACCTCGCCCAGCTCGCCAAGCTGGATTCCGAGTCTGCACGCGAGGAAATCCGCGACATCGTCAACGAAATCATCGCGATCAAGAACATCGTGATGTCGATCGCCGAGCAGGAAGAGCTGCTCGACGACATCTGCAACGACGTGCTCGGATATGGTCCGCTCGAGCCACTGCTCGCACGGGACGACATCGCCGACATCATGGTGAACGGGGCCGGCACCGTCTTCATCGAAGTCGGCGGCAAGATTCAGCGCACCGGCATCCGCTTCCGCGACAACCAGCAGCTCCTCAACATCTGCCAGCGCATCGTCAGCCAGGTCGGCCGGCGCGTCGACGAATCCTCGCCGATCTGTGACGCGCGCCTCGCCGACGGCTCCCGCGTCAATGCGATCGTGCCGCCCCTCGCGATCGACGGTCCTGCACTCACCATCCGTAAATTCAAGAAGGACAAGCTGACACTCGATCAGCTCGTCAAGTTCGGCGCAATCTCGCCGGAGGGCGCGGAGATCCTGCAGATTATCGGCCGCGTCCGCTGCAACGTCCTGATCTCCGGCGGTACCGGTTCGGGCAAGACCACGCTGCTCAACTGCCTGACCAATTACATCGAGCACGACGAACGCGTCATTACCTGCGAGGACGCGGCCGAACTGCAGTTGCAGCAGCCTCATGTGGTGCGGCTCGAAACCCGCCCTCCCAACATCGAAGGCGAAGGCCAGGTCACCATGCGCGAGCTGGTGCGGAACTGCCTGCGTATGCGTCCCGAACGCATCATCGTCGGCGAAGTCCGCGGCCCCGAGGCTTTCGACCTGCTGCAAGCCATGAACACCGGCCACGATGGCTCGATGGGGACGCTGCACGCCAACAATCCCCGCGAAGCACTGTCGCGCTGCGAATCCATGATCACCATGGGCGGCTTCTCGCTGCCTTCGCGCACCATTCGCGAGATGATCTGCGCCTCGATCGACGTCATCATCCAGGCCGCGCGTCTGCGCGATGGCTCGCGCCGCATCACCCACATCACCGAGGTGATGGGGATGGAAGGCGACACCATCATCACCCAGGACATATTCCTCTACGACTTGGTCGGCGAGGACGCCAACGGCAAGATCATCGGCCGCCACCGCTCGACTGGCATCGGCCGCCCGAAGTTCTGGGAACGCGCCCGCTATTACGGCGAAGAGAAGCGCCTTGCCGCGGCGCTCGACGCGGCAGAAGTGGCGCCGAACACGTGAGCAGGTCAGCGCCGCCATGAACATGCAGGTCCTTGCCCTCGCCTTCCTCGCCACCGCCGCCGTCGGCGGCATCGCCTGGGTCTTCCTTTATCCGCTACTGTCTGGCGAGCGAAAGGCTGAAAGCCGACGCGCCTCGATCGCGCGTGCCGAAGCGCCTGCAGCCAAGCAAACTGAGAAGAACCAGCGATCGCGCCGCGAGCAGGTCGAGACCTCCCTCAAGGATCTCGAAGCGCGGAGCCAGCAGGAGAAGAGAGTTCCGCTCAGCGTCCGCCTGTCGCAGGCCGGGCTCGATTGGACACCGCAGAAATTCTGGATCGTTTCGGCCGTCGTGGCGGGCGTGCTGGCCGCAGCCGCCCTGTTCGCCGGGGGCGGCCTGCTCGGTGCCACCGGCCTCGCCTTTGCCGGAGGCTTCGGCCTGCCGCGTTGGGCACTCGGCTTCCTGAAGAAGCGTCGCGAAGCCAAATTCCTGGCTGCGCTGCCGGACGCGGTCGACGTGATCGTCCGCGGTATCAAGGCAGGCTTGCCGCTGTTCGAATCGATCAAGGTCGTCGCGGCCGACGCGCCCGAGCCATTGCGCGGCGAATTCCTGAACATCATCGAGACGCAAGCGATCGGCATGCCGCTCGGCGAGGCCTGCTCGCGTCTCTATGAGCGCATGCCGCTTCCAGAGGCCAACTTCTTCGGCATCGTCATCTCGATCCAGCAGAAATCGGGCGGCAACCTCTCCGAAGCGCTCGGCAACCTCTCCAAGGTGCTGCGCGATCGCAAGAAGATGAAGGAAAAGATCCAGGCGATGTCGATGGAGGCCAAGGCTTCGGCCGGCATCATCGGTTCGCTGCCGCCGATCGTGATGTTCCTCGTCTATCTCACCACGCCGCACTACATCTCGCTTTTGTGGACCCATCCCACCGGCCAGCTCATGCTGGTCGGCTGCGTCGTCTGGATGTCGATCGGCATCATGGTGATGAAGAAGATGATCAACTTCGATTTCTGACGGTGCCGCATGGTCGAATTTCTCGTTTCGAAACTGCATGACGTCCGCTTCATGACCATGCTGCTGGCGGCCATCGCCGCCAGCGCCACCGTCTATACGCTGGTGATGCCGATGTTCGCCGGCGAAGGCCTCTCCAAGCGCATGAAGGCGGTGGCGAGCGAGCGCGAACGCATCCGGCAGCGTGAGCGCGACCGCCTCAACAGGGGCGAGAAGGTCTCGCTGCGCCAGACGCCGAAGCAGCTCGTCTCCAAAGTCGTCGAGGACTTCAACCTCACCAAGTGGCTCGCGCAGGAAGCCGCCCGCGACAAGCTGATCATGGCCGGCTATCGCGGTCAGGCGCCCTACATCACCTTTCTGTTCGCCCGCATGGTGGCGCCGCTCGTGCTGTTTGTCGGCGCGATCCTCTACGTGTTCCTGATCGCGCATATGGAGAAGCCGATGCCGGTCAAGATCGGCATCTGCATCGGCGCGGCCTATCTCGGCCTCCAGGCGCCGATGCTGTTCCTCAAGAATGCGATCTCCAAGCGCCAGCTCTCGATCAAGCGCGCTTTTCCCGACGCGCTCGACCTGCTGCTGATCTGCATCGAATCCGGCATGTCGGTCGAGATGGCGTTCCGGAAAGTGGCCACCGAGATCGTGGGCCAGTCGATCGCACTGTCGGAGGAGTTCACGCTGACCACGGCCGAGCTGTCCTATCTGCAGGACCGCAAGGTCGCTTATGAGAACCTGTCGCGGCGCACCGGGCTCGAGGGCGTCAAGTCGGTATGCCTCGCGCTTCAGCAGGCGGAGCGTTACGGCACGCCGCTCGGGCAATCCTTGCGCGTCATGGCGCAGGAAAACCGCGATATGCGCATGAACGAAGCCGAGAAGAAGGCCGCCGCGCTGCCGCCGAAGCTCACGGTGCCGATGATCCTGTTCTTCCTGCCGGTGCTGTTCGTCGTCATTCTCGGACCGACCGGGATCAAGATCTCCGAGCTGCACTGACGCGGACGCGAGCCGCGCGCGGTTCGCGCGGCGACGTCAAGCTCAGACGATCAGGTCTGATCAGTCGGGCTGGCTGAGCGAGGCGACCGGCGTCCGCTTGGGGGCGCTACTGCGGTTCAGCATTTCCTTGAGATAGGCGACATTGGCCGCGGCCTGGTCCGGCGGCAGGTCCGCCTTCACGATGGTCTCGGCTTCGGCGAAGCGGCCCTGGAGACCGACGACCAGGCCGAGATTCTGCCGCACCCGCGCGCTCGCGCGCGGCGAGGCATAGGCCTGCCGCAGTGCCTCTTCGGCCTTCGGCAGGTCCTTCGAGAGCATGTAGGACAGGCCGAGATTGGAAAGCACGCCGGGATCGCCCGGCGCGATCTTCAGCGCGCTCGCGTAATAGGAGCGCGCCTCCTCGTGACGGCCCATCTGGTCGAGCGCCGTGCCCTGCACCGAGAGCAGGCGCCAGTCCGGATTGTCGGGCGAATGGGCTTTCGACAGCACATCGAAGGCCTGCTGGAAATTGCCGTTGTCGGCAAGCGCGCGGCCGTACTGGGCGAGCAGCGCCTTGTTGCCGGGATTGGCGATGGTCGCCTGCTCGAGCACGGCGGCGGCCTGGGCGCGCTGGCCGTTGGCGCGCAAGGCCTGGCCATAGGCGAGCGCCGCATCGGCGTCCTTGGGATTGGCACGGTAGCGCTCGCCATAGACATCGACGGCGCGCGCTGGATCGGTGGGAGGGGCTTCCGCGCGGGACCCGACCGAGCCGGTCACGTCGGAGAGTTTCGACATCGCCGTGCAGCCACCGAGCCCCATGGCCACCGCCGCGACCAGCGAGGTGGTCGCAAAAAGCCGGGCAAGACTGAACCGTTGACGCATGGCGCTTTGACTCTCGAGCCGAATGCGCCAGCAATAGACTGTTAACCCTAATGGCCGGTTAACGTCAGCCTTGCTGCCCCTCACGGCGGCGTCTGCGGCGGCACCTCCCCGCCGAGACCCGCAGCGCTAGTAAAGCCTTGTGGCCGCGTTGGCGTGAACGGCAATTTTCAGCATGGATACGAGATCTGCCCAACGATGGTTTCGCTCGCCCGCTCAATATTCGATTGCGAGCCGCTTGCGGATTTCGTCGAGGCGCTTGTCGAGCGCATCAAAACGCGCGTGTATGGAGCGATCGTGGAGATAGAAGACGTAGCCGCCGGCAAGGAACGCGAAGATCCAATGATGATGCTCGACATAGTTGAAAACCGCCTCGACGGCCTGGCCGATGAATGTGACCATGCTCCACAGGACGTCCATTGCATTTCCTCCCGGCAGGCTTTGTCTTCAGCCGCCGGCGATCTCTGCGCCTGACGGCCTTTGTCCGGAACCTAGCATGGCCCCCTTGCTGCGAGTAGCGGCTCTCCGAACGGTGACAGAAGCCGATTGCAGCAGCGGCGAAACTCTGCGAAGTCTTTTCCATTCGTTTGACCTGCTTGATCTGACGATCCGGACCCGCCAATGCCTTCTGTCTTCGAGACGTCGTCCACCGCCATCCCGATCACCTTCGTCACCAAGTCGAGCTGGGATGCGGTGCGCGAGACACTGCCACCGGCGCAACGCCAGTTCGCCACCGCGAGCGCCTTTACCGCCAAACCGGGCGGCTATCTTTCGTTGCCCGCGCCCGACGGCGCGATCGCACACGTGCTGTTCGGCATCGAAGACGAGAGCGCAAGATCGCGCGACCTGTTCCGGCCGGGCGCCCTGCCCGGCCTGTTGCCGCCAGGCACGTATCGCTTCGCCAATGCGCCCCACGATGCACGGCTGGCGGCGCTTGCCTTTGCGCTCGGCAGCTACCGCTTCGCCCGCTACCGCAAGGCGGACCGCCCCGACGTCCGGCTGGTGCCGCCGGATGGCGTCGACGCGACCGAGATCGATCGCGTGGCGGGCGCCGCGTCGCTGGCACGCGACCTCATCAACACGCCGGCCAACGACATGGGCCCGGAGGAGCTCGCCGCAGCCGCGCAAGAGCTCGCCGCTGAGTTCGGCGCAAGCTTTGCCTGCACTATCGGCGAGGACCTGAAGACGAATTTTCCACTGATCCATGCGGTCGGCATGGCTTCGGACCGGGCGCCGCGGCTGATCGATATCGGCTGGGGCGATCCCGCCCATCCGAAGGTGACGCTGGTCGGCAAGGGTGTCTGCTTCGACACCGGCGGGCTCGACCTGAAGCCATCGAGCGGCATGCTGATCATGAAGAAGGACATGGGCGGCGCCGCCAACGTGCTGGCGCTCGCGCGCATGGTGATGGATGCGAAGCTGAAGGTGCGGCTGCGCGTGCTGATTCCGGCCGTTGAAAACGCGGTCTCCGGCAACGCCTTCCGCCCGCTCGACATCTTCACCTCGCGCAAGGGCATCACGGTCGAGATCGGCAATACGGATGCGGAGGGCCGCCTGGTGCTCGCCGATGCGCTGGCGCTCGCCGACGAGGAAAATCCGGACCTGCTGATCGACCTGGGCACCCTGACCGGCGCCGCGCGCGTCGCGCTGGGGCCGGATTTACCGCCCTTTTACACCAATGATGAGACGCTTGCTGCCGACGTCGCGCGTTGCGCGGTGAAGGAGAACGATCCGTTGTGGCGCATGCCGCTGTGGCCGCCTTACGATGCGTGGCTGGACTCCAAGACGGCTACCATCACCAACGCGCCGTCGGGTGGCTTTGCCGGCTCGATCACCTGCGCGCTGTTTCTGCAACGCTTCGTCGAGCAGGCCAGGAGCTGGCTGCATGTCGACATCTATGGCTGGACACCGTCGGCGAAGCCGGCTCGTCCCGAGGGCGGCGAATGCCAGGCTGCACGCGCCATCTATACATTGCTGAGCGAGCGCTATGCATGATCCGCGGCTGACACCGGCGCGGGTCGACCTCGCCGCCAAATATCTCGAAGGCAAGGTGCAGGCGGATCGCTTCTCCACTGGCGATGAATTCGAGGTGATCGCGGCGATCGCACCGATGCGCGAACGCCCGTCATCGGACGCGATGCTGATGACGGAGGCGCTGCGCGGCGAACGGGTGACGATCTACGATCGCAACGGCGAAGGCTGGGCCTGGGGCCAGCTCGCGGGCGACGGCTATGTCGGCTGGCTGCCCGACGCGGAGTTGATGCGACCCGCAGCCGCGCCGACGCACAAAGTGAGTGCGCTCCGAACCTTCGCTTTTCCCGGTCCCTCGATCAAGCTTCCGCCGGGCGACACGCTCGTGCTGGGATCGAAACTCGCGATAGCGCGCGAGGACGGCAGCTTCGCGGTGACGCGCGACGGGACGTATGTGCCGAAGACACATCTTGTATCGCTCGACCATCGCGAGCCGGATTTTGTCGCGGTGGCCGAGCGCTTCGTCGGCACGCCCTACCTCTGGGGCGGCAAGAGCAGCCTCGGGATCGACTGCTCGGGTCTCGTGCAGGTCTCGCTGACATCAGCAGGCATCGGCTGCCCGCGCGACAGCGACATGCAGCAGGCGGGTCTCGGCCGCGCGCTGGAGCGGCATGAGCACGGGAAACTGCAACGCGGTGACCTGATCTTCTGGAAAGGCCATGTCGCGATCGTGCGCGACGGCAGCACCATGGTTCACGCCAATGCGTATCACATGGCGACGGCGATCGAGAACACCGAGCAGGCCATCGCGCGGATCAGGCGGGCCGGCAGCGAAGTCGCTGCGATCAAGCGGCTCTGACCGAGGCTACGTCGCCACCGATCCGTTCACGGCCGTTTCCAGCCGGAACGCGGCCGCAAAGTCGCAGACGATAGCGGCTGGCCTGCGCTTAAACGCAGGTCTGCGCTCCGCCCTTCAGCGTCACGGGAATGGTGAGATAGCGTACCCCGTTGGCTTCGGCCGGCGGGAATTTGCCGGCGCGGATGTTGACCTGGATAGAAGGCAGCAGCAGCCTGGGCGCCGAGAGCTTGGCATCGCGCGCCTGGCGCATGGCCACGAACTCATCCTCCGTGACGCCCTCCTTGACCTGGATGTTCTTCTCGCGCTGTTCGCGCACCGTGGTCTCCCAGGCGTAGGTGTCGCGACCGGGAGCCTTATAGTCGTGACACATGAATAGCCGCGTCTCGGGCGGCAGCGCCAGGAGGCGCTTGATCGACCGGTAGAGCTTGTGCGCGTCGCCGCCAGGGAAGTCGGCCCGCGCAGTGCCGTAGTCCGGCATGAACAGGGTGTCGCCGACGAACACGGTTTCCTCGATCTTGTAGGAAACGTCGGCGGGCGTGTGCCCGGGCGTGTAGATCACCTCCACGTCGAGTTCGCCGATCTTGAAGCGCTCGCCGTCCCGAAAGAGACAATCGAAGTCGCCGCCGTCCGTCTTCAGGTCGGTGGCGTTGAATATCGGCCGGAAGATGCGCTGCACGTCCTTGATGTGTTCACCGATGCCGATCTGCGCGCCGGTCTTTGCCTTGATGAAGGGGGCGCCCGAGAGGTGGTCGGCATGGGCATGCGTCTCGAGCACCCATTCGATCGTGTAGCCCGCCTTTTCGGCGGCGTTCAGCATGGCCTCAACCGAGCGCGTGTCCACCTCGCCCGAATTGTGGTCGTAGTCAAACACCGGGTCGATGATGGCGGCCTTCTTCGTCGCTGGATCGGCGACCAGATAGCTCACCGTGTTGGTGGGCTCGTCGAAGAACGCTCTGATGACGGGTTGTCCTGACATGGCTTGAACCTCCTGATGCCACGGGTTCGGTTGGTCTTGACATATATATTAGAATACACTAAATAAGCAATAGCTAAAATAAAGGAGTGGCCAATGGCCTCCCGAACCTTGGATCTAGAGAATTTCGAGAAGCAGGCGGTTGAGGTCGCCGGAACTCTGCGCGCGCTCGCCAACGAGCGTCGGCTGATGATCCTGTGTCAACTCGTCGAATGCGGCGAGAGCAACGTGAGTTCCCTCGCGGAAGCCGTGGGTCTGTCGCAATCTGCCCTGTCGCAGCATCTCGCAAAGATGCGCGAGGAGGGCATTGTCGCCTTTCGGCGCGAAAGCCAGACGCTCTGGTACCGCATCGCCGATCCGCGCATCGAGCAACTCTTTGCCACGCTGCACAGGCTGTTTTGCAAGCCCGCCAAGGCGAAGAACTAATTCAGGAAAGTAGAGGAGCTAGTCATGTCACTACCCACAATCAAGCCATCCGAGGCGCGCCGTCTTCTCGACAACGGCGCCCTCCTCATTGATATCCGCGAAGCCGACGAGCACGCCCGAGAAAAAATCCCCGGCGCGCATCACCTGCCCTTGTCCAAGCTGGACGAGGCAGACCTCGCCGTGCATCGGGGCAAGCCGGTCATCTTTCATTGCAAGAGCGGCATGCGTACCCTGGCGAACGCGCCACGGTTCGCTGCGAAGCTCGGCGAGACCTGCGAGGCTTATATCGTCGAAGGCGGCCTCGACGCCTGGCGCAAGGCGGGCCTGCCGGTTGTGAGCGATCGGCGCCAACCGCTTGAACTTCAGCGCCAGGTGCAGATTGGAGCCGGAAGTCTTGCCTTCGTCGGCACTCTGCTCGGTCTCTTCGTGTCGTCGTGGTTTTTCGCTGTGCCGGCCTTCGTCGGCGCAGGGTTGATCACGGCCGGCGTCACCGGCTTTTGCGGCATGGCCCGAATTCTCATGCGCGCACCCTGGAACCGCAGCGTCTACGGCGCGCGCACACGAACCGCCTGACAGTGGCTTGAAATGAGGAGCCGCCCATCATGTTCACGCTGACCCAAGGCGCGCTCGGCCTCGCTTCTGGCTCGCTCGTCGGCTTTTCGCTCGGGCTGGTTGGAGGCGGCGGCTCGATTTTGGCCGTGCCGCTCCTCGTCTATCTGGTCGGGGTGTCGGATCCTCACGTGGCGATCGGGACCAGCGCCATCGCCGTCGCGGCGAACGCTGCTGCGAACCTCGTCAACCACGCCCGCGCCGGCAACGTGAAGTGGCGCTGCGCTTCCGTATTCGCACTCGCAGGCGTCGTCGGCGCCTTCCTCGGCTCCACGCTCGGCAAGCTCGTCGAGGGCCAGAAGTTGCTGGCGTTGTTCGCGATTATCATGATGGTGGTCGGCGCGTTGATGCTGAAGGGCCGCTCCGACGCGGGCCAGCCATCGGTCCGGCTCAACCGGGAGAATCTGCCGAAGCTCCTCGCCTTGGGACTCGGCACGGGAGCTTTGTCCGGCTTCTTCGGGATCGGCGGCGGCTTTCTGATCGTGCCGGCGCTGATCGCTGCCACCGGCATGCCGATCCTCTATGCGGTCGGCTCCTCTCTTGTGGCGGTGACCGCCTTTGGGCTGACGACGGCGGCCAACTACGCACTGTCCGGCCTGGTGGATTGGTATCTTGCCGCGTTGTTTATCTTCGGCGGAGTTCTCGGCGGGCTGCTCGGCGCCCGTTCCGCCGGCTCGCTCGCCGCGCGCAAGGGCGCATTGAACACCGTGTTCGCGGCGCTCATATTCGCGGTAGCGATCTATATGCTGGTCCGCAATCTCGGCCTGATGTGATTGATATCCCGAAGGCGCGCCAGCGCGCGCCCGGGAATGCAGGTTATGTCGCCACCGATCCGTTCCCGGCCGTTTCCAGCCGGAATGCGGCCGCGAACAGCGCGCGCGTGTAATCCGTCTTCGGATTCTTGAACAGCTCCGCCGCCTGCCCTTCCTCGACCACCTTGCCGCCGCGCATCACGATGAGATGGCTGGCGAGCGAGGCGACGACGCGTAAGTCGTGCGAGATGAACATGTAGGTGAGCTCGCGCTTGCGCTGCAGCTCGCGCAACAGATCCACCATCTGCGCCTGGAGCAGCATGTCGAGCGCGCTGGTCGGCTCGTCCAGCACGACGAAATCCGGCTCCAGCACCACGGCGCGTGCGATGCTGATGCGCTGGCGCTGGCCGCCGGAGAACTCGTGCGGGTAGCGATAGCGGGTGTCCGCCTTCAGCCCGACATCCTCCAGCGCCTTGACGACCCGCGCCTCGCGTTCCTCGCGCGACAGCTTCGGCTGATGCACCGAGAGGCCTTCGGCGATGATGTCGGCGACCGACATACGTGGGCTGAGCGAGCCGAACGGATCCTGGAACACGATCTGCATGTCGCGCCGGTAGGGCCGCATGTCCTTGAAACGCAGGCCCTGGATGTCTCTCCCCAGGAACACTATCCGTCCGTTCGAGGAAATCAGCCGCAGCAGGGCGAGGCCCAGCGTGGTCTTGCCCGAGCCGGATTCACCGACGACACCGAGCGTCTCGCCCTTGCGCACGGCAACGCTGACGCCGTCGACCGCCTTGATGTGGCCGACCGTCTTGCGCATGAAGCCGCGCTTGATCGGAAACCACACCTTCAGGTCATCAGCCGACATCACCACCGGCGCACCAGGCTGCGGCGGCGCCGGATCGGGCTTCGGCTCCGCCGCGAGCAGGTCGCGCGTATAGGGATGCTTCGGGGTCTTGAAGACCTGCTCGACCGGCCCCTGCTCGACAATCTTGCCGCCCTTCATGACGCAGACGGTGTCGGCGATGCGGCGCACGATGCCGAGATCGTGGGTGATGAAGAGCAGGCTCATGCCGAGCCGAGAACGGATCTCGGCGAGCAACGCCAGGATCTGCGCCTGCACGGTGACATCGAGTGCGGTGGTCGGCTCGTCCGCGATCAAGAGGTCCGGCTCGTTGGCGAGCGCCATTGCGATCATCACACGCTGGCGCTGGCCACCGGAGAGCTGGTGCGGATAGCTCTTCAGCCGTGTTTCCGGCTCGGGAATGCCGACCTGCGTCAGCAGCTCCAGCGTGCGCTTGCGCGCCTCGGCGTTACTGGTCGGATTGTGCAGCTGGATGATCTCGCCGATCTGCGCCTCGATCGTGTGCAGCGGATTGAGCGAGGTCATCGGCTCCTGGAAGATGATGGAGATGTCGCTGCCGCGGATCTCCCGCATCTCCGGCTCGGACTGCTCGATCAGCTCGCGCCCCTTGAAGCGGATGCTCCCCGAGGGATGCGAGGCGTTCGGATAGGGCAGCAGCTTCAGGATCGAGAGCGCGCTGACCGACTTGCCGGAGCCGGATTCGCCGACCAGCGCCACGCATTCGCCGCGCTTGATCTGGAACGAGACCTTGTCGACCGCGAGCGTGGTGGCGCCGCCCTGGCGGAAGGCCACCGAGAGGTCGCGTACGGCAAGCAGGGGCTGGTTGATCGCGTCCATCACGTCCTCACTTGAACGTCTTGCGCGGATCGAAGGCGTCGCGCACGGCTTCGCCGATGAAGATCAGCAGCGACAGCATGATCGCCACCGAGAAGAAGCCGGTGAAGCCGAGCCACGGCGCCTGCACATTCGACTTGCCCTGCGACAGGAGCTCACCGAGCGAGGGCGAGCCGGGCGGCAGGCCGAAGCCAAGGAAGTCGAGCGCCGTCAGCGTCATAACCGAACTGGAGACGATGAACGGCAGGAACGTCATGGTCGCCACCATCGCGTTCGGCAACAGGTGCCGGAACATGATCACGGCATTCGACACGCCGAGCGCACGTGCTGCCTGGATGTATTCGAAGTTGCGGCCGCGCAGGAATTCGGCGCGCACGAGGCCGACCAGCGACACCCATGAGAACAGCAGCAGGATGCCGAGCAGCACGAAGAAGCCGGGCACCAGCACCGACGACAGGATCAGCAGCAGATAGAGCGAGGGGATCGCGGTCCATATCTCGATGAAGCGCTGAAAGGTGAGATCGATCCAGCCGCCGAAATAGCCCTGGATCCCACCGGCGGCGACGCCGACGATCGAGGAGACGATGGTCAGGCAAAGGCCGAACAGCACCGAGATGCGGAAGCCGTAGATCAGCCGCGCCACGACGTCGCGGCCCTGGTCGTCGGTGCCGAGCCAGTTGTATTCGAGGTCGCGGCAGCTCTTCAGGCCCTTCTTCTCGACGACCGGCTTGCATTGCGCTTCCGTCAGCATCCAGGTCGGCGGCGACGGCGCCGGCGTCGGCAGATCGAGATTGTGGGTGTCGTAGGAGTAGCGGATCAGCGGCCAGACGATGCTGCCGCCTTTCTCCTTGATCAGCTTCTGCAAATAGGGATCGCGGTAGTCGGCCGCGGTTTCGAAATCGCCGCCGAAGGTCGTTTCCGAATAAGTGACGAAGGCCGGCCAGTAGAGGTGGCCGTCATACTTGATCAGGAACGGCCGGTCGTTGGCGATCAGCTCGGCGAACAGCGACACCACGAACAGGACCATGAAGATCCAGAACGACCAGTAGCCGCGCCGGTTCGCCTTGAAATTCTCCCAGCGCCGCTTGTTGAGCGGCGACGGCGCGAACGGCTTGCGCGTGGCCGGCACAGCTTCGCCGAGCGGCGACGTCGTCGTGGTCTCGATCGGGGTGGGGGCGGTCAGTGTCATCAGACCTCCCTCGCCTCGAAGTCGATCCGCGGGTCGATCCACATATAGGTCAGATCGGAGATCAGATTGACCACGAGGCCGACGAGCGAAAAGATGTAGAGCGTGCCGAACACCACGGGATAGTCGCGGTTGAGCACGCTCTCGAAACTGAGCAGCCCGAGCCCGTCGAGCGAGAAGATGGTCTCGATCAAAAGAGAGCCCGAGAAGAAGGCGTGGATGAAGGCGCCCGGGAAGCCCGCGATCACGATCAGCATCGCGTTGCGGAAGATGTGGCCGTAGAGCACCTGCCCTTCGCTACAGCCCTTGGCCCGCGCGGTCATGACATACTGCTTGCGGATCTCGTCCAGGAACGAATTCTTGGTGAGCAGCGTCATGGTCGCGAATGCACTCAGGCCCATCGAGAGCAGCGGTAGGGTCAGATGCCAGAAATAGTCGATGATCTTCCAGTACCAGGGAAACTGCCACCAGCCGTCCGAGGTCAGCCCGCGCAGCGGGAACAGGTTGAAGAAGGAGCCGCCAGCGAACAGGATGATCAGCAGGATCGCGAACAGGAAGCCAGGGATCGCAAAGCCGATGATGATCACGGCCGAGGTCCAGGTGTCGAAGCGCGTGCCGTCCTTGACCGCTTTGCGGATGCCGAGCGGGATCGAGATCAGATAGGTGATCAGCGTCAGCCAGATGCCGAGCGAGATGGAGACCGGCAGCTTCTCCTTGATCAGTTGGATCACGCTGACGTCGCGGAAATAGCTCTTGCCGAAATCGAATCGGGCGAAATTCCACACCATCAGCGCGAAGCGTTCCGGCGCCGGCTTGTCGAAACCGAACTGCGCCTCCAGCTTCTTGATGAAGTCGGGGTCAAGTCCCTGCGCGCCGCGGTATTTCGAGTTGATGGCATCGCCTCCGGCACCGACTTGCCCCGGCGCACGTTGCGCGAAGTCACCCCCACCTGAAATGCGGGAGCTGCCACCGGTGTCGGCCCCGGACAGTTGCGCGATCACGCGCTCGACCGGACCGCCCGGCGCGAACTGCACGACGACGAAGGAGACGAAGAGGATCCCAAGCAGGGTCGGGATCATCAGGAGGATGCGGCGGGCGATATAGGCGCTCATGATTATTTCGCCTGCTCGAGCTTGGCCGCCTTGGCGCCATCATGCCACCAGATGTCGGGGGCGCCGACGCCGTTGGCGTAACGCGGCAGCTTCTGCGGATGAGCGAACTGATCCCAATAAGCAAGCCGGTGCGTCTTGTTATACCACTGCGGCACCCAATAGCGGCCGGCGCGAAACAGGCGATCGAAGGCGCGGCAGGCGACGGTCAATTCCTCCCGGTTGTCGGCCGCGATGATTTTCTCGATCATGGCGTCAATGGCCGGGCTGGAGACGCCCGCGAGATTGTAGGAGCCCTTGGTCGCCGCGACCTGAGACGAGAAGAACGCGCGCATGGCATCGCCCGGCGTGGCCGACATGCTGAAACGCTGGATCGTCATGTCGAAGTCGAAATCTTCCTGGCGCGCCTTGTGTTGCACGGCATCGACGAGGCGCACACTCGCTTCGATGCCGAGCGTCGCCAGATTCTTGATGTAGGGCGCATGGTGCGGCTGGAACGAGGGCTCGTCCAACAGGAACTCGATCCTGAACACCTCGCCGTTCGGCAGCACCCGTTTGCCGTCCTTGATGGGCACGCCGGCCTCGTTCAGCAATTGCTGCGCCTTGCGCAACAGGCTGCGGTCTTGACCGGAGCGGTCCGAGACCGGAGGCGTGAACGGTGCGGCGAACACTTCGTCGGGAACCTGGCCGCGAAACGGCTCAAGCAGCTTCAGTTCCTCCGGCGAAGGAGGCCCATCGCTTGCCATGAGATCGGAGTTCTGGAACGGCGACACCGTACGAGCATAAGCGCCGTACATGATGGTCTTGTTCGTCCACTCGAAGTCGAAGGCGTTGATCAGAGCCTCGCGCACGCGCGGATCTCTGAATTTCTCGCGCCGCGTGTTGATGAACCAGCCCTGCGCACCGGACGGCGTGTCGTCGGGTACGATTTCAAGCTTGACGCGACCATCCTTCGCGGCAGGAAAGTCATAGCGTGTCGCCCAGATACGTGAGGTGAACTCTTCGCGGTAGAGATAATTCTTGCCGGTAAAACCTTCGAAGGCGACATCGCGGTCGCGATAGAACTCATAGCGCACGACGTCGAAATTGTAGCTGCCGCGGCAAACCGGCAGATCGGCAGCCCACCAGTCCTTCACCCGCTCGAACTCGATGTAGCGGTTGACCTCGAACTTGCCGACCTTGTACGGCCCCGAGCCCAACGGGGTCTCCAGAGACGTTTCGTCGAACGGGCGAGACGCATAGAATGCCTTCGAAAAGATCGGCAGGCTCGCGACATAGAGCGGCACATCGCGCGCCCGCCCCTTGGCAAAGGTGACGACGAGCGTCGTATCGTCGATCGCCTCCGCGCTGACCATGTCACGCATCTGCACGATGATCAGCGGATGTCCCTTGGTCTTCAGCGCCGTCAGCGAAAACGCCGCGTCGTGGGCGGTGAGCCTGGTGCCGTCGTGGAATTTCGCTTCGGGCCGCATGGTGAAGCGATAGACCAGCTTGTCCGGTGATATCTGCACGGACTTGGCGGCAAGCCCGTACATCGCATCAGGCTCGTCGTTCGCGCGCACCATCAGCGGCACGAAAGTCATGTCCATACCTTGCGCGCCGTCACCCTTCAGGATGTAGGCGTTGAGCGAGTTGAACGTGAAATAGGACTGATTGTAGGCGCGCACCGACGGAATGAGGGAGAACGTGCCTCCCTTCGGCGCGTCGACATTGACATAGTCGAACTGGCGGAAATCGGCGGCATATTTGAGATCGCCGAAGGCGGAGATGCCGTGGGCTTCGGCCGGCATCTCGGACGCCGCCGCGCCACGCAGCGCGGCGGCGCTGAACACGCCGCCGACACCCAGGGCCAACACATGCCGGCGTGAAAGCTGCGCCATGCGCAATTGCTTCCTCAAGAGCGTTTTCCGATGCGCGCCGCCTTTTCGGCATCATACCACCACAGCGTCGGCAGGCCGGACCGGCCGTATTTCGGCAGCGGCTCGCCATGACTAAAGCGATCCCAGCGGGCGTAGCGCGAGAAGCCGTAAGTGAATTGCGGCACGAGATAGAAATTCCACAGCAGCACGCGATCGAGCGCGTGAGTAGCGGCGACCAGCTCGCCGCGGTTCTTGGCGTAGATCACCTTCTCGATCAGTGCGTCGACCGCGGGATTCTTGATGCCGATGGTATTGCGCGCCCCCGGCATGTCGGCTGCCTGCGAGCCCCAGAACTCGCGCTGCTCGTTACCGGGCGAGAGCGACTGGCCCCATTGATCGATGATCATGTCAAAGTCGAAGCTGCGCAGCCGGTTCTGGTATTGCGCGTCGTCGACGACCCGGATCGAGGTGCTGATGCCGATCCGCTCCAGCGACGGCTTGAAGAACAGCGCAATGCGCTCGGATGACGGATCCTGCACCAGGATCTCGACCGAGAGCGGCTTGCCGGAGGCGTCGACGAGCTTGTGGTCGCGCACCTCGAAGCCGGCCTCCTTCAGGAGCTTCGCCGCCTCACGCAGATTGGCGCGCACCGCCTCCGGATTACCGCCGACGGGATTCTGGTAGGCCGTGGTGAAAACCTCCGGCGGCACCTTGTCCTTTACGGTCTCAAGGATCTGCAGCTCCTGCCCCTCGGGCAGCCCGGAGGAGGCAAGTTCGGTCCCCTCGAAATAGCTGTTGATGCGCTTGTACTGGCCGAAGAAGAGCTGCTTGTTCATCTCCTCGAAGTCGAAGGCATAGTTGAAGGCCCGGCGCAGGCGCACGTCCTTGAATTGATCGCGCCGGACGTTGAAGGCGAAGGCCTGCATGCGGCCGGAATCGTTGATCGGGAATTCTTCCTTGACCACACGCTTGTCTGCGACCGCGGGGAAGTCGTAGGCCGTGGCCCACTGCTTGGCGGAGTTTTCCGCGATCCAGTCGGCCTGGTCGGCCTTAAACGCCTCCAGCGCGACCAGGTTGTCGCGGAAGAACTCGTAGCGCAGCTCGTCGAAATTGTTGGTCCCGATCTGGCTCGGAACGTTGGCGCCCCAATAATCCTTCACACGCTCGAGCTTGATCGAGCGCCCGGGGACGAATTCCTTGATCTTATAGGGGCCGGAGCCGAGCGGCGGCTCCAGCGTGGTCGCACTGATGTCGCGCTTGCGTCCCTGCGCATCAGTGCCCTCCCACCAGTGCTTCGGCAGCACGATGAGCTCCCCCCACGATGGTCGGCAATTCGCGATTGCCGGGCGCGTCGAAAGTGAATTTCACGTCGCGCTCGCCGCTCTTCTCCACCTTCGCCACATGACGGTAGTAAGAGGCGTACATCGGGCTCAGCTTCTTCAGAGACTCCAGCGAGAAGATCACGTCCTCCGGCGTCACCGGCTTGCCGTCGTGCCAGCGCGCTTCCTTGCGCAGGCGATAAGTCACCCAGGAAAAATCGTCTGGATGCTGCGCGGACTCGGCGAGCTCGCCATATTCGGTGGCGACCTCGTCCAGCGCGCGGGTCATCAGCGTTTCGTAGATCATCGCCGCGGCCGGGGCGAGCGAGCCCTTGATGCCGGCGACTGCGAGGTTGAAATTGTCGAAGGTCCCGAGCGAGATCAGGCGGGCAACGCCGCCCTTCGGCGCGCCCGGATTGACGTAGTCGAAGCGCTTGAAGTCGGCGGGGTACTTGATGTCGCCGAACAGCGACAATGCGTGGCGCCAGGGCAGCTCACTTGAAGACAGCTCACCCGCCGATTGCGCCGCGGCTGCGCCGATGACGGGAACGCCCGCCGCGGAACCGACGGCAGGAAGCGCGGCGGCTGCAGCACCGGTGAGCAAAAGATCGCGTCGGGTAATGGCCAAATCAATATCCCTGTCTTGAAGGAGGTTACCCCTTTAAGTGCTCAATATAGGCGAGGTTTCGATCCGAATATGTTGCTTTTTGCTCATCTTGGAAGCCCGGGACGGCGGTTCGCTGCGGCCAAACGCCCCGATAACGGTCCCGCGGGGGCCACATAAGGAAACGGCCAGGCTTTTCAGCCTGGCCGCGTATTCCAAGATGGGTTCTTGAGGCCTTACTTCGACGCCGTCGGCAGCGGCTGGGGATGCTCGGACAGCGAATTCAGATAGGCAATGACGTCGGCGCGCTCGGAATCCTTCGGAATACCGGCGAAGCCCATCGCGGTACCCGGGATGAAGCCCTTCGGATTGGCAATGAACTTGTTGAGATCGTCGAACGTCCAGGTGCCGCCCTTGGCCTTCATGGCGGCCGAGAAGTTGAAGCCGTTACGGCCCTCGCCCCTTGCCTCGCCGACGACGCCGTAGAGGTTCGGACCGACACGGTTCGGGCCGCCCTTCTCGAAGGTGTGGCAGGCGCCGCACTTCTTGGCGGCGGCAGCGCCCTTCTCGACGGAGGCGGTCTGGAGCAGCTTTTCGATCGGCTCGGAGGCCGCGGGGGCAGCGCCCGCACCGCCCTTGTCGCCAGCCTCTTCCTTCACGGCGATCTCGAAGCCCGGCTTTTCCGGCATCTTGGGCGAGAACAGCGCCTGGGCGGTGAAGCTCGTGACCAGCAGAACGAGACAGGTACCGAGCACGGCACCGAGAATCTTATTGAGTTCGAAAGAGTCCATTTCCGGCTAGGCCCCACACCGCAAGAAGGAATAAGCGGCCGGGCGGCCGCCAGGACGAGCCTCGGGAGAATCACACGTTCCTTGTCTTTCCCCCGAGTTTTGCCATTGAGATATCGGTTTGCCCGGGGTCTGGCAACCCGTATAAGCGACCCGGCTTTCGGGCCATCCCCATTCCATTTCTCGACGCGGAAAACGTCCCGTTTCCAGGCCCTTGAACCGATGATCGATCCCCGCATCCTGGTGCTGATCCCGGCCCGCATGGCCGCCACCCGCCTGCCCGGCAAGCCGCTCGCCGATATCGCAGGCCTGCCGATGATCGTGCATGTGTTGCGCCGCGCCGAGGCCGCCGGAATCGGGCGGGTCGCGGTGGCAACCGACACGCCGGAGATCGCGGCCGTCGTGACCACCCATGGCGGCGAGGCCGTAATGACCCGCCCCGAGCACCCCTCCGGCTCCGACCGTATCCACGAGGCCATGCAGAAGCTCGATCCGGACGGCAAGGCCGAGATCGTGGTCAATCTCCAGGGCGATTTCCCGACGATCACGATCGACAATATCCGCGAGGTGCTGCCGCCGCTGGAAGACCCGGCCGTGGACATCGCCACGCTGGCCTCGCAAATCCATACCGAAGAGGAGGACCTGGCGCCGAGCGTTGTGAAGGCGGTCGGAACCTCGCTCGGGGGCAGGCGCATGCGCGCACTTTATTTCACCCGCGCCACGGCGCCGACCGGCGACGGACCCCGATACCACCATATCGGCCTCTACGCCTACCGCCGCGCCGCGCTGGAGCGCTACGTCTCGCTGCCGCCCTCGCCGCTGGAATTGCAGGAGAAGCTCGAGCAGCTCCGGGCGCTGGAGGCCGGAATGCGCATCGACTTCACCATCGTCGACACCGTGCCCCGCGGGGTCGACACGCCGGCGGATCTGGAGACCGCTCGCAGCATACTTTCCAAATCCTGAGCCGCTGTTACAAGGCCGACCAGGAGCTATTACTGATCATGAGCAAGCTGAAAATCGCATTCCAGGGCGAGCCTGGGGCCAATTCCCACATCGCCATCGTTGAGGCCTATCCTGACGCCGAGCCGATGCCCTGCTCGACATTCGAGGATGCGCTGTCGGCGATCTCCTCGGGCGAGGCCGATCTCGGCATGATCCCGATCGAGAATTCGGTCGCGGGCCGCGTCGCCGACATCCATCACCTCCTGCCGGCCTCCGGCCTCTTCATCGTCGGCGAATGGTTTCTGCCGATCCGGCATCAACTGATGGCTGTGAAGGGGACCAAGCTCGCCGATATCAAGAGCGTCGAGAGCCACGTGCATGCGCTCGGCCAGTGCCGGCGCATCATCCGCAAGCTCGGCATCAAGCCGATCGTGCACGCCGACACCGCCGGCAGTGCCCGCGACATCTCCGAGCGCAAGGACAAGACTGTCGCCGCGATCGCCTCGCGGCTTGCCGCGCAGATCTACGGCCTCGACGTCCTCGCCGAGGACATCGAGGACGAGTCGCACAACACGACGCGCTTCGTGGTGCTGGCGCGCGAGCCGAAATGGGCGGCGCAAGGCTCCGGCCCGCTGGTCACGACTTTTGTATTCCGGGTGCGCAACCTGCCGGCCGCGCTCTACAAGGCGCTGGGCGGCTTTGCCACCAACGGCGTCAACATGACCAAGCTCGAGAGCTACATGGTCGACGGCAATTTCTTCGCCACGCAGTTCTATGCTGACGTCGACGGCCACCCCGAGGACAAGGGCCTCGCCTTCGCGATCGAGGAGCTGAAATTCTTCTCGCGCGAATTCCGCATTGTCGGCGTGTATCCGGGGCACCCGTTCCGGGCAACGTTCAGCGAGACGCAGGATTAGTCTCGTGTCCCGGACGCGCGAAGCGCGAGCCGGGACCCAGGGGCCGCGATACCCGGGGGGCACGATGGGCCCCAGCTCAGCAGCGCATCATTTCATTCTGCGCTGCGTCCGGGGCACGATAGCGTTTACGCGGCCGCGCTTTTCACCAGCCCGAACGCCTGCGCGAGCAGGGAATACGACTTCTTGCGCGCCTCGTGATCATACACGGCCGTGATCACCATCAATTCGTCCGGCCTGCTCGCATCGATCAGCGGCTGAAGCTTCTTCTGCACCGTCGCGGGGCTGCCGACGAACAGGCGCGAGCGGTTGCGGGCGATCGAGATGCGCTCGGCATCCGTATAGGGATAGGCCACCGCCTCCTCGACGCTCGGCAGCGGAAGATATTGACCGCGGTCGCGGCGGAGACGATTGAGATCGAAGGAGGTGGCGAGTTTTTCGGCCTCTTCATCCGTGTCGGCCGCTATGACCGCGACCGCGAGGATCGCGTGCGGGCTCGCGCGCCAGGCCGAAGGCTGGAAACGGTTGCGGTAATGCACCATCGCGTCGATCGCATCGTGGGATGCGAAATGATGGGCGAAGGCGAAGCCCATGCCGACCTGAGCGGCCAATTCCGACGAATAATCACTGGAACCGAGCAGCCAGACCGGCGGCAGTGGCGTGTCGTCAGGCATCGCGACGACGTTGTTGTAGGGGTGGCCTGAGGGAAATTCGCGCGTCTCCCACAGGATCAATTCGTGCAGCCGCTCCAGGAAGTCGTCGCCCTCGCGCCGGTCAAGCCGGCTGCGGAGCGCATAGGCCGTGGCGCCATCCGTGCCGGGCGCGCGCCCGAGGCCGAGGTCAATGCGGCCGGGAAACAGCGCCTCCAGCATCTTGAAGCGCTCGGCTACGACCAGCGGGGCGTGGTTCGGCAGCATGACGCCGCCGGAGCCAACACGGATGTGCTTCGTCACCGCCGCGATCTGCCCGATCATCACGTCGGGGGCGGGGCTCGCGACCGAGGCGAGGTTGTGGTGCTCGGCGAGCCAGTAGCGGACATAGCCGAGCCCGTCGACATGCCGCGCCAGGTCGATGCTGTTGCGCAGCGCGACGGCGGGTTTTGTGCCCGTGGTGACGACGGAGAGGTCGAGGACTGAGAGCGGAATCATGGCGCGCTAACGTAGTGGAGGCCAGCCCGGCGGCAATGGGCAGACCGCGCAGGTCTGGCGCGCAAGCCGAGAGGCCACGTGCCGGGGCCTTTGTGGGACACACATCCTCCTGGCTGCAGGAATTTCATACTGCCCACAGAGACAGATTGCGTCATCTTGCCGCTAAAATTCCGCCATCACATTGATTTATCGTAATTATTATCAACGGAACAGACTTCCCACCCATCCGCTCCATATAACCAAATATTTGTTCCATTTTTGCGAAAGTGGGCCATTTCCCATCATCGATGGGCTGTCGAGCGCGGCGGCTTTGGCTTATCTTAGCCTCTGCCAATCTAGACCTGACCGCCGGCCACGAAGACCCTGGAGTGAGTGGTGCCATGACCGATTTGACGACGCCTGCCCAAGCCGACGGGCAAGACGGGCACCATGCCGTGAAGCGGCCTGCGATCTCCTTTGAGTTCTTCCCGCCCAAGACCGAGGAGATGGAGCGCAATCTCTGGGAGACCATCAACCGGCTGGCTCCGCTCGAACCGAAATTCGTCTCGGTGACCTACGGCGCCGGCGGCTCGACCCGTGAGCGTACCCATTCGACCATCGCCCGCATCCTGAAGGAGACCGCGCTGCTGCCGGCCGCGCATCTGACCTGTGTCGGCGCTTCGCGCGGCGAGATCGACGAGATCGTTGATCGCTATCACGAGGTCGGCGTCCGCCACATCGTCGGCCTGCGCGGTGATCCGCCCGGCGGCATCGGCACGCCCTATTCCAGCCATCCCGACGGCTACCAGAGCTCCGCCGAGCTCGTCGCGGGGATCAAGAAGCGGCATGCCGACATCGAGGTCTCGGTCTCGGCGTACCCAGAGAAACACCCTGAAGCGCGCGACTTCGACGCCGACATCGATACGCTGCAGGCCAAGGTCGATGCGGGCGCAACGCGCGCGATCACCCAGGTCTTCTTCGATAACGACCTCTACTTCCGCTACCTCGACCGCGTCCGCGCCCGCGGCATCAACATCCCGATCGTGCCGGGCATCATGCCCATGCACAATTTCAAGCAGGCCCGCAATTTCGTCACCCGCGCCGGCACCACGGTGCCCGACTGGTTCGCGGCGAAATTCGAGGGCCTCGATGACGACGCCGAGACCCGCAAGCTGGTGGCCGCGGCTGTCGCGGCCGGCCAGGTGCAGAAGCTGGCAAAGCACGGCGTCGACACCTTCCATTTCTACACCATGAACCGCGCCGATCTCGTGTTCGCGATCAGCCATTTGCTCGGCATTCGCGCCAAGAGCGCGCAGAAGGCGGCCTAAGACAAAAATGACCGTATCTCCCTCTCCCAAGCGAACTGCCCTTCTGAACGCCGCGCGTGAGCGCATCCTGGTGCTCGACGGCGCCATGGGCACCATGATCCAGGCGCTCCAGTTCGACGAGGCCGCCTTCCGCGGCGAGCGCTTCAAGAATTTCCATCGCGACCTGCGCGGCAACAACGATCTCCTGATCCTGACCCAACCGAAGGCGATCGAGGACATCCACGCCGCCTATTTGCGTGCCGGCGCCGACATCGTCGCGACCAACACCTTCTCCACGACGTCAATCGCGCAGGCCGATTACGACCTCACCGACATCGTCTACGAAATGGCGTGCGAAGGCGCCCGCCTCGCCGGCAACGCTGCAAGACGCGTCGAAGCCGAGGACGGCAAGCCGCGTTTCGTCGCCGGTGCCATCGGCCCCACCAACCGCACCGCCTCGATCTCGCCTGATGTGGCCAATCCCGGCTACCGCGCCGTCACCTTCGATGATCTGCGCAAAGCTTATGGCGAACAGGTCAACGGCATGCTCGACGGCGGCGTCGACCTGCTGCTGGTCGAGACCATTTTTGATACGCTGAACGCCAAGGCCGCGCTCTATGCGATCGCCGAAATCACGGAGCAGCGCGGCATCGACGTGCCCGTGATGGTATCAGGCACCATCACCGACAAATCCGGCCGCTTGCTCTCCGGGCAGATGCCGGAAGCGTTCTGGAATTCGGTGCGGCATGCCAAGCCGATCACTATCGGCTTCAACTGCGCGCTCGGCGCCGAAGATCTGCGTGCACATATCGCCGATATCGGCCGCGTCGCCGACACGCTGGTCTGCGCCTATCCCAATGCCGGACTGCCCAACGAGTTCGGCCAGTATGACGAGACGCCCGAGTACATGGCGCGCCTGGTCGGCGAATTCGCCCGCGACGGCCTCGTCAACATCGTCGGCGGCTGCTGCGGCACCACACCGGACCATATCGCCGCGATTGCCGCCGCGGTGGCCCCGCACAAGCCGCGCATCGTGCCGGAGATCGAGCCGCGGTTGCGGCTCTCCGGCCTCGAGCCGTTCGTGCTGACGGATGCGATTCCCTTCGTGAATGTCGGCGAGCGTACCAACGTCACCGGCTCGGCCCGCTTCCGCAAGCTGATCACCGCCGGCGACTACACCGCCGCGCTGCAGGTCGCGCGCGACCAGGTCGAGAACGGGGCGGTAGTTATCGACGTCAACATGGACGAGGGCCTGCTCGATTCCGAAGCCGCGATGGTGACCTTCCTCAACCTCGTCGCCGCCGAGCCCGACATCGCACGCGTCCCTGTCATGGTCGACTCCTCGAAATTCTCGGTGATCGAGGCCGGCCTGGAATGCGTGCAGGGCAAGCCGATCGTCAACTCGATCTCGATGAAGGAAGGCGAGGAGAAGTTCATCCACGAGGCGCAGATCGCCCGCCGTCACGGCGCGGCTGTCGTGGTGATGGCGTTCGACGAAGCCGGCCAGGCCGATACGTTCGCGCGCAAGACCGAGATCTGCAAGCGCGCCTACGACATCCTGGTGAACCGCGTCGGCTTCCCGCCGGAAGACATCATCTTCGATCCGAATATCTTCGCGATCGCGACCGGCATCGAGGAGCACAACAATTACGGCGTCGACTTCATCGAGGCAACGCGCTGGATCCGCCAGAACCTGCCCGGCGCGCACATCTCCGGCGGCGTCTCGAACCTGTCGTTCTCGTTCCGCGGCAACGAGCCGGTGCGCGAGGCCATGCACTCGGTGTTCCTGTATCACGCCATCAAGGCAGGCATGGATATGGGCATCGTCAATGCCGGGCAGATGGTCGTCTATGACGACATCGATCCCGAGCTGCGCGAGGTGTGCGAGGACGTCGTCCTCAACCGCGACGCGAGCGCCTCCGAACGCCTGCTGGCGCTTGCCGAGAAATTCCGCGGCAAGAAGACCGAAGCCAAGGAAGCTGATCTGGCCTGGCGTGAATGGCCGGTGGAGAAGCGGCTGTCGCACGCGCTCGTCCACGGCATCACCGAGTTCATCGACGTGGACACCGAGGAAGCCCGCAAGTCCGCGACGCGCCCGCTCGACGTGATCGAGGGGCCGCTGATGGCCGGCATGAACGTGGTCGGCGACCTCTTCGGCGACGGCAAGATGTTCCTGCCGCAGGTGGTGAAATCCGCGCGCGTCATGAAGCAGGCGGTCGCCTGGCTGATGCCGTTCATGGAAGAGGAGAAGGCCCGCAACCTCGTCAACGGGATTGGCACGGAAGGCTCCTCTTCCGCCGGCAAGATCGTGCTCGCGACCGTGAAGGGCGACGTCCACGACATCGGCAAGAACATCGTCGGCATCGTGCTCCAGTGCAACAATTTCGAGGTCATCGACCTCGGCGTGATGGTGCCGGCGGCCAAGATTGTCGAGACCGTGAAAACCGAACAGGCTGATATCGTCGGCCTCTCCGGCCTGATCACGCCCTCGCTCGACGAGATGGCGTTCTTCGCCGGCGAACTGCAGCGCGAAGGCCTGAAGCTGCCGCTGCTGATCGGCGGCGCGACGACGAGCCGCGTGCACACGGCCGTCAAGATCGACCCGAGCTATCAGGCGGGCCCTGTGGTGCATGTGAACGACGCCAGCCGCGCGGTCGGCGTCGCCTCCGCGCTGCTGTCGCCGGAGAGGCGAAACGCTTACGCCGCCGAGGTGCGCGCCGAATATGCCAAGATCTCCGCAGCCCATTTGCGCGCACAGGCCGACAAGAAGCGCCTGAAGCTGGCCGCTGCCCGCGCCAACCGCGTGCCGGTCGACTTTGCCGTGAGCAAGCCTGTGAAGCCGACCTTCCTCGGCATCAAGACGTTCGACGACTACGACCTCGCGGAGCTCGTCGACTACATCGACTGGACGCCGTTCTTCCAGACCTGGGAGCTCGCCGGCCGCTTCCCTGCCATCCTCGATGACAAGACCGTCGGCGAGGTGGCGCGCTCGCTCTATGACGACGCGCGAAAGATGCTCGACACCATCGTCAAGGAAAAATGGTTCCGGGCGCGTGCGACGATCGGCTTCTGGCCGGCGAATGCTGAAGGCGACGACATCGTGCTCTATGCCGATGAGAGTCGGACGAAGAGCATCACGACCCTGCACACGTTGCGCCAGCAGCTCGAGAAGCGCGAGGGCCGTTTCAACGCGGCGCTCTCCGACTTCGTCGCCCCCGTTAGCACCGGCGTGCCCGACTATGTCGGCGGCTTCGTCGTCACGGCGGGTATCGGCGAGGATGCGGTCGCCGACCGCTTCAAGATGGCCAATGACGACTACTCCTCGATCCTGTGCAAGGCGCTGGCCGACCGCCTCGCCGAGGCTTTTGCCGAGCGCATGCATGCCCGCGTGCGCCGCGAGTTCTGGGCCTATGCACCGGATGAAGGGCTCTCGAACGAGGACCTGATCCTCGAAAAATATCGGGGCATTCGTCCCGCGCCCGGCTATCCCGCGCAGCCCGATCACACCGAGAAGGCGACGCTGTTCGAACTGCTCGACGCGGAAGCGACCGCCGGCGTGAAGCTGACCGAGAGCTTTGCGATGTGGCCGGGCTCCAGCGTGTCCGGGCTCTATTTCGCCAGCCCCGAGAGCTATTATTTCGGCGTCGGCAAGATCGAGCGCGACCAGGTCGAGGACTATGCCGAGCGCAAGGGCATGAGTGTCGCCGAGACCGAGCGCTGGCTCGCGCCGATCCTGAACTACATCCCGTCGCGAGAGGGGACCGACAAGGCTTTTGCGGCAACGCCCGCGAACGACGAGACGTCGAAGGACCTCGCCTCGCATCCGCCGGGCTGTACCTGCGCGGTGCACCTGGTCTGGCAGAAGAAGCGCGCGGGGGGCGGGATAGCCCGCCTCCGCTCCAAAACCAAAAAGTGAAAAACAACCCCATGCACAGTAGAGATGGGGTTGAAAGTCTTGATGAATTTCGGTCCTACCGAAACGACTTGCTGCGTCGGGCAAAACACCTGTATCAATCCATGATCGCCCACCGCGCCCGTCTGGCACTCACCGCCTCGCCGATCCCGTCATTCCGGGGCGCGCTCCTTGGCGTGAGCCCGGAATCCATTTGTCCACATCACCCGCTGCACGATGGATTCCGGGCTCGCGCTACGCGCGCCCCGGAATGACTGAGGCGGGGCCTCACCCCTTCGGCGGCGCCAGCGGCTGCACGATCTCCTTGAACGGTGCCAGCGCCTCGCAGCGCTCGGCATGCGCTGACAGCACCGGGTAGCGCGAAGGTTCGAACAATTGCGGATGCGCCTCGCGGGTGAAGCGGACGACGCAGGCAACCGCGACGTCGGCGTGGCCGATGCGGTCACCCAGCCAGTACGGCGTCGTCACCCTGCCACGCTCGGCCTCGAGCACGCCGAGCACGTCCGCAATCTGCGCCTGGCAGCGCTCGACCCACAGCGCAAGCTGTTCCTTGCGCAGCACTCGCTCATAGAGCAGGCTGACCGCCTTGTCGCCAAGGCCGGTGGCGAGCGCGCAGACGCGCAGGTGGCGCCGCCGCTCGGCGCCGCCGCGCGGCAACATCGCCCTCTCTGATCCTGCGAGCTCGTCGAGATAGTCCAGAATGATCGTGCTCTCGATCAGCGCCTCGCCATCGTCGAGCACCAGCGTCGGCACGCGGCGCAGCGGATTGTAGGGGGCGATCTTGTCGGCATCGCCGAAGGTCGACCACGGCCTGTGCTCGAAGGCGAGACCGTAGAGTCGGAGCGCAATCGCGACGCGGCGGACGAAGGGGGAGTCGTATTGGCCGATCAGGAACATGGTTCTTGCTCTTCTCAGTGGTTGGGCCACGGCATGGCCATCCAGTTCATCGCCAGAGCGCGCCGGCCGCAACAAGAATCTGGGAAAGAGAGCAATGTGCCCGCCGCAGCAAAGCAGGATCAATGTGCGGCTTCGCTCGCCCGCGCTACGGTCGGCGGCGGCGCCCGCTGCTAGGGCGTGTACCAGAGCCATTTCCGTCCCGATGGAATCGGGACGGGGCTCTAGACTTTTGTTTTAACGCGTTTTCTTTACGCGAACCGGTATCCACTTCGCTTGAAAACGCTCTAGCAGGCTGTTGAAGAAGTCGGTAGCGAAGCGTTTCGTGTCGTGATTCTCTAGGATCAGGATTTAACTAGGGGGGCGCGATGCGTGGGAGTGACGAACGGTC
>NZ_LGHL01000096.1 GCF_001908205.1 Bradyrhizobium sp. NAS80.1
CAACACTCGGCCCGATTGCAAAAGTCGTCAATATGAAAGTCGAAAGCGAGTTGCCGATTTGTTGGACGCCAGATGCCAGGCTTCGCGCGGTAATCCTCGAGAAATTTTGCTCGTCTTGCGCGAATGCGCTGCACAAATTCCACAGCGCGAAGATTGCGCGATAGGCCTAGTTGATCAGATGGTCCGGGCACAGCGTCGGTCGCGGCCGGGCTCCACGCCTGTCTTCCGGCACGTTGCAATTGTCGATGCGCTGCTCGTCGGTCCATTTGGGGCCGAGGCGCTCCTTGCCGGTCAGTGTGCCCGCGGGTCGCGCTGGTACGGGTTTGGGATGCGCGCCGCTCTCCGCCGCGACGGGCGAGGCGAGGCACAACGCAATGACACAACAGAGGGAAATCGTAATCGGGCGGATCATGAGCAGCCTCACTGGTGCAGCACGGCATGACCTGCAATCAAGCGACGGCACCGGCCGGTGGTCCACCCGAATTCCGTCAATGTTCGCCCCCGCGCGAACAGCCGGATCAACTCGCCCTTGAACCCAAGCGCAGTTCTGGACTTAATTTGTCTCGATCCTGCTCGAATCGGGTGTGTCACCAGGGAGGTTTCGATGATATCGCGTCGCTCTGTTGCGCTTGCACTCACGTTGGCGTTGCTGTCCGGTCCGGCCTGGTCGGCATCGGGCAACGCCGTCAAGATGTTCGACACCGACAATGACGGCACGCTCGATCTCGCCGAGGTGAAGAAGGCCGCCAGCGCGCTGTTCGCAAAGCTCGATGCCGATCACGACGGCACGCTGGACGTACGCGAACTGCGCGGACGGTTAACGGCGAAAGAACTCGCCGCTGCCGATCCCGATCACGATGGCACTCTCACGCTCGAGGAATATCTGTCCGTGGTGGAGCAGCGCTTCAATGCAGCGAATCCCGACAAGGACGGAACGCTGGATGCGAAGGAGCTGAATTCGCGCGCCGGCCGCGCTCTGCTGAAGCTGTTGCGTTGAGGTGCGTGGCGCTTGACTGGGAGCGAAGGTGATTTGCCCGAGAGGGAAATTCGCGAGCGCAATGCGACAGTTCGCTGTGTTTGCGCTTCGATTCCAGGCTTGCGCTGTGCATGATGCAGCCCTAGGTTTTGCCCCGCGCGATGTCGCGCTCAATACCTTGGGAGACCCCGAATGGCTTGGAAAGCTCCGAAGATCGTGGAAGTGTCGGTCGGCATGGAAATCAACATGTACGCCTGCGCTGCGCGCAAGTAAGACCGGCGAACCTGCCGCGGCTTCGATGGCGAAATGCTATCGAAGCCGTGGCAGTGTTTGGCCTGCCATTCTCGCCGCTTTCCTGTTCGGCGCAGTTCAATTGGCTTCCCCCTTCGTTAGAGCCGTCGCGGTTAACGGTGGGCCACGATAGCGATCGAGAACCGCGCTCGAAGTCTCAGCCGTCAGCTTGTGCGTCGTGTTGCGCCGCCTGGTCAGCGTTACTGCCACTTTTGCAGCGAATGCGATTTGGGCCGTCAGTAGCTCGCGTTCACTCGGAACGGGTCTTGAAACGCGCATACCGAAGCGCAAGGGTAGGCAGAACCAGCAAACTAAGTGCCATCGAGGTCATGAGACCGCCGAGGATGACGATCGCCATCGGGCCCTCGATTTCACGACCCGGCTCTCCTGCGCCTATCGCGAGAGGCAACAATCCCAAGCCGGTCACAAGAGACGTCATCAGAATCGGGACAAGACGATCAGCAGCGCCCTCGATCGCGGTTTCGGGTCCCCATACACGATCATCGACGAGGACGAGGTGTTCGTAGTGCGAGATCATGAGGATGGAGTTACGCAGTGTGATTCCGAACAGCGTGACGAAGCCGACCATCGATCCGAGCGAAAGCAGGCCGCCCGTCAACGCTAATGCGAGCACGCCACCGACCATTGCAAACGGTAGGTTGATCATCACCAGCAGCAGATTTCGCCAATGACCGGTAACCATCGAGAGCAGAATGACGATACCCGTCCCGGCTAGCAAAGAGTTGACGATGAGATCGCGCCGCGACCGGGCTTGAGCCTCGGCCGCTCCGGCAAATTCAACATGAGCGCCGGGCGGAAGAGCGACCTCGCGGGCCAGCTTGCGTTTGGCGGCGGCCACGAAGGATTCGAGATCGCGTCCGCTGACGTTCGCCGTTACGGTCTGAACGCGTTGCGCATTCTGGTGCTGGATCTGATAACGGCCCGAGGTTTCGTAAACGTCAGCGATTTGCTTCAGCAGAATGTAAGCTCCGCTCGGCGTACGTATCGGCAGGTCACCGATCTGAGCGAGCCGGACGCGGGCATGCCCGTCGAGGATCACGATGACATTGAAGACGGCATTGCCTTCATATCCTTGGCCGACGACGTCGCCCTGATATGCGGTGCGGATCAGTTCGAGCACTTCGATAGCATCGAGCCCCCAGCGCTGTAGATCGGTCGGGCGAAGCGTGACATTCACCTGTGGCATCCCCGGCGGAGATCGTTGCTGTACGTCGATGGCGCCAGCGACTTCGTCGAGTTCTCGAGCTACGTCGCGCGCAGCGCGTTCGAGTGAATCGAGATCGGGCCCGTAGATGTTGATGACCACCGCGGCGGTGAAGCCGGAGACGGTCTCTTCCACCCGCTCCGTCAAGTAGGTCTTGCTCGAGAAGGAAACCCCGGGAAAGTCGGCCAATGCGGCCCTGATGCGCGCCTCTGCTGCGGTTTGTGCCTGACCCGAGAGCCCTGGCTCCAAGTCGATCTCGAACTCGCTGGAATGAGGACCAACCGTGTCGATGCCGGCCTCGGCTCGGCCTGTATGCTGCGCCACCCTGCGGATGCCCGGGATATGTCGGAGCGTGTCCGTCATCAGTTTGCCGATACGAAGGGATTCGTCGAGCGAGGTGCCGGGGATCGCGGAGACGTGCAGGATCAGGTGGCCTTCCCGCAGGTCTGGCAGGAAGGTCCCGCCAAAGAAAGGGAGCATCGCCGCGCCGGCGATCGTGACGGCCGCGGCCGCCGTCATCACCAGCTTCGGGAAGCGGCCGATGCGACGCAGCAAGGCTCGGTAGTGGCGACGAGACCACCGCACCGCTGGTGGTTCGTGCACGCGCTGTCCGCCGGTCCTCCCGATGAGGAGCAGCATGGAGAGCGCCGGCGTCACTGTAAGCGCGACCGCGAGCGAGGCGAGCACGGCGAAGATGTAGGCGATGGCCAAGGGGCCAAAGAGACGGCCTGCAATGCCTGAAAGCGCCAGGACTGGAAAGAAGACCAGCAGCACCGCAAACGTCGCATAGGCAACGGCGCTTCGCACCTCGAGGAAAGCGTCGAGCACGACGCGAGCCTCGGGTTTAGGCGCCGTCGCCCGACGATTGTCGCGCAATCGACGCACGACGTTCTCGACGCCGATGACGGCGTCATCAACCACTTCGCCGATCGCGATTGCGAGGCCACCCAGCGTCATCGTGTTGAGAGTTTCGCCCATCCATTGCAGTGCGAGCACGGCCGCTATCAACGATAGGGGGATGGCGGTGCAGCTGATGATCGAGGTGCGCCAGTCAAACAGAAATAGAAACAGAACGACGACCACGAGCGCCCCACCGATCAACAAGGCGTTGAGCACGTTCTCAGTGGCTGCGTCGATGAAATTGGCAGGGCGAAATATGTCCGCATGGAGTTGAACCCCGTCGGCTTCGAGGCCAGGTCGCAGTTCTTGCAGTGCGGCTTCCGCCCGTGTGGTGACCTCTCGCGTATTTGCGCCGTATTGCTGGCTGACCATGAGCATGATGCCGGGCACGCCGTCGATGAGGGCGGCCCCGATTGGTGGCTCGGGAGCGGTCACGATGGTGGCAACGTCGCCGAGGACCACGCTTGCGCCGCCTTCGTGCAGAAGGACCGTGCGGGCAAGCTGGTCGGGCGTCAAAGACTGCCCTTGGGTTTGCAGCGTGATGCGCTGATTGGCGGTATCGATGAATCCGGCGCCCCGTACGCCGGTGGCCTTGCGCGCGGCGGTCAGTACGTCATTCAGGCCGACCCGAAACCGGATCAAATCGTCCGGGCGGACTTGAACTTGCAGAGATCTGACATCTTTGCCGTAAGTGGATACTTGTGCCACGCCCTGTACGGCCAGAAGTCGTCTCGCCACGGTCCAGTCCGCAATGGTGCGCAAATCCATCAGCGAACGTTGGTTGGAGGTCAGGCCAATGACCAGAACGGTGCCGGCCAGCGGGGTCAACGGTGTCATCGACGGCGGCTGAACGCCTTGCGGCAGCCGCGCGGCCACGACCGCGAGACGCTCCGTCACCAATTGGCGCGCACGGTAGATATCGCTGCGCGGCTGAAAGATGACTGTCACTACGGAGAGACCTTGGATCGACGACGAGCGCAGGCTTTCGACGCCGGCCAAGCCGTTGATCGATGTTTCGATCGGTTGCGTGACCAGAATCTCGACATGCTCCGGGCTGAGGCCGGGAGCTTCAGTCTGGATCGTGACCTGTGGCGGCGCGAATTCGGGGAAGACCCCGTATTTGGCTTCGCCGAGCGTGAACAGGCCGTAGCCCAGCAGTGCGAACGAAAGCGCGAGCACGACGCCGCGAAAGCGGATGGCGAACGCGACGAGAGCAGCTTGCGGTCCTGACCTGTTGGGGCCGATGCCATCAGTCATTGTCATCGCCGCTCCGAAGCTCGCTCTTGGCCTCTTCGGACAACAAGACCTGCGCGCCCCGGATTACAATTTCGGACCCCGATGGGATGTTTCGGACAACGTAGTCATCATCCGAGACCGGTTGATCCGTACTGATCGGATGCCGTCGGAAGCTATCGGGGCTCACGCGCAGGTAAACCCACGATCGACCCTGCCATCGCACAATCGCGGTATCCTCGATGAACACGCCCTCGTAAGTGTTGCCTGACGGCACATAAACAATGGTGTTCATGCCGGGCAGCAGACCGCTATCGCCAGGTGCGGAGAAGAAATAGCTCAGTCCCTGAATACGAGGGTCTGTGCGTGTTGCCGGGGAGATGTACTCGAGATCGATATTCGCATTTCGCGTCGGCGCTTGTGCCAGTGCTGCTCCCGGAGTCCCCGTGACGGTCACGCCGGGCGGCAGCGTCACCTGAACCAGAAACTGATCGCGTTCGATCAGCCTCACAACGGCGGGCGAGCGCTCGACGATTCCGCGGCCGATCACCGGCCCCCATTCCTGTTGTGCCGTTGCCGCGAGAGTCCTGAGCTGCGACTCCGCAGCGGCGAGCGCGGCCTTGTCGGTCCGCAACGTTCCCTCTGCGGTTTCAGCTTCCTTTTTTGGGAGCGCTGCGGATTCAACGAGATTCTTCGTTCGCTCGAATGCGCTCTTCGCGACTTCGAGCTTGGCCTGTGCCGTCTGGAGCTGAGCCTGCGCATTGGCGTAGCTGTTGGTGAGCTCCGTAATGCGGGAGATGTCGAGCACTGCGCCATATGCGCGGAATTGCTCTGGATGCGGAGCCGCTTCCACAATGGCGGTTTCGAGTGCGATCTGTCCCTGCTGGCTGGGCGTAAGCTTGACCACCGCCTGGTCGCTGTTTGCGGTGCGGGAAGGCTCGCTGCGGCCTGAATTCGAGGTGTTCGGCTGCGACGGTTCCGCAACTGCGCGCCGGGCTTGACCCGTGATGGCCAAGGTGCCGGTGATGAGCGCCAGCAAGCACACAGCGACCGCGACGCCGCGCCAAGAGGTTTCCGTGAGAGCCATCAGCCTGTTAGCAGTTGTGAGGAACCAGCTTATTGACGAAATGAACTGACGGCAAGGCGCCGGGTTCACCTCAGCTAACTCAGGCAAAGGTCGGCGCGCTTGGGTGAGAGGCCATGGCCGCCAGGTTCCCGCTTCTTCACGCCGGTTTGAAACTTCCGGCTGCTGTGGCCGTAGCCCTTATGTTATCTCTTGAGAACGCCCGCGAGGATTTCACGCATGAATCCGATCGATCTGATTGTGACTGTCTGCGCCGTGCTCTCACCGACCACCTGCGAGGAGCAGCATCTGGTATTTGCCTATGGGGGTTCGCCGGCGCAGTGTGCCATGGCGGCGCCGCCCTATATCGCGCAATGGATTGGCGAGCATCCGAAGTGGCAGGCCGTGCGATGGCGCTGCCAATATCCGCACAGCAACGACCGGGCGGAGGCAGCGGGCGCAAAGCCCGCTGCCTGAGTTGTCGCGCTACTTGGTGCAGTCCTTCAGGTCCTTGTCGGCGACCGAGAACACCGCATCCGCCTTGATCTCGATGTCTCGGACGATGCACTGCCGGGAATTGGGATAGCTGACCTTGGCGTCGTAGCGGCCGGGTTCAACGCCGGTGATGCGCAGCCGCTCGTCGTGGTCGACCTCCTTGTCCTTGTCGTTCAGGGTCTGGTTCGGACCCCAGTCGGTCTTGCCGGCCGGTGCGAGCTGGAAGCCGGAAATGGTCTCTGAGGTCAGATTCCAGAGCCGGATGCCCTTGCCCTTGCTCTGCGCGGCGGCTTCGCCGGCACACGCCAACAACGCGATTACAGCCAGAACCCAACGCATCAGCCAGTCCTCCCAAAGCAAATGCCGTCATTCCGTGATCAGGCGTTCGCGGTTCTTTGCCTTGTCGAAATTCTTGGCCCGGTCAAGGCCGACCGGAGCGATCAGCTTTGCCGAGGCGAGATCTGCACCCTCGAAATCGGCATCGATGACGGTCGCGCCGGTCAGGTCGGCTCCGGCAAGCTGGGCGTTCTTGAGCGATGCGCCGCTCAAATCTGCACCCTTGAGGGACGCAAATTCGAGATCGACGCGCGACAGGTCGGCGTTGCGCGCATTGATCCCGGCCAAATTGGCCGATCGCAACACTGCGCGCATCAGACCCATCGACTGGTTGCGCATGTCGGCCCCCAGATGCGCGTCCGCGATCGAGGCGCCGATCAGGCTTGCGCCGGTGAGATCGGCGGCGATGCGTGCCCCTGTCAGATCCGCGCCGTCGAGACGGGCGCGTGCCATCTGCGAGGCGAACAGGTTGGCGCCCTTCAGGTTTGCGCCTGTGAGGTCGGCGTCCAGGAGCCACGCTTGATCGAGGACTGCATGATCGAGCAGTGTGCCGGCGAGCCTGGCCTTGTTGAGACGCGCTGCGCGGAAGATTGCGTTGGAAAGGTCCAGCCCCGAGAGGTCGAGTCCCGACAGCCGCTTGCCGGTGAAATCGGCCGGCGCGGCAGCGCTTGCCTTGGCCAGCACCGCTTCGACCTCCTGCCGGCTCAGTTCAGCCGAAACCATCGCGGGCGAGGACAGGTCGACATCGCGCATCATATCCTGTGCGCTCGCAGTCATCGCGACAACAACGAGGCCAAGTGTCGTCACAGCGACCGTTCGCTTCATCATCAACTCCGCTGCCGGCCTGTTTAGCACGCGCCTGTCGTCGCTGACTATGAGATATCCCGACTGGCGCGTTCACCGCCATGTTCGCCATCTTGTCCGTTTTGGGTCCGCTGGACGAGGCTGGCCTTGATTGCGGCAATCTCGGCGTCGCCGCGTGCGTCGCGCGGGATGGCGATCGGCACCTCGTGCACGATCCGCGCCGGCCGCGGCGACAGGAAGAACAGGCGGTCGCCGAGGCGGATCGCATCGTCGAGGCTGTGGGTGACGAGCAGCGTCATGACCGGGCGGCTTGCGACCAGCGTTGCGATCTCGTCGCGCAGGCGGCCGGCGAGCGCGTCGTCGAGCGAGGCGAGGGGCTCGTCGAGCACGAGCAGATCGGGCTCAACGGCAAAGGCCCGGGCCAGCGCGACGCGGCGGGCGAGGCCCAGGGACAATTCGCCGGGGAAGTGGCTGCGATGCGCTTCCAGCTCCAGGATCCTGAACAGCTCGGACAGCTTCGCGTCGGTGACGTCGGGGGCCGCGAGCCGCACATTCTGCTCGACCGAGCGCCACGGCAACAGTCGCGGCTCCTGGAACACCATGCCTATCCGAGCCTGCGGCGGGCGCGAGATGCGGCCCTGGAAATCGCTATCGAGGCCGAGGATGATGCGCAGCATCGTGCTCTTGCCGCAGCCGGACGGACCGATGAGCACACCGACCTCGCCGGGGCAAACCGCGAATTTGAGCGGCGCGAGCACCTCGTGCGTTCCGCCCGCAGCGCTCCTGAACGTCTTGCCTGTGATATCGACTTCAAGCCGCACGGGGCCGCCACCGTGTTGCGCGGGCTTCGAACGGTTGCACCAGCAAGGTTTCGATCACGAGCACGACGGCGGCGAATGTCAGCGAATAGGCGAGCAGCCGCGGCGTATCGAACAATTGGAAGGCGACGCCGATCTCGAAGCCGACGCCGTTCGGCCGTCCCAGGAGTTCGGCGACCAGCACGATCTTCCACACCAGTGACAGTCCGGAGCGGGCAGATGCGGCGATATAGGGCGAAAGCTGCGGCAGCACGACATGGCGGAACGCGCGCCAGCGCGGCATCGCGAACACGGTCGCCATCTCGTCGAGCGAACGATCGAGCGCGCGGGTGCCTTCGCGCAGGGTGACGATCGCGGTTGGCAGCTTGTTGATGGCGATCGCTGTGATCGCGGCGGCCTCGGTGAGACCGGCCCAGATATAGGCCAGAACGATCACGACCAGCGCCGGCAGGTTGAGCAGCAGGATCAGCCATGGATCGCCGAGCCGGTCGGCGAGCTTCACCCGTCCCATCAGATAGCCGATGGCGCTGCCGAGCGACATCGCCAGCACGAAGGCGAGCGCGACGCGCGCCAGCGTCGCCCCGAGGTGCAGGAACAGCGCGCCGCTCGATGCCTCCGCGATCATCACCTGGAGCACGGCAGGCGGGGAGGGCAGTTTTGCACCGCCGACGAGCAGCGCTGCAATCCACCAGATCGCAAGAAACAGGGCGAACGAGAAGAGACGCAGCACCTCAGTCTCCAGGCACAGCGTGATAGAACGTGCCGGGATCGAGCTCGGCTGCAGGCCCGACCAGGTCGCGGCCGCCGATCTCGGCCAGCACGCGGTAGAGCACGCGCGCGTCCTTTTCCTCGTCGTCGATGCTCCGGCGCGGAATGCCGTCGCGATAGCGGTCGCGATAGGTCTTGAGCATGGTGGGATCGGTCGCGCCGGTGAGAGGCGCGATCTTGTCCCAGGCCGCGTCCGAGGTCACCAGCAACTGCTTGGCCTTGCGGGTCATCGCGATGAAGCGCGCCACCGCATTGCGATGGCTCGCAGCCCAGCCCTCGTCGAAGACATAGCCGACCGCGGAGACGGCTCCCTTGGCGCCCAGCTTCGGCAGGATGTCCTCGATGCCGGTGAGGCGGCGAAAGCCCTTGGCCTCGAGCTGCGCGCAGAAGTTCCAGAAGTTGAGGCTCGCATCCATCTCGCCGTCGAGCGCCTTGGCCGCGATCAGGGGCGGCGCGCCATAGACGATGGTCGCATCCGACTTCAGGTCGATGCCGTCCTGCTTCACTCGCGCCTGGAGCAGCAGCCAGCTCTTGTCGATCGGTCCGCCGCCGACGGCGAGCTTGCGGCCCCTGAGGTCGGCGAGCGTCTTGATCGGCGACGCCGCCGGCACCATCACCGCGCCGAGCGCGCTGGAATAGGGATAGAAGGTGAGCTTGGCGCCCAGCGCGCGCTCGCGCGACACCCACAGCCAGTCGGACAGGATGATGTCGGCATTGCCAGCGCGCAGAGCGATCTTGCCGGCCTCGGGGCTAGCAAGCTCGGTGACATCGAGCGACAGGTCGGCCTCCTTGTCGAGGCCGCCGGCGCGGATTGCGGCCAGCTCCCAGGAGAATGTTCCGGTTTTCTGCACCGCAAGACGAATGGTATCCGCGGCGCGGCCTGGTGCGGCCAGCGTCAGCGCCAGGGTCGCCGCAAGCGCCAATGTTCGACCAAGTGCTCTCATCACCTTGTGAGCCGTTTCCTCGAAGGGGGTCCTTTTCAGGACAATACGCATAGCTTAGCTTCCGTCGCAACCAGCGGGAGGACGCTCATGAATCAGGCGGGACAGCTACGACCGATTGTCGCCGCATTGGCGGTATGGGCCGCGACCGCATGCGTGGCGCGGGCCGAGGAGGCCAACGACTACCCGACCTCGGCGCGCGCGGAATACGTCTATGGCTGCATGAAAGCCAATGGCGAGACGCGGCAGTCGATCGAGCAATGTTCCTGCTCCATCGACGTGGTCGCCTCGATCGTGCCCTATGACCGCTACGTCACCGCGGAAACCGCGCTCAGCATGTCCCAGGTTCGCGGTAATCTCGGCGTCCAGTTCCGCACGTCGGAGCAGGCGAATTCCGCCGTGAACGATCTGCGCCGCGCGCAGGCGGAAGCCGAGGTGAGGTGTTTCTGACGCTGCCTATGGCTTATGGACCCTGAGCCGACGTGCGGCGAAAGCCCCGCAGTCAGTTCGTTAGATAGGACGTGGCCTCGGCCAGTTCGGGACGCGTCGGACCGACCGGCTTGCTCAGCGCCACAAGTTTCCGGTAGGCGTCGTGAGCCGTCACGGAATCACCCGTCTGCTTCGCGGCCCGAGCCTTGCCGAGAAGGCTGCGGAAACGATTGGGATCGGTACTCAACATCGCCTGGTACTCGATCAGGGCAGCCGCCGGCTGGTTGAGTTCGAGTAACAGATCGGCCAATAGCTCGCGCGCCGGCAGCACCGAGGACGGGGTGGCCGGGTGCTTGTCCATCGTGGTGTCCAGATCGACTGCGGCCCGCAACAGCGAGATGGCGTTCTTGTCGTCGCCTCGGGCGTGGGCCAGGATGCCGGCGGCCGCCAAATGCTGGACCTCGACCTGGCTGGCCCAATAGCTGTCGTTCCCCTTCAGCTTGTCTTCAAGCAATTGGAGGCGATCAACCTCCGTCTCGGCGCCGGCGATGTTTCCTGTCTTCGCATCGCCCAGCGCGCGGGCATAGACAATCATCGCTTCTGCCCACGGAAAGCGCTCGAGCGGAAAGCCGATCGCCGGCTCGCTCAGCGCGGCCGCGGCCGGCCAGTCGTGGCGCTCGAGCACATAACGAACCGGGATCGCGGCGACAGCGTAAGCCCCGGCAAGATTTGCAGCATCGATCTCGCGGAAGCCGGCAAGTTTGTCGACCACCTCTTTGGCCGGGCCATCTTGCGCGATCTGCAGATAGGCGTATTCGAGATAGTCCATCGTGTGCAGGGTTTCCAGGTCGTAACTCCCCGGCCCGCGGCTCGCACGCACATAATTGAGCGCAGCGGTGTGAGCGGCGAGATTCGAGTCGATCGACTGCTGCCACATGCCGAGCCGGGTGAAGATGTGCGACGGCATGTGCAGCGCGTGTGGCACGTCGGGTGCGACCTTGGCATAGCAGATCGCGGCATCCAGCCCCGCCGCGGCGAATTGCGGCGAGTCGTCGCTATGGATCAGGTAATGCACGACGCCAGGGTGGTTCGGCGCCTCCTTCCAGATCTTGTTGAGGATATCGGCCGCCCTTGTCTGCTTGGCGAAGGTCTTGTCAGTCTTGAGCGCACTGGCGTTCAGCGCCAGGGCATAGAACACCGCGGCCTCTCGGTCGTCCGGATAGCGTTCATACACCTGCTGCATCGCCTTTTCGTAGGCGATCGCGCGAGCCTGATGGCTGAGCTTGTCATTGTCGCGATAGAAGGCGGCGATCGCCGCGATGTAATCCGCCTCGCGCGGCGTCTGGGTCGGGGCCGCCATCGCCTTGGCAATTGCTTCGGAGCCGGCCTTAAGCGCGCCGGGCGACGGGGGATACCACAGTGGATACCAATGACTCATCGCGATGCCCCAATACGCCATCGCGCAGCCGGGCTCGGACACGGCGATCGCGTTGAACTGCTTTAACGCCTCGGGGTACCAGAATGAATGCAGGGTCCAAACCGCGTGCTTGAATGCCTGTTGTGACGTCGGCCCGCAGGAGATCGTGAAATCGACTTCCTCGGTGACCTCAGGTGCGGTCTCCGCCCGCAAGCCCTGAAACGACAGCGCGAGCAGCGCTGTGGCAACGAGACCTGTTGAAATTCGATGATAAGCCATGGCGCTACCCTTTCGGTTGCGGCTGCCTGGGCCTGCTCCACCATAGGGAGTCAAAGGGCCAGTATGTATGACCTGGCTGACATTCCATGTATCAAATATTCAATGTAGCATGTCTTGCGGAAGGAGCACCATCACGATGGTCGCCAGGCGATGCTGCATTTCCCCCGATAGCCCCGTTTCCATCGCCTCGGTCGAGCCGGACCATGACCGTCTCGCCATCGACGTGCGATCCGAGGTCAAGCCGTTGTTGCAGAGCATGGCCGTGCGTTCGCGAGGCATGGCGCCTTCGTCTCTCGACGAGGATCGGCTTTGAGGACGGACTACACCTGCCGAATGGGACTGTAGCTGCGGACAATGTCGAGATGGTCCGTGCAGCCATACATCTTCGCGATTAGAGCTCTTGCTTGGCTTGCCGACAGCTTCTGGCCCCTTAGCTGAACAACGCAAGAGCACCGCCATGTCGTCTGTGGGAAGCCGGGCGACACACGATCGTCAGGCTGACCGCTGCTTTTACCCCAAGCTGACATGCGTTGATCTAAATCAAAAGCGGCAGCGGAATCGCGCTTTAAGGGCAATAATTAGGTCAGTCTGGTGCTCTTACGATCAGTGGTAGGCAAGGGAGGGCCGCAATGTTCTTCTTTCAAGAGGGCTTCACCTATCGAAATTTCCTGCTAGACGCCCTCACGATATTCTTCCTCATCGTGTGGTTCTGGCTGCTCATTACCGTTGCTTCCGATCTATTCCGGCGCCACGACATCTCCGGCTGGGTTAAGGCACTATGGGTGATAGGATGGATAGTATTTCCACTCATCGTCGTGCTTGCATACCTGATCTTTCAGGGAAGAGGCATGGCGGAGCGTAACGTGCAACAGGCTGAGCAGGCGCGCGATGAACTCAGGAGAGTAATTGGTTTCAGCGTCTCAGACGAAATCGAAAAGCTCAATCGGCTAAAACAGGCAGGGTCGATCAGCGATGCCGAATTTACACGACTGCGCGCTCGGCTTGTGCAGTAATACCGCTCCAATCGTGGGGGATTGATCATCTGCTGCACCGGTGTAGCAGAGCTGTGCCGCGCTGCGGCGGGCACCTGAACGTTGAGCCGTTATCAAGTCAATACTGATGAACACCAGAGATCGGTCATCACCGCGCGTCTCCACGGCCTCTTCCATCGCCTTCAAAGTTCACCGGTCCACATTTGATCTAGCTCAACGGTCCCGTTGGCCCTCGCCGAACTATCGGGCCATGAACAAGCCCGACGAACCAGATCAGGGTGAGCCAAGATCATCCAAGCCTTCGCGCTCAGAGGAGGCCCTGCGGGCTATCGAAGAGTACACGAACGGCCTGCGGGAGATCATCAAAAAGCTCCGTCAGCACCTCCTCAATTGAAGCCACCTCGGTTGGCTGCCTCTATGTCGCCTATCGGCCCGAAGCCGCGGTCCAGGATTGTCCGCTCTCGCGCCCGCAGTTGGGGGCTAAGCAGACGCGCACTGCGGTGTGCTCGATGCTGGACGGCTCACATTGAGGGGCGCGAAGGTTGCAGATCGTTCGGTAGATGATTGAGCGCGCTTTGGTGGCCGGGCCGCCTCACTGCGGCCAATCTTTGCAGAGCGTGATGCCGATCATGATCAGCGAGCCGATTGCGACCGCCACCGGACAGATAAACGGCAACTCCTCCAGCACGCCGATTATGACCGCCCGGACGCGGGGAGTTCTCTTCACATGCGCAAAGCGCCAGCCTGCCACACCCATCGGATCATCTCCGTTTGGCCCCCAGCAGCGGCGGTCTCACTCTTTAGCGCGAAGCGATCTCCGGCCATAGCCCTCTTGGATGTATCCCTGGATCAAGGTGAAGGAACCCTTGCAAGTTCATAGGGCCGCGTTGTCAAGGTAGGCAGCGGGTCCTTTGGGAGTGCCACCGCGAGCGGGGTACGCGCGACGCCGCCCATCGAGGATATTTGCCACGCGCGGAATCGCGTTTATTTTTGTACCAGCTCGCACACAAAGGCGATGCGCGGACCGTGTCTACGGTGAAGTGATACACTTTCACCGTAGCGTGATATGGCGGTTCACCGAGCGGACATAATTTTGGTTCTCCACGCAGGCTCTTTCGTTCCAACGAGGGAGGACCGAAAAGTGAAGAAGACGATCATCGCACTTTCTGCCGCGGCTCTCATCGCGGCAGCACCAGCCGCGCTTGCGCAGGGTGTGCCGAGCAAGGCATCTGGTCACAGGATGATTTCCGGGAAACATCACTCGAGTGTCCCCGGCCACGTTCCGCAGCGTGAGATGCAAACAGTAGGATCGAACAGGGGCTATCCGGGTGCTTACGGTTACCCGGCTGGCGCACCCGGTCGCTCAGACAGAGACCTCGATGCCTCCCGACAAGCTGGTGGTGGCGGCGGTGGCGGAGGCGGAGGTGGCGGAGGCGGAGGGAGTGGCATGTGACAGAGGAGGCATCAGCGCAGGTGGCGTGTCTTACGTCCCCGGCTTCTCCACATCCCACTCGTTGCGGAACACATGCCCATCCGTGTCCTTCGCCTCGGCGCGGAAACGCTTGGCGCCGTTCGACACATAGGTGAAGCGCAGATTGGGATCTTCCGAGATCGAGATGCCGCCTTCCATCGACAGCACGGGGCTGTCGTCCTGCGTCAGCTTCAGCTGGTTGATGAAGAAGGCGGGAATATAGAGCTGCGTGACCTGGTCCATCTGCAGGCCCGAATTGTTGGGATGGCCGATCATGATCTGCGCTTCGCGCACGCGGCTGGCGGGCGCCTCCTCACGCGCGAATTGCCGGTAGCGCATCTTGCCGAGCCGGTTCTGCGCCTCCTCGGCATTCTTTGCTGCCGGCGCCGAGCAGCCGCCGGAGGCCTTCACATAGGTCTTGGAGACATAGAGCCGGCCGTCGCTGAGCTCGGCGACCGCATGGACGTCGGTGTAGTTGTTGACACGCACGCGCGTGGAGATTTCCGTGACGTTGGCATCCGGTCCGAGCTCGAACTTCGCCGCCATCGGCGCCGGGTTACGGTCGATCACTAGCGTAATCGAGCGGATGCGGCGGGCATCGCCCGGCGACAACTTGCTGCGCAAGGTCACCGGCACGATGGCCGCGTCCTCTGCGCGGTAAGGCATCTCGATGCCGATGACGTTGCCGCCGTCGTTCATCGGACGGTTGCTGAAGATGTCCTGCACCAGGCCCGGCCAGGGATCGTAGGCCTCTTCGGCACTTGCCGGCACAGCAACGATGCCGAGCAGTGCGGCGATCAAGGTCAGACGGCGTGTATATCCCATCATGGTCATGGTCCCGCACGGACGACGCGGTCCGGGTCAGCGTAGCTGATCCCCGGAGTCAGCGAAGCCGATCCCAACCAGCGTAGCGCGCCCGCTATTCCCATTCAATTTCCGAAAATGCTGCGGTTGCGTTGCGGGCGTTGTAATCGTCGAACAGCTCCCAGTGCGGTCGTTCCGACGCGGCCGCCTTGTCCGCGACGGTCCGGATCGGCTCGCCTTTCTTGTTCGACGCCCGGACATCGGCGAGCAGCGCCATGAGATACCGCCGTTCATTGGCCAACGCTCCAGGCCATTCGCTCACGGGGCCGTGACCGGGAACGACGCGCTGCGCCGGGATGCTCTCGAGTTCCTTGAGCGTGCCGAGCCAGCCGCGAATGCTGCCGTCCATCACCGGGACATGGCGGAGGAAGACGAGGTCGCCGGCGAACAGCGTTTTCGTCGTCTCGTCGAACACGGTCAAATCGCTGTCGCTGTGCCCGGGGGACCAGGCCCGCAAGGCGAGGCGGCGCGATCCGAGATCCAGCGTCAGCGTGTCCGTGACGAGCAGGGTCGGCGGCACGATCTTCACGGGATCGATCAGATCGCTGCCCATGATGCGACGAAAATTGTCGAGATAGTAGGGCCCGCGCGTCGCCAGCGCCTGCGGCAGCTTGCTGTGGCCGACGAAGCTGGTTCCTTCCGCAACGAACGCGCCGTTGCCGAAGACATGATCGGGATGGCCGTGGGTATTGATGACGTAGCGGATCGGTTTGCTGGTGCGAGCCCGCACGGCCGCCAGCAGCGCCTCGCCTCCGCGGAGGCTGCCGCCGGTGTCGATCACCGCCACCGCATTCTCGCCGACGATGAAGCCGACATTAGCGATGTCGCCCCCCGTTCTCGTGGGTCATCAGGGCGATGGTCCCGGAGTGTAGGAAGATTCCCGGCGCGACTTCGCTCACAGGCAATTCGGCCGCCCCGGCGCGTGCTAGCGTCGCTATCCCCAGCAGGGACAAGGCTGTGATCACTAGAGCGATGCGAGACACTTTTCCGCCTCAGTTAAAAGGGTTTGCTGCCTTGCACTGCAGCAAAATGAAGCTAGCGCAAAGTTTGGCCAAACATGGCGCGTCATGCGTTGCATGGATAGCATTCGAACAAAATATGGAGGAAGCGCGATGACGGAGGCCGGACGACATCGTCGCTGGTTGATTTCACTATGGGTCCTGGCTGCGTCCTGCGCGTTCGGTGACGTCGTCGTGGCGCAGACGAATGATAGTGGCGACCTTTCCTTCGAACTGGTCGATCCCAAGGTGCTGCGCGTCTGCGCCGACCCGCGCAATCTGCCGTTCTCGAACGAGAAGGGCGAGGGGTTCGAGAACAAGCTTGCCGAATTGTTTGCGGACAAGCTGCAGAAGAAGCTCGACTACGTCTTCTTCCCGCAGGCCACCGGCTTCGTGCGCATGACGTTGGGCTCGCATCGCTGCGACGTCATCATGGGCTTCCCGCAAGGTGACGATCTCGTGCAGGGTACCAATCCCTACTACCGCACGACCTATGCGCTGGTCGCGAAGGCAGGCAGCGGGCTTGAGGACGTCGATACGCTCGAGGATCCGAGGTTGAAGGGCAAGCATGTCGGCATCGTCGCCGGCACGCCGCCGGCGACCAACATGGCGATCGCCGGGCTGATGAGCGATGCGAAGCCTTACCCGCTAATGATCGACACCCGCTTCGACAATTCGGCGCAGGCCATGATCGACGACCTCGTAGCCGGCAAGATCGATGCCGGCGTGCTGTGGGGACCGATGGCGGGCTTCTATGCGAAGAAGGCCGGTTCTTCGCTTCATGTCACGCCGCTGGTGAAGGAAACCACGGGGCCGAAGCTGGTCTATCGCATCGGCATGGGCGTGCGTGCCGCCGACCAGAACTGGAAGCGGCAGCTCAACAAGCTGATCCAGGAGAACCAGGGCGAGATCAACAAGATCCTGTTCGAGTACGGCGTACCGCTGCTCGACGAGAGTGATCGGCCGCTTGGCGCGGAGACGGCCAAGAAGACGCCATGAGGCGGCCTCTTGCCGCTGCGCTCGTCACCGCCGTGCTGACGGCGCCGGGCTTGGCGCAACAGAACTTGGCACGGCAGCACGAGCCATTCGAGCTCGAGGGTTATCGCACCGACAATTACCGCGCGCCGGTGCCGGCGACGCTCGCCGGCGCGCGCGTGCTCACGACGGAAGAAGCAGTAGCGATCTGGCGCGCGAAGCGCGGCGCCTTCATCGACGTGCTGCCGCGGCCTCCGAAGCCGAAGAACCTGCCCGAAGGCACCATCTGGCGCGATATCCCGCGCAAGGACATTCCGGGCAGCATCTGGTTGCCGGACACCGGCTACGGCACGCTGCCGCCCGCCATGGACGATTATTTCCAGCGCGGCCTCGCGCGCGCGTCGCGCGGCGACAAGGCCGCGCTCCTCGTGATCTATTGCCTCGCTGATTGCTGGATGTCGTGGAACGCCGCCAGGCGCGCGCTGGGTTACGGCTATTCCAACGTCGCCTGGTATCCGGAGGGGACCGATGGCTGGGAGCACGCCAAGCTTCCCACCGACGAGGCGCAGCCGGAGCCGCGCCCTGAACAATGAGCTGATTGAACCAAGCCGCGTCAGCGATGTCCTTGTGGTTCGAGTCGACCGCTTCGCGGTCTCCTCACCATGAGGGTCTAACATTTCGTCGCGAAACCAGACCTCATCCTGAGGAGCCCGCCAAAGGCGGGCGTCTCGAAGGATGGCCGCAATGAGACTGAGAACCCCAGCGCTACTGCTTCTGCAGCTTGGTCAGAGTGCCCGTACCGTTGTTGTCGGTCGCAGAATAGGTCACCCTGTCGCCGGCATGGACGGCCTCCAGCATTGCGGCGTCCTTGGCCTTGTACTCCTGGAGCGCACCGGCGCCGCCTGTGCTGTTGCCGATCGTACCCTTCTGCATCTCCTGGATCGCGATCGTGTTATTGAGCCGATCAATCCGCGTGACCATTCCGGTCATGTCGTCAGCGAAAGCGGCGGTTGCGAACATGCTGAGGGCCGCAGTGCCCGCGAAGATGAATTTTGCTGTTCCCATCGAGGCCTCCCGACGTCTTGGAGTTCACTTCGACAAGCCACCCTAGATCGATTTGGTTCCGGCAGATAGCGCGGCAAAAGGTTAACGATCCCTGGGCCGATCCGGGAACTTTTCGTGAGCCGTCAGCGAGGCTGACGCTATTCCATTTCCTGTTGAATCACGCGTCCGAGCGCGAACAGGCGCTGGTCGATCGTAGTCGGAACCTCGCAGACGAATCGCACCACCTTGCGGCGGTCCTCGAAAATGCGGGTCTCCCAGATCAACTGGTTGCTGAGCGCTTCGACCTTGGTGTCGTCGCGCGGCGTTGCGTCCTGGAGGGCCTGGAGCTGAATGGTCTCCTCGCGGATCCTGTCGGCGGCGTCGCGCTGCTTGCGGCTGACACGTTCGAGCCCGTTCATGACCTGGGAGCGCTGGGCATTGAGCGTGTCGAACAGGCCCGCGAACAGGAGTTTGGCGTTCGCGGTCTTGTCGGCCGCGAAGCCGGCCAGAAATTCCTTCACGGACTTCTCGGCCTCGTCCAGCGGCGTCTTGCGCGCCGCCAGTTTTGAGACCAGCGCGCTGATTTTCGCATCGTCCCTCCACTTGGTCTCAGCGTCGTCGAGCGCCGGTCCCGCCCAGACGGCGGCGAGCGAGATGTCCGGTACCTTGGCCTGCGTGCAGGGCCAGTCGGGATAGCGCGGATCCGCCGCCCCAGTGGCCGTGCCCGACAGCGCGAGCGCAAAGGTCGATAGGAAAGCGGCCATGGTCGCGATCGCTGATCTCATCCTTCGCCTCCTGCGGGCCCGCGTCGCGCCAGCCCGCGCGAGGGATCATAGGCATAGATCGCCCCGATCATGAAGACGATCGTGCAGCCAGCCACCACCGCCAGCGAAATCCAGTTGACCTGTCCGTACAGCGCGAAGCGGATCAGCTCGACCGCATGGGTGAACGGATTGGCCTGGCAGACATAATAGAGATAGGGACTGCCTTCCTGCACCCGCCAGAGCGGATAGAGCGCCGATGAGGCAAAGAACATCGGGAAGATCACGAAGTTCATCACACCGGCGAAGTTTTCCAGCTGCTTGATTCCGGAGGAGATCAGCATCCCGAGCGAGCCCAGCATCAGCCCGGACAGGATCAGCGCCGGCAGCACGGTGAGATAGCCAGACGGCGGCGGCGTGATGTCCCAGAACCAGGCGATCAGCAGGAACGCATAGACCTGGAGCAACGACACTGCGGTGCCCGCGAGCAGCTTGCAGAACAGCAGGAACCCGCGCGGCAGCGGGCTCACCAGCAACGTACGCATATTGCCCATCTCGCGGTCATAGACCATCGAGAGCGAGGACTGCATGCCGTTGAAGAGCTGGATCATCGCCATCAGCCCGGGCGCGATATAGACCTCGTAAAGGATGTAGGTCTCGTATCGTAGGGCGGAATGACG
>NZ_LGHL01000097.1 GCF_001908205.1 Bradyrhizobium sp. NAS80.1
GACTGGAAATCCCCGTTCCAGTAACCTAGGCAAAGAAGCAGCCCTTCGCAAGGCGCTAAGGTCATTTAACGATGCTCACTGTCGATACCCTCAAGCGCCTGCATGTCTCGGTTTCATTCGAGTTGGCCGATGGAGAATGCATTGCGCTGCAAGGGCCGTCCGGCGTCGGCAAGAGCCTCTTGCTGCGCGCCATTGCCGATCTTGATCCGAATGAAGGCTCCATCAAGCTGGACGGCACGGCGAGAGAAGCCATGCCGGCTCCCGCGTGGCGAAAGAAGGTGACTTACGTCGCCGCTGAGCCCGGCTGGTGGGCGGACACCGTGCAGGAGCACTTTATCGCCTGGCGTGAGGCGCTAGACCTGGTCGAAAAATTGGGCCTGCCGTCCAGCTGCGGGACTTGGCCGATCCGCAGACTTTCCACCGGCGAGAAGCAGCGGCTCGGGCTTGTGCGTGCTCTTCTGTTGCAGTCGCGCGTGCTCTTGCTGGATGAGCCCACGTCGGCCCTCGATCCGGAATCGACCGCCTCCGTCGAAGCCATTGTCGCCGAGCGTGTGTCGACCGGCACAAGCGTCGTGTGGAGCACTCACAATGGCGCCCAGGCCAGACGCGTCGGATCGCGCTTGTTCATGATGTCCAGTGGTCGGATCGAGGAGCATTTGCTTTGAGCTATATCCAGCTCGGCTACAACGATCTGATCCTGCCTGCGCTCCTCGTCGTCATGAATGGCGCACTCTCGCTTCTGCTGCATCTCAGGCTCGAATGGCAACTTGCTGTCGCGAGCGTGCGAATGGTGGTTCAGCTTGTGCTCGTCGGTTATGTGCTGACGTTTCTGTTCGCTGCCGTATCGCCGTTCTGGACCGCGCTCGCGGCCTTCATCATGGTCTTATTCGCATCGCGCGAGATCGTCGTTCGTCAGAAGCGACGGTTGCTGGGTCTTTGGACCTACGGCTTGGGGACAGGGTGCACTTTGCTCGCTGCCGGTACCGTCACGATGTTTTCGCTTCTTACGCAGCTACGTCCGGAGCCCTGGTATCATCCGCGCTATGCGCTGCCGCTGTTGGGAATGATCCTCGGCAACACCATGACCGGGGTAAGCCTGGGCCTGGACGTGCTCGTCAACGGTGCGATGCGCGAACGGGCTGCGGTCGAATCCTGCCTTGCGCTGGGAGGCACGCGCTATCAGGCACTTCTCCCCGTGATCCGGGATGCGCTGCGAAGCGGTTTTATGCCGACCATCAACGGCATGGCGGCGATTGGCCTCGTTTCTCTCCCCGGGATGATGACCGGGCAGATCCTCGCGGGCGTCGAACCGGTCGACGCCGTCAAATATCAACTCCTGATCATGTTCCTGATTGCAGGCGGCACGGGACTGGGAACGCTTGCGGCAGTCCTCGGTGGTGGACGTCTGCTCACCGATCGCCGGCATCGATTGCGCCTGGATCGGATCGCGAGCGAAAAGTAGATGGAATCACCGCAAATCGAGGAGATCACGTAACTCGTTGGGAATCGATTGTCTGCGCTCGAAGAGATCAATGTTGTCGTCTGCCGGGGCGCGAGCGGTCTCGAGCCGGGCATGAAGGTGACCCAGCACAGCAGTCGAAGCCTCAGGCGCCCAGCGAGCTCGTTGCCTTCGACAGGACTTGAATGCCACGCCGGGCAACCTGTCGTAGTCGTTCGAACTTCGCAACAAAATCAGTGAGTTACGCCGTTCTGGGGTCTTGGCGTGGCAAGTCAGACATAGCGCTTCTCGGGTACCTCAGCGGCTACCCGATGGCCGGCGGGTATCTTCCAAAATGCCGCGCACCGCATCGATCTCTTTGCCGAAGCCTGCCCAGTCACCGGATTTCAACCGCTCCATGGCCTGGTTGTAGTGCGCAAGCGCCTCCTGCGCGCGTGCTGCCGCGGAACCTTCGGTTGGTGTTTCCGCGGTCACACCCGACGCTGCCGGGGAGGGGCCGCTGTCCACAAACAGTGCCGACAGGGCCTCGCCAAGCGTTTCCCTCATGACGACATGCTCACCATAGGCGGCAATCACGCGCTTGAGCTCCGGCAAATGTCCTTGCTCGGCTCGCAAATACAGTGGCGACACGTAAAGGATCGAATTCTCGATCGGGATCACGAGCAAGTTTCCCCGGATCACCCGTGACCCCATCTGGTTCCACAGTGATATCTGCTGGGAGATCTCCGTGTTCTGATGAATTCTCGCCTCGATCTGGAACGGCCCGTAGACCAGCTTCTCCTTTGGAAATTCGTACACGATCAGCTTGCCATAGCCGGGCTCATCGCAGCGCGCGGCAAGCCAGGCGATCATGTTGTCGCGACGGCTCGGCACCATCGGGATCATGAGAAAGAACTGGGCTTGCGCTTCTCCAGGCAGTCGCATGATGATGTAGTAGGGGGCCATCACGGTCGTGCCGTCCATTGAAGAGACGCCGTCGCCGGCCGGCTGACGCGGGAATTGCCAGAGGTCCTCGCGGTTATAGAAAACATCGGCTGCCTCCATGTGGTAGGTCTGGAACAGCCGCGCCTGGATGAGGAACAGGTCTTCGGGATAGCGAATGTGCTTTTGAAGATCTGCCGGCATGGCCGCGAACGGCTTGAACAGGCCCGGGAAGATTCGGCGATAGGTCGCGGCGATGGGATCGGCTGGGTCCATCAGGTAGAAGTCGACCGTGCCGTTATAGGCGTCGATCACGGCCTTCACCGAATTTCTTATGTAGTTAAGGTTGGGGCCGGGCACGGGCTGCGCGTAGGGAAAATATTCGCTGGTCGTGTAGGCGTCCTGGATCCAGAACATGCGGCCCTCGCTGATCACCAGATAGGGATCGCGATCCAGCGTGAGAAAGGGGGCGATCGTGTCGACCCGCTTCCGGATGTTGCGCCGGATCATGATCCGGCTGCCATCGCCGATGTAGTCTGAAAGAAGCAGATTTACGTCGTTGAAGTGGTGGGCGAAGATCAGGCGCCGCACCATGCTCGACAGCGGGACGCCGCCGGCGCCGTCATAGGACGCATAGACGTTGTCCTTTCCTTTGGGATAATCGAACTCCGGCACGGTTGCCTTGACGATGACGTAGTCCTCGGTCTGCAGCCCGTAGTAGATGCGCGGCTCGCGAATGTCGGGACCTCCCTGTGCAACCGGAGGAACATCGTGCAGGTAGAGGAGCGGAAGCCCTTCGCCGCTCTTCTGGGTGACCGGACTCAGCACCGCACCATTGCCGTGGGTGAACAGGATGTGACGGTTGACCCAGGTCTGCGCGTTGGGCGGCAGAAGGTCGGAATTCAGCTCGCGCGCCGAGAGCATCACGCTCTGGTAGGTGCCGCCGAGCCAGTAGCGGTCGACATCGAGGTTGCGCAGCTTGTAGTAGGTGCGGATCTCCTGCAATTGCGCGTAAGTATCGGCCAATGGTTGCCAATCCCACAGCCTTATGTTCTCGATCGTCGCCTTGTTGGCGTCGAGCGTGCTGAAGGTCAGGGTCTGCTCCGCAGGGAACGGCTTCGGTGAGATTCGATTGAGATTGTAGGCCTCCCGGGTCAGCGCGATGTTGCGTTCGATGTAGGGACGCTCCCAGTCCAGCTCGTTTGGCCTGACATAGAAGCGCTGAAAAACTGCGGGGATGACGCCCGATAGCAGGAAAGCGGCGCTGAACAGCAGCGCAATGGCGGCGGTGGGGAGGCGGTAGGTACGAACCCACAGGTTCGCCCATGCGGCCAAGGCGGCGACGATCGACAACGCGATCAGGATCCACAGGACCGGCAATTCGACGTGGACGTCGGTATAGCCTGCGCCGACCACCACGCCGTTGTCGCCGAATAGCAGGTGGTAGCGGTCGAGGCTGTAGGACCACGCCTTCACGCCGAAGAAAAAGCCAAGCAGCGCCGAACCGTGGGAGATCGCCGCCGGCGATATTCGCTGCGCCCGGTCCTCGATGTCGCCATGCACCCAATAGACAAATCCGGCGAACAGTGCGCTCATGACGAGCGTCAGCATTGCCCAATTCTTGACGGCGACAAACGCGGGCAGGGAGAAGAGGTAGAAACCGATATCCTTGTCGTACAGGGGATCGCTGCTGCCGTAGGGCACCTGATAGATCAATCGGAGCAGCGTGCCCCAGTTGCCGACCTCGCCCCAGGCGACAAACAAGGCGACGAGGCTGCTGCTGACGGCGATCACGCCGCGCCACGGCAGCCGCTCGCGCAGGAATTCGAGCGGATCAGGCTGAGCCGCAGCGGCCGCAAGTGTTGGGACAAATGCCGCAGGCAATCGGGTTTGCTGCCCGGCAAGACCAAGCGCAAGCCGCGCGTTCGCCCACAAGATGGCGGCGGTCGCCGCGAAAACAACAAGGAAGACGGCGGCTTTCGCGCCAATTGTGGTCCAGAAGACCTCGTTGTAGCCGATCGACGAGAACCACATCCAATCGACCAGAAAATCGCCGACGAGAGCGAGTAGGATCAGGCCGATTGCGGCGATGATGGCCGCGATGATAAATCCCACCACAGCGCTTCGCCCTGGTGCCTTCCGTTCGGGTCCTGAAATCCCGATCGTCATAGTGACATTATAGCAGAACGACGGACGTGGCGCGCCTGTCGCGGTGGCGACGCACCCGCTTTTTTCTCCGCCCTCTACGACCGTTCAGTTCGCGGATATCCGTTTCAACCGTTCTGCTCGCTCAATGAGCCTGCGCGCGTTGCGGTATGTGGGCACTCCGACCCAAAGCCCGTCGACCAAGGCGCGATCTTCCCCGCGCGCACGCGCCGCGTCGAAGCCGTCGACTATCGCGCGTGCTCGAGTCACCTCGTCTGCGCTAGGGGTAAATACCGCGTTGAGCGCTCCGGCGTGCGCGGGACGTACCAAGGACTTGCTGCGATAGCCAAGACGGCGTGACAGAGTTGCCTCGCGAACCGCGCCCTCAGCGTCGCTGAACGTGTAGGGTGCATCGATTGGTTCAATGCCGGCTGCGCGTGCTTCCAGGACGAAACGTCGGCGCGCATGGTCTAGCTCGATCGCATCGGCGCCTCGCTCGGCGCACAGATCATTGGCCAGGTCCTCCGCTCCCAGCAATGCGCAGCGAATTCGAGAGCTGCCTGCAGCGATCGTGCGAACTTCAACGACGCCCAACGCAGTTTCGCAGACTGGCAATATTTCAGTCCTCTTTGCAGCGATGTTGAGCTCTTGCTCCCAATGAGTAATCGCCTGGTCCAAAGCCCGCATCTGCCCAGCGCTATCGCTCATTGGGTACGCGATCACGTCGGGGCCAGCCTTCATGGCTGCAGCGAGGTCGACTGTGCCGTCAGTCAGCCTCCAAAGCATGATGCGAATTGCCGCAATGCACCTGCGGTCGCGGCAGTCTTGAACAAAGCGGGCCAGTAATTCGCGTGCGTTGCCACGTCGTTCCGGCGGCGTGAAGTCTTCCAGGTCGACGATCAGTGCATCCGCGCCGCTATCCAGCATGCTCTCATGGGCGGCGCGGTCGGCGCCTGGGCCGAAAAGCCAGGTGCGGCGAAGGTCTGGATCAAGCATAGGAGCGGCATCCATTAGATCATTCGCATGTTAGGACTAGCGACCGATTGCGATCAAGCAGGGCGCGGGATGTCCCGGACACGATCATGGCTTCGGGCGCGAGCCCCGCAGTGCTACGCAGCGAGCGGAATCTCGATGGCTATCTGAGTTCCTGGGCCAGGCTTGCTTTCCAGTCGAAGACGCCCTCTGAGCGACGAGACGACGAGGTTGAACGCAATGTGCAGCCCGAGACCGGTATTGCCACTCTCGCGACGTGTCGTGACGAAAGGATCGAAGATGTGTGTCTGCAAGTCGGCGGGAATGCCGACGCCTTCGTCGGAGCAGACAAGCCGAACCGTTTCCGGCTCCTGCTGATCGACCGCTATCGCAAATCTGCCGCCTCGTTTGTTAGGGTAAGCGTGTCCTGCAGTATTGAGAGCCAGGTTGCTGATCACCTGAGCAAGCGCTCCGGGGTAGCTGTTCAACTTGATTCCTGACGGGCATTGCACCTCGACGACCAAACCATGGTGCGACAGGAGCGGTCCGAGCTTGACCATCAACTCAGACAGCCAGTCCTTGAGTTCAAAAGTCCGGCGATCCTCATCGGCTTGATTGACCGCAACCTGCTTGAAGCTATGCACCATTTCGGATGCCCGGTGCAGACTATCGAAGGTCAAGTGAAGCCCTTGCTTCAACCTGCTAATTCCCTTCATGAGGTCGGATCGCCGGACCGCGGCTCCGCTCAATACATCAGACATTGTCTGCAGGTCAGTCTGCATGGCTGTGGAGGTCGTCAAGGCTAGGCCTAGCGGGGTGCTGACTTCGTGCGCAACGCCGGCCACGAGCTGGCCGAGCGAAGCGAGTTTTTCGGCTTGCACAAGATGGGCCTGGGTTGCGCGCAGATCGCGGAGTGATGTTTCCGAGCGCTCCTTTTCTCGCTGCAATGCCTCGGACGTTCGGAATTGCTTTCTCGCCCGGTACTCGCGCGCAGCCACCCCGTAGAGCGACAAAGCGTAAGCGTTCAAGACAAGAGAATGATTGATGAATCTCAGGCCCGGCGGCAGCGTCGGCGCGAATGTCTCGGCGACGATCAGCGCCCCCCACGACAGCAAGCAGAAAATCGCCAGCGAGCCAATCCGCAATGGCAGCATGGTCGAGACGAACAGGATGATCATCATCATGCCAGGAGCGGCAAACGTGAAGCCCGACGGCAGGACAAGATAAATGCTCGGCAGGATGCAGCCTGGGATAACACAATAGACGAGGAAAATCGTCTCCGCCCGTGGTTTCATCGATCGTCTGGAAAGCAGAGCGGTCAGCGGGAGCAGCACGAGCACGGCAGTGCCGCCACGGATTGCAAGCGTGGTCGAAACGATTTCGGGGTAGAGCACCCAATCCCAGATGGTGTAGCCGGCATAAGTGGCAGCGCCGAGCAGCATCGCGATCTGCGTCCACCCGAGGTTGCTTCGAACGTATCGGTCAACAAACCGCCGCTCCTCAATATCGTCTTCGAAGCGCAGTCCCAAACGTATCAATAGGGCAAGCATTCCAACATCAATCGCTAAAGGATGTATTTGACGTCTCTACGACAGGTTTAGGGCCGCGTCGCTGACAAAGATGTCGCGTTCGCCGCGAGCTGCCCAAGCTGGAGCGGCGACATTGCGGGCGATGAAGATCGGAATCCCCGTCTACGACGGCGTCGGCATGCTCGACATCGCCGGCGCACTGTACATGTGCTTGGTCTGCAAGGGGGCGATGTTGCTCGCGGCCTCGGGGCGTCGCGACGACCAATGGGCGACGACGCATTGGGCCTTCCTCAAATGCTCCACTGCGCTCTTCCCAAAGGTGAAGGTAGCCGAAGGACACGCACGTTTGGTGCTGGATCGTCATCGCCTGACCGGAGGCGGAATTTCGGCCGGTCGCGATGAGGCCCTGATGTTGATCACGCTGCTCGCGCACGGAGCTGGCGCGCCAGGTGCAGCAAAACACCCAGCACTATCTGGACCCGCCTGTTCGTAGTGCGATCCCGTCAACGCCGCAATGTCTTCGGGCGTAAAGCCCGCGGCGCGAAACGATAGGTCCGTCGGGCTGTCTAGTCTATCGCTAACCATCTGATATGTTGAGGTTTTCATCGGCCGCGCTGATCCGCCCGGACCGGTTCGCGGAACCCTTTCGTTGCATCTGCGTTATCTCGGCATGACTGAAGACCTGTCCTTCCGACGCAAACCTTTGACTCCCGAACAGCGCCAGGCGCGCGATGCGGCACGCCGCATCGAGGCCGAAAAGGCCATGCGCGATCATGAAGCGGCGCAGAAGGCGTTTCACGCCAACCGGGAACGGCTGAAAGCCGAACGTCTCGCGCGTGAAGCGGCGGCCGCAAAGGGCTGAGCCGGTCAGGCCTTCGCGCCGAAAAACTCCCGAATCGATCGCCGAAGCAGTGCCCCGGCCGATACCGGAGACTAGTACCGGTTTGACACCCGGGTTGGGCTCAGAGCCAGCTTGAGCGCCTGGACAGCGTCTGCGAATGCGCCGCGGGGAGATTGTGCCTCGATCGCTTCGGCTGCGATGCGACAATCGTCGGCGACCTTGAGCAGCCCGCTTCGCGCGAGATCCATGGTGGAGAGGGCGGCCTGCTCCAGGCAGAGCCGTTCAAGCCGTCGAAACTCCCGCAGCTCTTTGTTCATGCGTCAGCTCTCGATGTCTCGGGCGCATGCGGCGCCGAGTCTGCCTAACGAATGGTAAACAACCCCATCTAGCCGACGTAACTGGCGCAAGGCTGGTGGCGCCGCGAACACACCGGTGCGCGGCACGCCTGCAGGCTTGACGGCGTTTGCCTTCCGCCGGAAGATTCAAATGATCATCAACTGACCTGAACCATGGAGACGTTCGCTCCCAGCCAGTCCGACCCCCAGCAGCGAAACGCAATGGAGCTGACCATGACCACGTTCGACAAGCGCGAGCAGGGCTTTGAGGCCAAATTCGTCCAAGACGAGGAGCTCATGTTCAAGGCCGCGGCCCGATCCAACAAGCTGCTCGGGCTCTGGGCCGCAGCCCAGCTCGGGCTCAGCGGCGACGCCGCAGCGAGTTATGCGACGGTGCTGGTGACGGACCATCTGCAAAGTCGGACGATTGACGATGTCGTCGACAAGGTATCCGGCGATCTCGCCGGCACGGGGATAGCGCGCGAGCAGGTCGCGCAGAAGCTTCAGGAATGCCTTCACCAGGCCATGCAGCAGCTCCAAGCAGGCAGATGAAAGAGGCGGGCCGCTGCGCCTCACTCGGCCTGCTTACGCGCGCCTGAATCGCTGAGCTTGTCGACGAAGGCGATCCCGATCGCAACGCGACGAAGGTAAGGTGGATTATGCCGATGATGGCCATCGCGAGCTCGATCTTCAGGACGCTCGCATTGACGCGGCCGAGCCATTCCGGCTCGTCGGAATGCCCCTGCAGGTCGAGCCGCGAGACGAACGTTTCGTAGCCGCCGGCGATGGCCACCACGAGCGAGATCATCACGACATTGATCAGCGCGAGCACGCTCATCGGACGCGAGACCGCGCGCCGCCACCTGCAGATCACGCGGCCACGTGCTATCGTCCGGGATGGCCGCCGCGCTACGGCTTCGATCGGGAGGGGAAAGTGAGAAGCGTCTTTGGCAAAGGGTCGGGGAGGATCACGCTGGTTGCGGCGGTGATGCTTGGCGTCGGTGCCGCCGAGGCGTCGGCAACGCCGCTAACGCCGTTTCGCTACGAGGCGCAGGCACAACGCCATTGTCCGCACGACCAGGTGGTCTGGCTGGATTTCAGGAAGGGCGTTTACTACGGCAGGGGCCAGAAGCTTTATGGCCAAGGGTTTGATGGCAGCTTCGTCTGCCGGAGCGAGGCCCGCGATGGCTTCTACCGCCGCTCGCTTTTGGGCCTGCGCTGAGCGGCGCGTGATTCGAAATTCGCGGACGGGGGCCGACTATTTCTGGCCCTGCAGCTTCACCGGCACGTGCGGGGAGGTGCTGATGACACGGGGACTCCCGTCAGGATAGGTGCGGTCGCCGCGGATCAAGGATTCCAGGACCAGAAAGAATTTCTCAGCAAGCATTTGCGTCACCCTCATTGGTGATGGCCTCTTGAAATGAGTCGAGGCGCCGAACGCAGAAATTCAATCAACTAAACGGGAGCATGGGCAACGCGGACAAGGTCGGATGCTGCGTCGCGGTGTAGTTGTGGTTAGAAAAAGGGAAAGTTGTGGTGGTGCTCAGCCGAAGGCCAGTGCCACAAGGCTCGAGCAAAGAAGAACCAACCCGCCGGCGGTCAATGCCAGGAAGCCATCGGATACGAGGTCATGGTTACGCATGGGACACCTGCCGCTCTCGTTTTCAATGCTCGATCGGATTGATTAAGATTATCCGAACGCGCCGTCTGAAAGAGGTGATGCTTGCCGCCCGCACGAATGGCCTCAGGCCCGCGTGCGGTAACCTTCAAACGCATGAGCCAGGAAGATCCCCGCGCTTACCAGACCCATCAGTGCCGAAACCGTCTCGATCATCGTCAATTTCCATTCCGCCCCTGCCAGCCGAGAAAACGCGTGCGGCCTTGCACAGTCAAAAGAATTCCGGTGAGCGCCGAGACAATGGGGGTGGAGTGAGGATTCGGCGCAACAGCCTGTCCGGGAGTGGCACAGAACAGGGGGGCCCGCGCTCCGTAGATGAACGGGGAGAAGCGAACGCCCTGTTTACCATACCGGTGCGATCGCTGTGGGCTCCCCATTTCCGCCGTGTTCAGGTTGCGATATCGTTACGACTTCCGACGCGGTGGTGGGCCGCCTCGGAGCAAGGGACCGGACCGCGCTCCCCGTGGCCAAAGCGGGTTGGATGCGCGCCTCCGGCGAAATGGTATTGGGGCGAATGGGGATCCGACGGTCAGATTCGGTTTTGCGGGTTGCGCGCGGTGTCGCGGCGGCTGCGACATGCCTCGCGGTCGCCAATTGCGCGTCCTCCAACAAGTTCGCCAGCCGCGTCGATCCGAAATACGGCGTGTCCTCGAGCCCCCGGGTGGTGGCCTGGGGTGATCCAGTCCCGAAGGGCGGCGGCACCTATCGCGTCGGCAAGCCCTATGTCGTCGCGGGCCGGACCTACGTGCCGGAGGAGGACGTCAACTATCGCGCCGAGGGCATGGCGTCCTGGTATGGCGACGATTTCCACGGCCGCCTGACCGCCAATGGCGAAGTGTTCGACATGGGTTCGCTGACAGCGGCGCATCCTACCTTGCCGATGCCGTCCTATGCGCGGGTGACTAACGTGGCGAACGGCAAATCGCTGATCGTCCGCGTCAACGATCGCGGGCCATATCACGGCAACCGGCTCATCGATGTCTCGAACAAAGCCGCCGAACTCCTTGAATTCAAAGGCCATGGTGTCGCCAAGGTCCGTGTCGAATATGTCGGCCGGGCACCGCTCGAAGGCTCCGACGACCGCCAGCTGATCGCGACCCTGCGCACCGGGATTCCGGCGCCGTCGCCCTCGATGGTCCGGGTCGCTTCGGCTAGGCCGTTCGTGCCCGAGCTGCCGTCGTCGAGCCGTGGCGCCGTTCGCGGCGAGGTTCCAATGCCGGAGGGGCGGCCCTACAATCTCGGCAACACCTCCGTCGACATGGCTTCGCTCAATGCGACCTCGGAGATGTCAGCGTCGAGCCGTAGCCGGGGCCGGGCGCTCCAGAACGCGCGGGCCGTGTCCTATGACGAGGACGGCCGCTACGCGACCGAGAGCGCGCCGTCAGCCGCCTATGGCTCGGACGGCGTCGCCGAGGCCCGCAGCATCCTGAGTGGCCGCGGCCTCTATTAAGCGATCATCGCTCCATTGACGGCCGTCTGTGTCCCAGCCTCGGCGCGGGTTCAGAACGGCACCTGAGCACGTCCCCTGAAGGTCCAGACCTGCGTGTTGCCGCCGACGCCGCCGAGCTCGGCACCGACGCCAAGGGTTGCGCCGCTCGCAAGCCGCGCACCGACGCCGCCCGTCACCCGCGCTGACCAGCCCTGAAGCAGCGGCGTCGAGGCGAGCGGGACGCCGCCCGCGGCAACGATCGCGGCAGCCTGGTCGTCGGTGAAGTAATAGTCGGCATATAGGCCGACATAGGGTGCGAGCAGCACGTTATCGAGCCATTGCACGGGGTAGCTCACCTTGTTGCCGGCCGAGGCGCGGCCGTTGGCAAAGTTGTGGGCAGACTGCTGGATGCCGAGCGAGTCGACATAGGCATTTTCCCGCTCCCACAGCGCATAGACCTTGGCCGAGGGCTCCACGTAGAAGCCGGCCCATTTATAGGTGCCGGTGAAGCCGGTCGAGACCAGCCACCGATTGCCGTTGAAATTGCCCTGTGCCGTGCCGGCTAGACCGTCATAGCCGATGCCGGAATAGGCCACGGCGGCGTCGTAGCGCAGCGTCGGGATGATCTTCCAGCCGAGATAGGCGCCGACCGTCCAGCCATCGCCCTTGAGCTTTCCGTTGACGCTGTCGTCGGTGTAGCTGAAGTTTTCATAACCGCCGAGCACGCCTACGAGCAGGTCCGGTCTGGCGCGATAGGTCAGCCCCATCAGCGCGTTCACCTGCTGGCCATGGAGCGAGGCCTGGTTGACCTGGCCGACACCAAAGGAGTTCGATGAATTCCAGCGATCGACGCCGCTTCCACGGATGTCAGCCCAGAGCAGCCATTGCTTGTCCTGGTGCCATTTCGGCACCGCCTTCCGCGGCATTTGTTGGTCGATCGCGGCGAATGCATCGTCGACGCGCGAGCCGCCGCGCCGCCCGCGTCCGCCGCCGTCCGGGCCCGCATTGCGCTCGGTGCCATACGCACTGCGTGAGGCACCGCTGCTGCCCGCTGCTGCATCATCGTCATCGCGCGGATCGGCGGAGAAGTTGATCCGCATGCGCCCATTGCCCGGTGTGACGAGCGAGCCGCCATCCGTGGTGAACCCATCGGAGATGGCGTCGTCGATGGCCCCGGAAATGGCTTGGCCGGAATTCTGCGCCACCGCCTTGGTCACATTGAGCTGCAAGGCGCGCAGCTTGAGACTGTCGGCGGGCACGTTCACGCTTTGCGCCAGCGCGGTCGACGTGCTCGGTGCGAACAGCGCGCTGCCGCCGTAGCTTGAGGTGACGGTGTGGTTGCCGACGGCAAGCGCCGACGTCGTGAACGTGGCAACGCCCCCGCTCAGGGTTCCGGTGCCGATCGCGCTGCCATTGTCGCTGAAGGTCACCGTGCCGGTCGGCGTGCCGCCCGCGCCGGCGACGGTCGCGCTGAATGTCACGGGCTGGCCGAACTGGCTCGGATTGAGCGACGAGGTAAGGGCGACCGTGGTGGCGACCTGTCCGACGGAGAGGCTGAAGGTCGAGCTGGCCGTTGCGCTGTTGGTATCGGTGACCGTGACCGTGAAGGTCGTCGTCGGTTGCGGCGTGGTCGGCGTGCCGCTGAGTGATCCCGTGGCGGTGTTGAAGGAAAGGCCGGCGGGCAACGCTGGGGAGATCGCATAAGTTAGTGCGCCGGTTCCGCCCGAACCGGTCACCGGCGTAAATGGCGTGACGGCCTGGTTGATCGGCAGTGCTTTGGACGGAACGGCCGTGGTCGCTGTCACCGCACCGTTGACGGTAAGGCTGAATGTGTTCGTCGCGGTCGCGCTGTTGGCATCCGTCACGGTGACGGTGAACGTGGTGGCTCCGATCGTCGCGGTCGGCGTGCCGGAAATGCTACCGTTCGACGTACTGAACGTGAGACCTGCGGGCAGGGCGGGCGATACGCCGAAGGTGAGCGGCGCAGTGCCGCCGCCGCCGGTGACCGGCGTGAACGTCGTTACGGCTTGATTGGCAGTCAGCACGGTCGAGGGCACCGCTTGTACGGCCGTCACCGCGCCGCTGATGGTCAGGCTGAACGAATTGGTCGCGGTCGCAGAGTTGGCATCCGTCACAGTGACGGTGAACGTCGTCGCGGCGAGCGTGACCGTCGGAGTGCCCGTGATCTGCCCCGTGCTCGTATTGAAATTCAGCCCGGTCGCCAGGGCCGGTAAAACCGAGTAGGACAAGGGAGTCGAGCCGCCCGCGCCCGTCACCGGTGTCACCGGCGTCACCGCGTGATTCTGGGTCAGCGGGATCGAGGGGACAGCCTGGGTTGCCGTCACCGGGCCAGTGATGGTCAGGCTGAACGTGTTGCTTGCGGCCGCACTTTTGGTGTCGGTCACGGTCACTGTGTAGATCGTGGTTGAGCTTACCGCACTAGGCGTGCCGGTGACCTGCCCGTTGCTGGTATTGAAGCTCAAGCCGGCGGGCAGCGTCGGCGAGACGACGTAGACGGGGGGTGCCCGTGCCGCCGGCACCAGTCACCGGCGTGAATGGTGTCATGGCATGTCCGACCGTGCCTGTGGCCGCTGCGACCGCCTGGGTTGCCGTCACAGCGGCGTTGACCGTCAGGCTGAACGTATTGCTCGCAGTCGCCAAGTTCGTGTCGGTCACCGTGATCGTGAAGCTCGACGCCGTTTGCGTCGCTGTCGGCGTACCCGAGATGGCGCCCGTCGAGCTGTTGAGCGTCAGGCCGGTCGGGAGCGATGGTGAGACGGCATAATTGAGCGGCGCGGTGCCTCCGCCGCCCGTAACCGGCGTGAACGGTGGCGTGGCGTGATTTTGCGTCAGCGTAACCGCAGCGATCGACTGCGTCGCGGTGACCGCGCCGTTCACGGTCAGCGAGAATGTCGCCGACGCGGTGGCGTTGTTCGCATCGGTGACAGTGACAGTGAAGGTGGACGTGGCGAACGTTGCCGTCGGCAAGCCAGTGATTGCGCCGTTCGCGGTGTTCAGGTTCAGCCCCGCCGGAAGTGACGGGCTGATCCCGTAGCTGAGCGGCGCCTTTCCGCCGCCGCCGGTCACCGGGGTGAAACTGGTCGCAGCCTGGTTCACCGTGAGCGTCTTCGACGCCACTGCTTGCGTTGCGTTGACGGCAGCGTTGACCGTCAGGCTGAACGTATTGCTCGCCAGCGCGTTGTTGGCATCGGTGACGGTGACGGTATAGGTCGTAGCCGCGCTGGTTGCGGTCGGCGATCCCGTGATGGCGCCGGTCGCCGTATTGAACGTGAGGCCGCTCGGCAGCGCCGGCGAGATCCCGTAGGTCAGCGGCGCCGTGCCGCCCGATCCGGTCACGGGCGTGAAATTGGTCGTGGGCTGATTCTGCGTCAGCGTCTGGGATGCGATCGCCTGCGTCGCGGTTGGTCCGGTGACGGTCAGCGGCGTGGCCGTCGTGGCGGCGCCTCCGGTTACGGCGCTGGGACCGGAGGCTGAAACCGTCCCTGTCGTATAGGAGTAGCTGCCGGGGGTCGTGGACGACACGATGAGCGTTACCGTGCAGCTAGAGCTGGAATTGAGGCTCGCGCCGCTCAGGCTGAGGCTGTTGCCGGCAAACGTCGCCGTGCCGCTGGTACAGGTCGTTGCCGGACTGCTGCCGTTCAAATTCACGGGCAGCCCACTTGCCACGACCGCAAGGCCGGTGAGCGTGAAACTGTTCGGATTGGTGATCGTCAGTGTCAGTGTCGAGGTCGAGCCCGACGCGGTCGTGATCGAGGTTGGCGAGAATGCCGCAGTGATGGTCGGAGCAACAGCGGGCAGGTTGACCGTGATCGTGAACGAGGTGTCGGTGAATGTAGGCGTGAAATTACACGTGTTGCCTGGATTGCAGCCGCTCGCGTACCAAAGCGTGATCGTGTCGGTGCCGCCTCCTGAGAGGGAGTTTATCCGGATATCGTATTCATCAGTGTGGTTTTGGTTGGCTCCGTTGTCGACAGGAACGAGCGTATAGGTGGCCTTGGCCGACGTATAGTTCAGGTTCGTTAAAGTCACACCTCCGGCAGTCATCGGATAGTTGTTGAAAGCGTCGATGTTCGGATTGGCGCCGTTCGAGGAGCCGTAGAGACCAAACGAAACCGTAGCGTTGGTCACGCAAAGACCGACCGCGTTGCCTGCGCCGGTCCCGTTGATCGTGATCGTTGCGCCGGAGCCCGTGCCGCTCGTGAAATTGCACGCAGCGTTGGCCGCCACCATGGCGCTGAGCATCAGGATGGCCGCGATGCAGATGCGCTGGGCCGTACTCCAAAGGGTCCGCAATGTCCGCCGAGGTTCAGCTCGGCTTCTGCGCGCCGCGTCCGCCAACTCCCCGGTTACTGCTGGCACGGCCGCAGCAAACGCGTGACTCACCGATCCCCCTCGCGGCAGCTCTCGACAGCAGAGCTTCCGTCCCGAAATTCCTGATCGCGAAATGACTCATGTATATCTTCGCTTGCATTTAGGAGCGGACGCCGCACGCAAATGCAAGCGAGCGCAGGCGCAAGCGTCTCGAAAACCCATCTTGTGAAACTAGTTTCCGGCGAACCGTTGCATTGTGGCAACAAAAGTATGCTTGCGTAACAATTGCCGGAATGACGTAAAGACCATTTGTGGTTGTTCACCCGCTTGACTGTCAACATGGGCTGTTCAACAATCTAAGCGAGTGGACCACACAGAGTTCATTTTTATTTATGCATCGCTGTCGTTCTCACGTCAGCGCGCGACAGGCCGTCTGATTTTTGGGGGAAGGGGTCATGCCGTACCAGCCGATTCTCGGCCAGATCATGCCTTTTGCGGGTGCCGTGATTCCCAGAGGCTGGGCGCCTTGCAACGGCGCATTGTTGGCGATCCAGACCAATCAGGCGCTGTTCTCGTTGATCGGTACCTATTACGGCGGTGACGGTGTCCGAACCTTTGGGCTCCCGGATCTTCGCGGCCGTGCCATCCTCGGCTCGACTGGCAACGGCGGCCAGTATCCGGTGGGCATGACCAGCGGATCGATGTCGGTCACTCTCACCGTGCCTCAGCTACCGAGCCACAATCACCTGATCCAGGCGGTTGCGACGAGCGGAAGCGGACGTGGTGCTCCGCCTGCCAACAACATTTTTGGCACGAACACGCTGCCGAGCGATAACCCGAAGAAGATATTTGGGACAGCCGGGAGCGCCGAGACGCCATTGGCATCCGGGACCAATCTGGTGAACGAAGGCAGTGGGCAGGCGCACAACAACATGCAGCCCTACCTCGCGATCAGCTATCTGATCGCAACGCAGGGGGCTTATCCGTCGCGAAACTGATCGGCCGCGCAGCGGCATGTTCGCAAACGAAATCCGTCCACATCAATTTCGAATAGTTGCGCATTCACCGATCGGATCGGAACGGGGCGCATAAGCAAGGGATCATATCCGATGGCAGATCCATTTGTCGGCGAGATTCGGTTGATTGGCTTTCCGCGAGTGCCGGATGGTTGGTTCGCGTGCAACGGGCAGTCGCTGGCGATTGCGCAACATCAAACGCTTTTTACCGTCATCGGCACCACCTATGGCGGGGATGGCGTCAACACCTTCAACCTTCCTGATCTTCGCGGCCGCGTTGCGATGGGACAGGGGCAGGGGACAGGCTTTCCGAACTATTTGCTGGGTCAGAATGGGGGCGAGGAAACCACACGTTGATCGAAGCCGAAATGCCGGCCCATAGTCATGCGCTGATGTCCTCGACGGCAACGGGAACGACGCCTACGCCCGCACAGACCGTCCATCTTGCCACCGCCTCGGCAGGCAATCTCTATGCGCCGGCCGCTAACGCCGGGACCTATGCGACGATGGCCGCCTGCGTCACCACAGCGGGCACCAGCGTCGGGCACAACAACATGATGCCCACCGTCGTTGCCAATTACTGCATCTGCAACGACGGCATCTTTCCCACGGCCGGCTAATCTGCTCGCCAGCGAGTCTGCCATTCAGTCTCAAGGAGCGCCACCATGTCGGATCCGTACGTCGGAGAAATTCAAGCTTTTCCGTTTCCCTTCGCGACGGCCGGCTTCAACAGTGCCTGGCTGCCTTGCTTGGGCCAGCTCCTGCCGATTCAGCGTTACACTCCGTTATTCGCGCTGATCGGCACTTATTATGGCGGCAATGGCACGACCAACTTCGCGTTGCCGAACCTGAACGGTTCGGTTGCGATCAGCCAGGGCCAAGGTCCGGGATTACAGAACCGCGTCATCGGCGAGGTCGTCGGCAGTCCGACGGTCAACCTGACTTCGGACCAGATGGCCAGGCACACGCACGCCTTGCAACTCGGCGCCAGCAACGCCGAGAATGCCGCGCCGGGTCCCGGGACGGCTTCGAACATGGTGGCGATCAATCCCCAATTCAACGGATTTGTCGCTCCGCCCGGCAATCTCACCCTGGCCGCCAACGCCGTCACGTTCACCGGGCAGGGCCAGCCCCACGATAACATGCAGCCCACCCAGGCTATCGTGTGGTGTATCGCCTATGCGGGAATCTTTCCGTCCTTCGGCACCTCCTGAACGATCTGGCGCCGCGCGCGCGACAGCATGTTTGACGCCATGTCGCTCGACATCGTGCCGGACGATCCGGCTCCGCGGCTTAGGCCTGCAGGGCCGATCGACGAGCCGTTCATTCGGCGCTTCTTCGAGGAGGTGCGAACAGGACAATTCACTGCTACGGGCTTGTCCGGACCAGTCGCCAGCCAGATCGTCGCGCAGCAGTTCCAGAGCCAAGTGGCCGGCTATGCCGCGCATTTTCCGGGTGCGATCTCGCTCATTGTGACACAAGGCGAGACCGCGATCGGCCGGCTCCTGCTCCATTGCCCAAGCGAGGACTGGCACATCATCGACATCGCGCTGCTGCCGGCCGCTTGCGGTCGCGGTGCCGGGACCAAGATCATGGAAGCTCTCGAAGCGAGCGCACGGCGGCAGGGTGTCGGGGCGCTGACGCTGTCGGTGCTCGCGAGCAATCTCGCCGCGCGCCGGTTCTACCTGCGGCAAGGATTTGCCGAGACCGGACAAGCGGGCGCCGCGCACGTTGCGATGAGAAAGGATTTCGCCTAGCGCGACGCCGCCTCGCGCAAGAAGCTCACGAGCGCAGCGTTGACCTCGTCGGGCCGCTCCTGCTGCACCCAATGGCCGGCGCCCTCGATGATGAGCTTGCGCTTGAGATTGGGCAGCACGCGCTCGAGTTCGTTGATGCGCTTGGCCCCGATCAGGCCGGTGATGACGGCGTCTTTCGAGCCGGCGATGAACAGCGATGGCTGGTGGATCTGCGCATCCTGCCATGGCGCCGTCAGCTCCCAATTGCGGTCGAGGTTCCGATACCAGTTCAGCCCGCCGCGGAAGCCGGACTTCCGGAAGCTCTCGGTGAAATAGGCAAGGTCAGCCTCGCTCAGCCAGGCCGGCAGCGGTTCTTCGGCGGTCGCGTGGCCGAGGAAGCCTTTGCCGTCCTGCACGAACATGGCGGCGCTGGGATCGGCGAGGCCGCGGCCGCCGAGCACGATCCGCATGGTGCGGGCGACGTCATGCTCGAACTCGGCTTCGGCGACGCCTGATGTCTGGAAATATTGCCAGTAGAAGTTGGTGACGCCGTTCTGGCGCAACAGGTCGAGCGGCTTGCCGCGGCCGCGGAACGGCGGCGGAACGCTCAGGCCCGCGACCGCCGTGAAGATGTCGGGCCGGAACAGTGCCGCATGCCAGGCGACCGGCGCGCCCCAGTCGTGGCCGATCACCATCGCCTTGGTCTCGCCGAGCGCCTGCACCAGGCCGACGACGTCGCCGACCGTGTCGAAGATCGAATAGGCGGCGACGTCCGCTGGCGCCGTGCTCTGCCCATAACCACGCATGTCGGGGGCGACGACGCGGAAACCTGCGTCCGCCAGCGCCGGGATCTGGTGGCGCCACGAATAGGAAAGTTCCGGCCAGCCGTGGCAGAGCACCACCAGCGGCCCCCGGCCGGCTTCCCGGATGAACAGGTCGATGCCGTTGGCCTTGATCACGCGGGTGGACGACATCGCTTTTCCGCCTTGTTTCAGAGGTTTGGTCGACAAATATGATGTGCCACGATAGGGGCGCAACGAGAATCGTGCAATCTCGGGTTCCGGCGGCCAGCCTCGTGTTGTTTGTCCCGGTTCCGACTGTTAGAACGCCGCTCTCAGGGCTTGGCCATGGCATTTCGTCTTTCTTTGCTTCGTTGCAGCCGGCTCACCGCCGGGGCGCTGGCGCGCGGGCTGCTCGCTGCGGTTCTGGTGGCGGGGATCGGCTGGGGCGGGGCGCTCTATGCTGCCAATCAGAGCATCCAGGGCGCCAAGAAGACGGAGGATGCCGGTTTCGACGGCGACGCCCCGACCGCGATCCTGATCGAGGCCTCCAGCGGCAGTGTGCTGTTCGAGAAGAACGCCGACGAGATGCGCGCGCCCTCCAGCATGATGAAGCTGATGACGGCGGAAGTGGTCTTCAACGCCGTCAAGAACGGCGACATCAAGCTCACCGACGAGTACCGGATCAGCGAGAACGCCTGGCGCAGGGGCGGGGCCCCCTCAGGCACATCGACCATGTTCGCCGCGATCAACAGCAAGGTCTCGGTCGACGATCTCCTGCACGGTGCGATCATCCAGAGCGGCAATGACGCCTGCATTGCACTGGCCGAAGGCATCGCCGGCAACGAGAAGATCTTTGCCGCTGACTTCATGACCAAGCGTGCCCGCGAACTCGGCATGATGAAGTCGACCTTCGGCAACTCCAACGGTTTGCCCGACCCCGGCAACAAGATGACGGTGCGCGAGCTCGGGATCCTCGCCCGGCACATCATCCTGGACTTCCCCGAATTCTACAAACTGTTCGGCGAGAAGGAGTTTACCTGGAACAAGATCCGTCAGCTCAACCGCAATCCGCTGCTCAACTCGATGGAAGGCGCCGACGGTCTGAAGACCGGCTACACCAAGGAGGGCGGCTACGGCATGGTCGGCTCGGCCGTTCAGAGCGGCACGCGGCTGATCGTGGTCGTCAACGGGCTGGAAGACTCGGAAGATCGCGCCACGGAAGCCAAGAAGATGCTGGAATGGGGCTTTCGCAATTTCGAGACCCGCACGCTAATCGCTGCCGGCGAGCCGGTTGGCAACGCCAAGGTGTTCGGCGGCGATAGCCGCTCGGTGAAGCTCGTTGCCAAAGAGCCTGTGAAGGTAATGGTGCACAAGAGTGGCGGCGACAAGCTGATCGCACGCGTGGTCTATACCGGTCCGGTGCGCGCGCCGATCCGCGAGGGTCAGCAGGTCGGCGTAGTCAAGGTCTGGCGCAGCGGCAACATCGCGGTGGAGACGCCGGTCTATGCCGGCGAGGCGATCGGCACCGGCTCGACTGTACGGCGTGCGATCGACGGGGCCAGCGAGCTCGTCATCGGCATGTTCCGCGCAGGCGCCGCAAAGCTCTGACCATGAGTGAAAGCGCAGCACAGCGGCCGTCCGGGCGCGGACGCTTCATCACCTTCGAAGGCGGCGAGGGGACGGGCAAGTCGACCCAGATCAAGAAGCTCGCCGACCGGCTCAATGCAGCCAGGCTCCGGACCCTCGTCACGCGCGAGCCGGGCGGTTCGCCGGGCGCCGAGATCATGCGGCATCTGGTACTCTCAGGAATGGGCAAGCTGCTCGGCCCGGAAGCCGAGACGCTGCTGTTTGCCGCCGCCCGCGATGACCATGTCCGCACCGTGATCGAGCCCGCGCTTAGCCAGGGCACCTGGGTCCTGTGCGACCGTTTCGCCGACTCGACGCGGGCCTATCAGGGCAGCCTCGGCAGCGTTCCGGCCGGGCTCATCAACGCGATGCAGCGGGTCACGATCGGCGATCTCAAGCCGGACCTCACCGTCATTCTCGACCTGCCGGTCGAGATCGGCCTGCAGCGCGCCGCGGCGCGCCGTGGCAGCGGCACGCCTGATCGGTTCGAGAGCGAGAAGCTCAGCTTCCATCAGGGCCTGCGCGAAGCCTATCGCAAGATCGCCGCGGAAGATCCCGCGCGCTGTGTGCTGATCGACGCCAATTCCGACCCCGATACGGTTGCCGGGCGGGTCTGGACCGCGCTGCGCGACCGCCTCCTTCCAACGCCTGCCTCGGTGGTTTCAGCATGAGCCCGCGTCAGGCCGAGCGCGAAACAGCCATTTCCCATCCGCGCGAGACGAGCCTTCTGTTCGGCCACCGCGAGGCCGAGACGGCGCTGCTGGCTGCCTATCGCAGCGGGCGCATTCCGCATGCCTGGCTGATCGGCGGGCCGCAGGGGATCGGCAAGGCGACACTGGCCTATCGCATGGCGCGCTTCGTGCTCGCCCACGGCCAGCCTCTGGCGCCATCCGTGCAGCGGGCCGAAAACCTCGCGATCGATCCGGGCGACGCCGTGGCGCGACAGGTTGCGGCGAGCTCGCACGGCGGCTTGTTGACACTGGAGCGCACCGCCAATGACCGCGGCGTGATGCGCACCGTGATCACCGTGGACGAGACACGTGAGACGATCGGCTTCTTCGGCTCGACCGCGACGGCGGAAGGTTGGCGCGTCTGCATCGTCGACACCGTCGACGAGCTCAATCCGAATGCGGCCAACGCGCTGCTGAAAATTCTCGAAGAGCCGCCGCAGCAATCGCTGTTCCTGCTGGTGAGCCACGCGCCAGCACGCGTGCTCGCCACGATCCAGTCGCGCTGCCGCAAGCTGCGCCTGCGTCCGCTCGCAACCGACGACGTGATTGGCGCCGCAGCGAGCGCCGCCGATCTCGATCCGAACGATCCGGCGCTGCGCGAGGCGGCCGAGGCCTCGGAGGGCAGTGTCGCGCGGGCGCTGACGCTGCTCGGCGGTGACGCGCTGAAACTCCAGCAGCGCACGGCGGCGCTCCTGGCACGTTTGCCGCAGGTCGATCCGCGCGAATTGCATACGCTTGGCGATTCGCTCGGCACCAGCGACCGTGTCGCGCTTGCAGCCTTCATAGACGGCATCGACCGCTGGATCGCGGAGCGCCTGCATTCCGACGAAGCCAATGCCAACCAGAACCTGCCGCGCCTTGCGCGCCTTGCGGAGGTATGGGAAAAGATCGTCCGCGCCGCGCGCGACACCGAAACCTACAATCTGGAGCGAAAGCCCTTGGTTTTCTCGGTGTTCAGCTGGCTGGCGGACGCAACGCGCTAGGCGCAGGTTCGTTTCCAAATTTCGAGAAGCCGGTAAAGGAATTCGTGGTGGCAACGCGAGCTAAGAAAACCGTTAAAGGCAAGAGCAGCAAGAACAAGGCTGCGAAAAAAGCCACCAAGAAGGCGACGAAGGCGCGCGCGCGCAAGGTTGCCAAGAAGGTCGAGAAGCGCAAGAAGGCTGCCGCCAAGACGCGCGTGAAGAAGAGCGCAGCGAAGATGGCAAAGAAAGCCGGCAAGAAGGCCGCGAAGAAGCAGGCCGTTGCCAAGACAGCCTCAAAGAAAAAGGCCACCGCGAAGCCAGCCAAGACTTCGGCGAGCAAGGCTCCGGCGAAGAAGGTGGCCAAGAAGGCGAGGGTGATTGCTCCTCCCGTCGCCGCCGTACCGGCCGCGGCCACCGCTCCGAAGGCACCCAAGCCGAAGGCGCCGCGCGCCCCGAAGGCTGTCGCTCCGCCGCAGGCCGCGGCAGCCGTTGCAGCACCTGCACGCGACAACGTCTTCTACATCACGACCGCGATCGCCTATCCCAATGGCAGCCCGCATATCGGCCACGCCTATGAGGCGATCGCGACCGACGTGTTGGCGCGCTTTGCGCGGCTCGACGGCAAGGATGTATTCTTCCTGACCGGTACCGACGAGCACGGTCTGAAGATGATCCAGACCGCGCAGAACGAGGGCCTGACCCCGTCCGCGCTCGCGGCCCGTAACGCCGGCCGCTTCAAGGAGATGGATGAGCGTCTGAATGTCTCGTTCGACCGCTTCATCCGCACCACTGAAGAACAGCACCATCGCTCCAGCCAGGAGATCTGGCGGCGCATGGAAGCGAACGGCGATATCTATGCCGACACCTATTCCGGCTGGTACTCCGTTCGCGACGAAGCCTATTACGCCGAGGACGAGACGCGCCTGAACGATGACGGCGTACGCCTTGGTCCGCAGGGCACGCCAGTCGAATGGGTCGAGGAAAAGAGCTATTTCTTCCGCCTGTCGGCCTATCAGGACAAATTGCTCAAGCTCTACACGGACAATCCCGATTTTATCGGTCCGGACTCCCGCAAGAACGAGGTGGTGAGCTTCGTCAAGGGCGGCCTGCGCGATCTCTCGATCTCGCGCACCACCTTCGACTGGGGCGTCAAGGTCCCCGGCGACGAAGAGCACGTGATGTATGTGTGGGTCGACGCGCTGACCAATTACATCACCGGCGTCGGATTCCCCGATGAAAGCGACGAGAAGTGGCGCTACTGGCCGGCTGATGTGCACATCATCGGCAAGGACATCATCCGCTTCCACGCGGTGTATTGGCCCGCGTTCCTGATGTCGGCCGGCATTCCCGTGCAGAAGCGGGTCTATGCCCACGGCTTCCTATTCAACAGGGGCGAGAAGATGTCGAAGTCGGTCGGCAACGTCGTCGACCCATTCAATCTCGCGGACCAGTACGGCGTCGACCAGATGCGCTATTTCTTCCTGCGCGAGGTGCCGTTCGGACAGGATGGCAACTACAATCACGAGGCCATCGTCGCGCGCATCAATGCCGACCTCGCCAATGATCTCGGCAACCTCGCGCAGCGCTCGCTGTCGATGATCGCAAAACAGCTCGGCGGCGTGCTGCCGGAGCCAGGCGAGTTCAGCGACAACGACAAGGCGATCTTGGCGATGGCCGACGGCATGGTCGCGGCCAGCCGTGAAGCGATGGCGACGCAGCAGATCCATCACTGGCTCAATGCCGTCTGGGCCGTGGTCGCGGAAGCCAACCGCTATTTCGCGGGTGAGGCGCCGTGGGCGCTCGCCAAGACCGATCCTGCGCGGCAGAAGACGGTGCTCTATGTCACCGCCGAAGTCGTGCGCCAGATCGCGATCCTGGCACAGCCGGCGATGCCGACCGCCTCGGGCTTGCTGCTCGACAGCCTCGGCATCTCCGAAGGTGAGCGCAACTTCGCCATGCTCGGTGGAGCCAGGCGGATCGCGCCGGGCTCGACGCTGCCGGCGCCGACGCCGGCGTTCCCGCGCTACATCGAGCCGGCGGCCTGAGGCGTTCGCACGATGCTGGTCGACAGTCACTGCCACCTGGATTTTCCTGACTTTGCGGAAGATCTCGACGGGATCGTCTCGCGTGCACGTGCGGCCGGCATCGGCCGCATGGTCACGATCTCGACGCGGGTGCGGCGTCTGAAAGACCTGCTCGCGATTGCCGAGCGCTACGACGATGTCTATTGCTCGGTCGGCACTCATCCGCACAACGCGGATGAGGAAGACGGTATCTCGCCGAATGAGCTGATTGCGCTGACGGAGCATCCCAAGGTCGTCGCGCTCGGTGAAGCCGGGCTCGATTATTTCTATGACAACGGTTCGCCGGAGGCGCAGGCGAGGGGCTTTCGCGCCCACATCGCGGCCGCGCGGGTGACCGGGCTGCCGCTGGTGATCCACACTCGGGAGGCGGATGAGGATTGCGCCCGCATCCTGGAAGAGGAGGCGGCGAAGGGGGGCGTTTCGCGCCGTGCTGCATTGTTACACCGGCGGGCGCGAGCTGGCGCTGAAGGCAGTATCGCTCGGGCTCTATATCGGCTTCACAGGCATCGTGACCTTCAAGAAGTCGGATGCCTTGCGTGCATTGGCGGCCGAATTACCGTCTGACCGTATTCTGGTTGAAACAGACTCACCCTATCTTGCGCCTGGCAAGTTCCGGGGCAAACGCAACGAGCCGGCCTATGTGGTCGAGGTCGCAAAGGTGCTCGCCGAAACGCGCGGCGTGCCGCTTGATGAGATCTCACGCCAGACCACCGAAAACTTCTTCCGCCTGTTCGCCAAAGTGAAAGCTTGAGACTGGAAGCCGCATGACGCTGACGCTGACGATCCTGGGCTGCGGCTCCTCCGCCGGCGTGCCGCGCCCGGCGCTCGGCTGGGGCGCCTGCGATCCCAACAATCCAAAGAACCGCCGACGCCGCTGCTCGCTGCTGGTCGAGCATACCGGCGAGCATGGCACCACGCGCATCGTGATCGACACCTCGCCGGATCTGCGCGAGCAGCTCATCGATGCCAATGTCGATCACATCGATGCGGTGTTCCTGACGCATGAGCATGCCGACCAGACCCATGGCATGGACGATCTGCGCTCGGTCGTCCTTCACATGCGCAAGCGCATTCCGGTCTATTTCAACCAGTCGACCGCCAAGGACATCATGGCGCGGTTCTCCTATTGCTTCATCTCGCCGGAGGGCAGTGATTATCCGCCGATCCTGACGCGGCATGGAATCGAGGCAGGCGAGAGCCAGACGATTTTGGGGAAAGGGGGCGCGGTGACGCTGCGGGCCTTCCTGGTGCAGCACGGCAAGATCCCGGCTCTCGGCTATCGCATTGGCAATGCCGCCTACACGCCCGACCTCAACGACATCCCGCGCGAGAGCTGGGGCGCGCTGGAAAATCTCGATCTCTGGATCATTGATGGATTGCGCTACGCCAGCCACTCCAGCCATTTCAGCATCAACGAGGCGCTGTCCTGGATCGAGCGCTTCAAGCCGAAGCGTGCCGTCATCACCAACATGACGGCCGATGTCGATTACGAGGTGATCCGGCAATCGCTGCCATCCGGCGTGATCCCAGCCTATGACGGGCTGCGGCTGGAGATGCGCTGAGGAATCGCGGCGCAGACGCGGCCGATGTTTCTAAATGTGCCTGAAGCCAGGACAGGCTCAGGTCGAGATCGCCTTCGACGATCCCACCTCGCTCCGCAGCAGGAATTTCTGGATCTTGCCGGTCGAGGTCTTCGGGATCGGTCCGAACACGACGGCCTTCGGCGTCTTGAAGCCGCTCATATGCGACCGGCAGAACGCGATGATGTCGGCCTCGGTTGCACTCGCGCCGTCCTTCAGTTCGACGAAGGCGCAGGGCACCTCGCCCCATTTCGGATCGGGCTTTGCGACCACGGCGGCGAACAGCACGGCGGGGTGCTTGTAAAGGATGTCCTCGACCTCGACGGAGGAGATGTTCTCGCCGCCGGAGATGATGATGTCCTTGGAGCGGTCCTTGATGGTGACGTAGCCATGCTCGTCGAGCACGCCGAGATCGCCGGTGTGAAACCAGCCGCCTTCGAAGGCTTCCTTCGTGGCCTTCTCGTTCTTGAGATAGCCCTTCATCACGATGTTGCCGCGGAACATGACCTCGCCGATGGTCTCGCCGTCGCGCGGCACTTCCTGCATGGTCTGCGGATTGATCACGGTGACGCCTTCCTCGAGCGGGTAGGGCACGCCCTGCCGCCGCTTCATGCGTGCGCGATCGGCGGCCGGAAGCTCGTCCCAGCCCGGCTGCTCGGCGCAGACGGAGGCGGGACCGTAAACCTCGGTCAGGCCGTAGACATGGGTGAGCTTGATGCCGATGTTTTCAGCGCCTTCCAGCACCGCGACCGGCGGCGCGGCACCTGCGATCAGCCCGACGACGCGATGCGCCGCGCCGCCCTTCGGTGCATCGGGTGCGTTGATCAGCACGTTGTAGACGATCGGCGCGCCGCACATGTGGGTGACGCCGTGCGTCTTGATCAGCTCGAAGATCTTGGTCGGCTCGACCTTGCGCAGGCAGACATTGATCCCGGCGGCAGCCGCAATGGTCCACGGGAAGCACCAGCCGTTGCAATGGAACATGGGCAGTGTCCAGAGATAGACCGGGTGCTGGCCGAGATTGCCGGCGAGGATGTTGCTGATGGCGTTGAGATAGGCGCCGCGATGATGGGTGACGACGCCCTTGGGATTGCCCGTCGTGCCCGAGGTGTAGCTCAGCGCGATCGCGTCCCATTCGTCCTTCGGCGGAATCGCTGCGAAATTCGAGTCACCCTGCGCAACGGCCGCCTCATACTCGATCTCGCCGATGCGCTTGCCGCCCTTGAAGGAGGCGTCATCGACGTCGACCACCAACGGCTTCGGCCCATTCATTTGCGCGAGCGCGTCGCTGATGACGGCCGAAAATTCCGGATCGACCAGGAGGATCTTGGCCCCGCCATGGTCGAGCTGAAACGCGATGGAGGGTGCGTCAAGGCGGATGTTGAGCGCGTTGAGCACGGCACCCGTCATCGGCACTGCGAAATGCGCTTCGTTCATAGCCGGAATGTTCGGCAGCATCGCCGCCACGGTGTCGCCGACGCCGATGCCCTTGCCGGCAAGCCAGGACGCAAAGCGCTTGCAGCGCTCATGCGTCTCGCGCCACGTGAAGCTGCGCCCCTCATAGACCGCACTGACGTGATCGGGATAGACCGCAGCACTGCGCGCCAGGAAGCTCAGCGGGCTCAGCGGCACGTAGTTGGCGGGCGTCTTGTCAAGGCCGATGTTGTATTGGTTCTGTCGCTCACTCATCGACACCCTCCTTCACGCGCAGGCTTACAGGAATCCGATTGAGATCCACGGGAAGACCGCGACGATGATTAATCCCACGAGCAGCGCCAGCAGGTAGCCCCAGATCGGCCTGATGCCTTCGGCCGGGTCGACGCGTCCGATGGCGCAGGCGGCATAATAGCCGACGCCGAACGGCGGGGCGAATAGCCCGATACCCATCGCCAGAATGATGATCATGGCGTAGTGCACCTCGTGCACCCCGACGAGGCGCGCGATCGGAAACAGCAGCGGCCCGAACAGCACGATCGCCGGAATGCCCTCCAGCACGCTGCCGAGGATCACGAAGGCCAGGATCGAGACCGCGATAAAGGTCGCCGAGCCGCCGGGCAGGCCGGTCATGGAGGCCGCGAGCGCACGTGAGAAGCCGGATTGGGTCAGGCCCCAGGCCATGCCGGTCGCCGTGCCGATGATGAGCAGGATGGCGCCCGACAGGCAGGCGGTCTCGATCAGCATCGGCAGCAGCCGCCGCCAGTCGAACTGCCGGTAGATCAGGAGCCCAATCAGGAGTGCGTAGACGATGCCGATGGTCGACACTTCAGTCGCCGTGGCGATGCCTTCGACGACGGCGTAGCGGATCACGAAGGGCAGGGCCAGGGCAGGGATCGCGACCAGGAACGTCCGCGCAATCTCGCGCGAGGTCGCGCGCTGGACGTGGCTGAGGTCCTCGCCGCGGTAGCGCCACCACACCAGCCCCGACAGGGTCAGCGCCAGCACGAAGCCGGGCAGCAGACCGCCGGTGAACAATGCCGAAATCGAAACGCCGGTCACCGAGCCGATGGTGATCAGCACGAGGCTTGGCGGTATGGTCTCGGTCTGGGCGCCGGTGGCCGCCAGGAGCGCAACGAGATCGCCGGAACGGGCGCCGCGCTGCTTCATCTCCGGAAACAGCACCGGCGCGACCGCCGCCATGTCAGCCGCCTTGGCGCCGGAAATACCGGAGACCAGGTACATGGCGCCGACCAGCACATAATGCAGGCCGCCGCGGACATGGCTGAGCAGGCTCGCCAGGAACGCCACCATCGCCTTCGCCATCCCGGTCATCTCGATCAGGAGCCCCAGGAACACGAACAGCGGCACCGAGAGCAGGATCAGGTGGCTCATGCCCTCGTCCATGCGCCCGACCAGCACCATCAGCGGCGTCCGCGTGGTCAGCGCCAGATAGCCGAAGATCGCAAGTCCAAACGCGAACGCAATCGGCACGCCCGCGAACACGCAGAAGCCGACAACGCCGACGAAGAAGATGATCAGGTTGATGTTGCCGAGCGGCTTGAGCAGCGGCTGCGCGAACCAGAACAGGGCGATCAGGACGGCGACGGTCGCCGCAGCCGCCAGCAAGGTCTTGAGGTCGCCGACGCGGAGCAGCCGCAGCAGCGCGAACAGCACCATCAGACAGATGCCCACAGGCAGCGCCGCGGCGCGCCAGGTGTTGGAGATCTGGAGCGCCGGTGTGGTGATGAAGCTTTCCTCGTAGGCGTATTCATAGGCCGGGCGCACGATCAGCAGCAGGAAGGCCAGCGCGGCACAGGTCGCGACCACGTCGAGATAGGCCCGGAGCCTTGGGCCGGCGCTGGCGACCAGCGCCGTCATCCGCATGTGCTCGTTGCGGCGGAACGCGACCGCCGAGCCCAGCATCGCCAGCCACAGGAACAGCATCGAGGCTAGCTCGTCCGACCAGACCAGCGGAGCATGCAGCACGTAGCGCGAGACCACGCCGGCAAACAGGATCACGACCTCGGCGACGACGAGGATCGCCGCCGGGATCTCGACCAGCCATTTGAGAGCAAGCTCGATGGAACCAAGCACAGGCCGGCGGCGAGGGGACTCGGCCACCTCGCCGGCCACGGCTGGCGTCATGTCGACATGAGCCATGGCAAGGCCCCTATTGCTTACGCGTTACGACAGCTTGCCGACGGACTTTTCGAGCAGATCCCAGGCCTTCTCGCCGTACTTGCCCTTCCACTCGGCGTAGAAGCCGGCCGCGCGCAGCTTGTCGCGGAACGGCCCGACCTCGGGCTGATTGAACAGCAGGCCCTTGCCGGTCAGCTCCTGCTTGACGGTGGCATTGAGCTTCTCCGTGTCCTCGCGCTCCTTGACGGCGGCTGCGTTGACGTTCTTGGCGACGATCGCCTTGATATCGTCCGGCAGCGCCTGCCAGGCGCGGCGGTTCATCAGGAACCAGAAACCGTCCCACATGTGGTTGGTCAGCGAGCAGTACTTCTGGACCTCGTAGAGCTTCGCTGCCGAGATCAGCGCCAGCGGGTTCTCCTGGCCCTCGACGATCTTGGTCTGGAGCGCCGAATAGACCTCGCTGAAATTGATCGAGGCGGGCGAGGCATCGAACGCCTTGAACATCGAGGTCCACAGCGGCGACACCGGCACGCGGATCTTGAAGCCCTTGAAGTCGTCAGGGCCGTTGATCGGCTTGGTCGACGACGTGGTCTGGCGGAAGCCGTTGTCCCAGATCTTCTCCATGACCTCGAGGCCGGCCTTGTTGATCTCGCCGCGAACATAGGCGCCGAGCTCGCCGTCCATGGCCTTCCAGACCGTGGGATAGTCCGGGAACGCGAAGCCGATGCCGTTGATCGAGGCTGCCGGTACCAGGGTGGCCAGGATCAGGCCGGACAGCGTGAAGAACTCGACGCCGCCGGAGCGCACCTGGCTCAGCATGTCGGTGTCGGAGCCGAGCTGGCTGTTCGGGAAGACTTGCAGGTCGAACCGGCCGTTGGTCTCGGTCTTAATCGCAGCTGCCATCTCACGGGCCCGGGTCACGAACGGATGCGACTCCGGCAGGTTGTTGGCGAACTTGTAGGAGAACTCGGCGGCCTGGGCACGCGCCACGTAAGGCGCGCTGACGCCGCCAAAGATAGCGGTCGCGGCGGAGGCCTTGAGAAGCGTGCGTCGGGAAAAGCTCATGGGTCTGCTTCCTCAAAAGGATTGTTCTTGTTGTGAGATGCAAACCTATACGGACGTCGGGTCAGAAGGTCAGCTGCGATCTCGCGAGCTTCGCTTATTGCAGCCGGACAACGTCACGGCAATATCGGCTTTCGGCACATGGGCCGGTTTCAAAAACTGAAAAACAACCCCATGCACAGTAGCCGTCAAGAGCTGAGGCGATGAGCAAGCGCGAAGCCGAAAACGGACCCTGAGCGAAGGCGCTGTGGGAGGAATTCGACCTAAATATCTGATCTAATTAGATATAAATATATTCCATAATATACCTTATGCGAATTACGGATATGGGTGTGCAGGTCAGGCCAGCCAAATCCACGGCTACTCAAATACCCCGCTCCCGGCCCACACTTGGCCCCAACGAGCGTCAACCGACACTGCAGCTGAGTGCCACACAGCATTGGGAGGTTCGTCATGCAGGAGAACGTCGCAAGCGCGACCGGCTCGCGCACCATTCCATTCGACGCCGCCAAGCTCGACCGCCTGATGGAGGCCGCCGGCCTCGACGTGCTGGTCGCGACCTCCAAGCACAATGTGCAGTACCTGCTGGGTGCCGAGCGCGCGATCTTCTTCGACTACATGGACGCCATGGGCGTCAGCCGCTATCTGCCGGTCCTGGTCTATCCCAAGGGCGCGCCCGACAAAGCCGTCTATGTCGGCCACCGGCTGGAGACCCATCAGCGCGCCGTGGCGCCGCTTTGGGTGCCACACGTCCGGACCGAGTCCAGCGGCTCGGTCGACGCGATGACGCGGGCCATAGGCCTTGTCAGGGACGCCGGCGTGCTGCTGAAGCGGGTCGGGGTCGAGATGGCGTTCCTGCCGATGGACGCGGGCCGGGCGCTGGCTGACACCCTGCCCGGCGCCGAGTTCAAGGACGCGCTGCTGGTGCTGGAGCGGCTGCGCGCGGTCAAGTCGGCGGACGAACTGGCCAAGCTCAAGACCGCGTCGGAGCTGGTGATCGCCTCGATGCTGGAGGTGATCGCCGGACACGGGCCGGGCACGACCAAGCAGCAATTGTCGGACGCACTTCGCGTTGCCGAAGCCAATCGTGGCCTGACCTTCGAATACTGCCTGCTTGCCTGCGGCAACAGCCACAACCGGGCGCCGTCGGCGCAGCGTTGGGAGCAAGGCGACGTGTTGTCGCTCGACTCCGGCGGCAACTATCACGGCTATATCGGCGATCTCGCGCGCATGGCCGTGCTGGGCGATCCCGATGCCGAGCTGAAGGACTGTCTGGCCGAGATCGAAGCGGTGCAGCGCGCCGCCTTCGGCGCGGTCCGGCCGGGTGCTATGGGCGGTGAGATCTACGTCGTTGCCGAGCGTCAGCTGGCGCAGATCAGCCAGCGCGACTGCACCGATTTCCTGGCGCACGGCATGGGCCTCGTCAGCCACGAGGCCCCTCGCCTGACCGCCAAAGGTCCGGTTCCCTACGACGACACCGACGCCCGGTTGCCGCTCGAGCCCGGCATGGTGGTGTCGATCGAGACCACGATGAAGCACCCCAGGCGCGGCTTCATCAAGCTCGAGGACACGGTTGTCGTGACGCC
>NZ_LGHL01000098.1 GCF_001908205.1 Bradyrhizobium sp. NAS80.1
CACATCCTGCGCCGTTGAATCGAAGGTGAGGTCGGAATCGAGCGCATCGCGCGTTTCGAGTACAAAGAGCTGCTCGGGATTTACGCGGGCGACGGGCTTGATTGCGAAATGATACCGATTAAAGCAATGCGGATCGTCCTTGCAGTGCTTGCCAGACTTTCCCACGATCACCGGGGCGGGGGCCTTGACGTCACTGGTATCCGCCCACGCGCCGCCCCAACTGGCCACCAGCAGCATGCTGACGACCGGCATCATCCAAACGGGTCTGGACGTCATTGGATGTCCTCCCTGATGACCCGCTGCCCGCGCGTCTCATTCCGGTCAGACCACCTGCGCGTGCCCGCGGAAAAGCTCGCAATCTATTCGGGGCACTAGGCAAGTCAAGTTTGGCGAATGGGTCAGCCGAATTGTCAGAATTTGCGCCAACGAAAGGCGCGCCCGAACAGATTCGAACTCTTCACCCCCCGACTCGTAGGCTGGTGTCATTCGTCCGTTCCGGGGCAGACTCGGTCAAACTGCGACTTGGCGGGGAGGGCAGCTCCTGGCGCCAAGAACGGACTAATGCGCCGCAGCAATACCATGATCGTTCGATCATCTCACTGACACGCGCCAACAACGAAGGCGGCACGACAAGACTGAGCGTTTCTTTTGTCCTGAGGTTTACGGCCAGTTCGACCACGCAAGACTCAGCGGTATGCTCGCGTTCAGCCCGTTGCTTCAGAAAGCCGGGCCTTCGCCGTTTCTGCCATACGTAATCCTCGGCGTCTGAAATGTGCCGTCGGCCTGCTTCTTGGCGGCGGCGACAAAGATCTTGGTACCTGGCTGGATTTCTTCCCGCTTCCCCATCTCGTACGTCACCACCACCGTTTGCGGCGTCACGACAAGTTTTTTCTCGCCGTCTTTGTACTTGACCGACAGCACCGGTCCGTCCACGCCGGTCACGGCCTGCTCGACGTTGCCGTTGGTCATCTTGCTTTTCGGCAGGAGATCCCAGTCGTAGTGCCCCTCACCGGTGCCGCGCATCGATTCGGGAAAGATATGGACCTCGATCGCCTTTTGACTGCCGTCCCCCTGCATCATTCCCGCTGAGCCGACGAACATCCCTGGTTTGATATCGCTCATTTTGCCCGGGACGATTACGACGAACAGCGGCCTATCGGTGACTGTCAGCTTCACTTCCGATCCGTCGCGGGTCTTGACGATAAAAATCGGACCCTCGATGCGCTCAACCATGCCGCGGATGCGCATCGTGTCCTGGGCGGTTGCAGGCTGCGCAAAGGAGAAAAGGGCGAAGCCTACGGCTGCGAGCACACGGAGGAATTTGTCGACCACGATGACCTCCCGGATTGTTGGGCGGCGTTGTTTCTCTAACCCCAACGGTAGCCTAATATTCCGGCCGAAAATCATGCAGCCGCTGGTGAGTCACAGGAGGTCGCGCTTTTGACCGCGGGGCCGTGGAGCCGCATCCCTGACGTTGTGGCGGCGACCAAGGCCGTCACCACAATACAGCCCGCCGTTGGCGTGGACGGTTTCCCCGGTAATAAATCGCACGTCGTGCGAGCCAAGGAACACAGGATATCGGCAAGGAGGCCATTGAGCCGCAACACGCCGGGGCAATCGGGCAGCGCTCTCAGCGGCGAGTAAATTACAGAGAAAAGTATTCATTCAGAAGGACGTTCTAGCGGCAAGTCTTCCGTGCTGGCAGATAAGAATTTCCTGTTCTTCGAAATTTATTCCCTGCTAGCTCGATTGGGGAATTCCGTAAAAAACGTCTGCCGCACAGGGGTTTCTTGCTGACGGAAGCTCGTTCTTAGGTCCCAGAATGCATAATTCCCTGAAAAAATCCCTGTTTGCAGGGAATTTTGGCCGGAGACGGGTGCGATCAGCACTGCATCGTCAGCCAGACGCTCCGCGTCCCCTGAAATTGCTGACGAAACCGGCCTGGCTGGGGAGTTGCTGCACAGCTCTGCGACACATCACTGCTGCACAGGTGTTGTGACCATGGTTGCGCATATTTTTCGGAGGAATGCTGTGTATTACTGGCGCCGCCGTCCTCCGCGGTCGCTTGCCAGTTTGCTTCCCTGTCCGCATCTTTTTCTGAGCCTGAAGACGACGAGCCGTGTGACGGCGCGCCGTATGGCCGCTCAACTCGATCTGGAAACTCGCCTAGGCCAGGCTCGGTCTCGCAAGGATGTCGACGCGTTTCATACCAAGGTCGACAAGACCGCCTGGAGTCGAGGTCAGGCTTCGCCGTTCTTGAACTGCGTGGTGCTTTTGCGAACGCGTTGAAGCTCGCCACGCAAATCAGGCGCCCGGTTTACTCCGACCAATTCGGCCGCGAGCGGATCGTTTCGTGGTCGCTGCGCATGCGTCCCTCAATTCCGCTTCCAGAAGTCCCTTGGCAACGATCAGTGCGCGGACAGCCGCACGAACGTCGCCGTCGCACGCCGCGATCACCTGGTCGGCAGCTGCATCCAGCTGATCAGGTACTGAAAGCGCGCTTGAAACGGCCGACATGCTCAAATTCCCGGTTGACCGACCTGCAGTATGTTCTTATTTTGTTCTCGCGTCAATTGTGCCGTCAGGTTTGGGCCAAGTGCCACGGGCGAACGATCGGGATGGCAACAGCAGCAACCATCCTTCATGCGGACCTGGACGCTTTCTATGCCTCGGTGGAGCAATTGCTCGACCCTTCATTACGCGGCAAACCCATCGCCGTCGGTGGCGGGGTCGTGCTGGCCGCGTCCTACGAAGCAAAGGCGTTCGGCGTCCATGGCGGCATGCCGGGCCGCCGGGCGCACGAGCTTTGTCCGCAACTGATTTTTGTCGACGGCCATTTCAAGGACTATCAGCGGTTGGGTGATGCCGCGATCGAGGTGATCGGCGATTTCACGCCGCTCGTCGAGCGGATCTCGATCGACGAGGCCTTTGCCGACGTTGCTGGCTGCACGCGCCTCTTCGGCACGCCGGCCGAGATTGCAACGGCAATCCGCCGGCGCGTGCGCACCGAGCTTGGCCTTCCAATCTCGGTGGGGGTCGCACGCACCAAGCATCTGGCGAAGGTCGCCTCGCAGGTGGCCAAGCCCGACGGATTGATGGTCGTCGACCCCGACACTGAGCTGGAATTCCTGCACCAACTGGATGTCGAGCTGATGTGGGGCGTGGGGCCGGTCACGAAGGCACGGCTCGCCGAGATCGGCGTGCTGACGATCGGCCAGCTGGCAAGGACGTCAGAGCGGGCGCTCGAGCGGCTGCTCGGCCCTGCTGCAGGCGACAAGCTCGCGGCGCTGGCGTGGAATCGCGACCCGCGGCAGCTCAAGCCTCACCGACGGGCCCAGTCGGCAGGCGCGCAGTCCGCGATCGGCAGGAAACCTGCCGTCGAACGCATCATTCGTCCGACCCTGCTTCATCTTGCAGACCGCGTCGCCACGCGCCTCCGGGCGAAGTCGAGGCCCGGCCGAACCGTGACGGTCCGCGTCCGCTTTGCCGATCTGCACTCGGTCACGCGCTCGGTCACGCTCGACGCGCCGATCTCGGCCACGCTGATCCTCGCCAGGCTCGCTGAGCAATTGGTACGCGCGATCCTTGCAGATCATCCGAACGAAAGGACCATCTCGTTGCTCGCGATCTCCGTGTCGCATCTTGAGGAGCATTGGGATCTGGAGCTGGAGCTTCCGCTTGGACTTGAAGATGAAGTACGCCGCCCCGGCAGCAGGCAGGGCATGGCGCGTTGGGCGGCAGACTGTGCCATCGACAAGATCCGGGATCGCTTCGGATGGGATGCGATCGGATACGGCTCAGCGGCGCTCGGTCTCTCCCGTTCGGTGCCGGACGAGTTTCGCACGCTCGCCGAAAAGGAGCTGTAACCGCAACAGTCAGGGGATCGACCACCCGGCGCGCCGGGCCGCCGGCCATTGACACCTGTCTGGTTGTGATAGAAAAATAACATTAAAAGTGACAAGACTATCAGTAATGTTACAATGCTATCACGAAGGGGAGGGCGAAGGTCGCATGTTTCGGCCGCAGCCAAATGCAGAGGCGGCGGCGATCCGGCCAACGGAGCCGCTGGTCAGGGTCGAGGGCGTCACGAAAAATTTCGGCGGCGTGCGTGCCTTGCGCGGCGTGAGCCTGGAGGTTCGGCCCGGAGAAGTACATGCGCTGTTGGGAGAGAACGGCGCCGGGAAATCCACCCTCATCAAGATCCTCAGCGGCGTGCATGCCTGCGACAGCGGCACGATCGAGATCGCCGGCCAGCCTGTTGCCTTCGACGGCCCGGCGAAGTCTCGCGCAGCCGGCATCGCGGTCGTCTACCAGGATCTGAGCCTGGTCGAATCCTTGAGCGTCGCCGCCAACATGATGCTCGGGCGCGAGCCGCTCACGCGCTTCGGCTTTCTCAGAAAGCAGAAGCTGATGGCCGAGGCCGGTGCGTTCCTGAAGCGGCACGGCATTCAACTCGATCCCCGCGCCATCGTCGGCTCGCTGCCCTTTGCCTATCGGCAGATGACGGAAATCTCGAAGGCGCTGATGGGCGACGCGCGCGTGCTGATTCTCGATGAGCCCACCTCGTCGCTGACCAGCGACGAGGTGCAGGTGCTGTTCGATGCAATCGCCAGGGTGACGAGCCGCGGTGTCGGCGTGATCTACGTGACCCATCGGTTGGATGAGGTTTTCCAGATCTCGCAGCGGGTGACGGTGCTTCGCGATGGCGCCAATGTCGGCACCTTTGTCACTCCGGAAACCGATATGAAGCGCCTGGTCGCCGCGATCGTTGGTCCAGGCCACGCGGACCAGACCGCAACGCCTGAGCCTGTGGCTTCGGCAGTCCTCGCCGGGAAGCCGGCGCCGGCGATTTCGCTCTTCCGGGTTTCCAACGACCGGCTCTCCGGCGTGGACCTGACCGTCTCCAAGGGGGAAATCCATGGCCTTGCGGGATTGATCGGCAGCGGGCGCACGGAAATCCTGGAGACAATTTTCGGCCTGCGCCGCGTCGAGAGCGGAGAGATCGCGGTCGACGGCCAGCCGCAGCCGCTGAGGACGCCGACCGAAGCGATCGAGCAGGGCATCGCGCTTGTGCCCGAAGACCGCCACGTGCAGGGGCTGATCCTCGAGCATTCGATCGAACGCAATGTCGCGCTGGCGCGCCTTCGCCGGTTCGCGCGTTGGGGGTGGATGCAGCAGGGCGCGGCGGCCAAGGACGCTGCCACCGTCATTCGCAAGCTCGCCGTCAAGGCACCGGGACCGTCCAGCCTGGTCAAGACGCTGTCGGGCGGCAACCAGCAGAAGGTCGTCTTCGCAAAATGGAGCAATCCGCCGCCGCGCGTGCTGCTGCTCGATGAGCCGACCGTCGGCGTCGACGTCGGCGCGCGCGAGGAAATCTACAGCGTGATCCGAAACGCGGCGGGCGCCGGTGCCGGCGTGCTCGTCGTCTCCTCCGACCTTGCCGAACTGCTTCTGCTCTGTGACCGGATTTCCCTCGTTGTCGAAGGCCGCATCGTCACGACGCTGTCGCGCGGCGCCATCGCCAATGCCGAGGAGCTCCATCACCTGCTTCAGCTAACCCAGGCCGAGGACCAACGTCCGCCATACGAGTTGTCAGCATGATCGACCTCATCGCGTCCCGTATCACCGCGCTGTCGACGCCTGCACCGAACCGCCTGCAGAAGCTGTTACAGGTGCTGCTGCGTGGCGAGCGGCCCTACATGCTCTACATCGCCTTCGTTGTCCTCCTGATCGTCTTCAGCCTGAGTTCGCCCTGGTTCCTGTCGGTCGACAACTTCATGAATATCGGTCGGCAAACGACGCTGGTGTCGATCGTTGCCGTCGGCATGACCTTCATCATCATCGCCCGGCAGATCGACCTGTCGGTGGCGTCGACGCTGGCGCTGTCGGGCATGGCGGCGGCGCTCGCGATGGCCAACGTCCATAATCACTGGATCGTGGGAGCGGTCGCCGGGCTCGGCACCGGGGCGCTCGTCGGGCTGCTCAACGGCATCCTGACCACGCAGCTGGCGATTCCGTCGTTCCTGGTGACGCTCGGCACGCTGAGCATGGCGCGCGGGCTTGCGATGATGGTCACCAACACCAAGCCGGTGATCATCACCAACGAAACCTACTTTGCAATTTTCGGAGAGGGCTCGTTCCTCGGCGTGCCGGCACCGATCGCCTGGACGCTGGCGTCGACGATCGTGGGCATCCTGCTGCTGCACTACAACATCTTCGGGCGGCGCATCTATGCGGTCGGCGGCAACCCGACCGCGGCGCTCTATTCGGGCATTCGTACCAGGCAGGTGACGACGCTCGCCTTCGTGCTGACGGGCATGCTTGCCGGTCTTGCCGCGCTGGTGCTCTCGGCAAGGTCGCACGCGGCGCGGCCCGATGTGGTCCAGGGTATGGAGCTCGACGTCATTGCGTCTGTGATCCTCGGCGGCTGTAGCCTGTTCGGCGGCCGCGGCTTCATCCTGGGGACGCTGCTGGGCAGCCTGATCATCGGCACGCTCAACAATGGCCTGGTGCTGCTCGGCGTCAGCTCGCCGATGCAGCTGGTCATCAAGGGTGCGATCATCATTGCCGCTGTCGCCTTCACGAAGCGCTAGCCGGAATCCGGCGCTGCACGAGCTTGCGTGCGGCGTCTACGGGGCAAGGTCGCCGACCCCAGTGAACTGGCGATCAAGAGGGAAGACGGGAGGAAACAATGAAACTCATCTCGCGACAACGGCCGGTGCTGACTGCATCCATCCTAGCTGCCGCGGTCTCCATCGCCACTTCGGCGGCCGCTGAAGTGCCCGCGACCTGCGTCAAGGGCGTGGATCTGGCAACGCTTGGACCGAAATCGATCATCGGCCAGGGACCACACGGCGAAAAGGCCGCATCGCCCGATGCGCTTGCGCTCTCGGAAGCCGACGCCGCGAAGGTGAAGGCCGGTCACTTCAAGGTCGGCATTTCCATGCAGACGGTCAACCTCGACTGGTCGCAGCTTCAGATCCAGGGCATCACGGACACTCTGAAGAAATACGGCGTGACCGTCACCGGCGTGGCGTCGGCCGAGTATCAGGTCGACAAGCAGATCGCCGACATCGAAAACACGATCCAGCAGCACCCAGACGGCATCATCTCGATCCCGGTCGATTTCACCGCGACCGCGCCAACCTACAAGAAGATCGCCAAGGCCGGCATCAAGCTCGTTCTGATGGACAGCATCCCGACGGGTCTCAAGCATCCCGAGGAATATGCATCGATGGTTTCCGCGGACAGCCAGGGCAACGGCCAGATCGCCGCGCAGATCCTGGCGTCCTGCATCCCGCAGGGCGGCACCATCGGCCTGGTCAACTTTGGTGTTGATTACTTCAGCACCAACGAACGGACCAAGGGCGTCAGGGAGTGGATGGCGAAGAACCGGCCGGACATCAAGATGAAGCAGGTCGACTTCACCGACCCGCCGAAGGTCTCGCAGATCGCCGGCGACTTCCTGACCGGCAATCCCGACGTCAAGGGATTGTTCGCGGTGTGGGACCAGCCGGCCCTCGACACGCTGAGCTCGATGCGCGCGCAGGGCATCGATATTCCCGTGACGACCGTCGATCTCGGTCTGCAGTCGGCGATCGAGATCGCGAAGGGCGGTCCGTTGAAGGCGACGGGCTCGCAGCGCCCCTATGATCAAGGCGTGGCGGAGGCCATGGCCATGATGAACGCGCTGATCGGGAAGACGACACCGGCCTGGATCGGCGTGCAGTCGCTGCCGGTGGTGCAGTCGAACGTGCTGGAATCCTACCAGACCGTGTTCAAGAAGGAGCCGCCCGCCGGACTGGTCGACGCCTGCAACAAGGCGAAGCCCGCGTGTAACTGATCGGGGATCAAGACGCGCGATCCGGCTCACGGGTCGCGCATCGCCATATCGGCCCGGGCCGGCGAACTTCGCCGGCCGCCACGCGGATTAATCAGCCTTTCGCGCGTATTCGACCGGGAGGCTCTTGAACAGCTTGCGCATCTCGCTGGAGACGGAGCCGCCGATGATGATCCGCGAGAAGGCGTCGAGATTGGCAAAGAACGCGGGCTTGAGGCTGCCGAGCTTGCTGGCGTCGGCCACCAGGATGCATTCCATCGCGGTCTCAATCGCGGCCTGCTTGACAGCGATCTCGTGGAAGTTGGAACAGCTCGCGCCGCGCGCCGGATGCACGCCGCCCGCAGAGATGAATGCCTTGTTGATGCCGAGCTTGCGCAAATAGGAAAGGCCTTCCTCGGAGGAAAAGGATTGCGATGAGGGGTGGTACAGCCCCCCCCATCAGCATGACCTGCGTCATCGGCCGCCGCGTGACGATCGCGGCGACGTTCATCGAATAGCAGATCACTGAGAGCGGCAGATCCTCTGGCAGGCAGTCCGCGAGCGACTGCATCGTAGTTCCGCAGTCGATGAAGATCGTGTCGCCGGCCGTGATCGACGCGGCGGCGGAGCGGCAGGCAAGTCGCTTGTCCTGCGTATGCTGGTCGATCTCTTGCTCGAAGGCATATTTGATTCCGGTCGGCGAGGTCGCATTCACGACATAGCCGCCGAGCAGCGCAAGCGCGGTCTCGGAGCCGGCGAGGTCGCGCCGTACCGTCATTTCCGACACGTTCAGCAGTTCGGCTGCTCCCCTCAGATGCAGCGCACCGCCGGTTTCCACAGCGCGTCGGAGCCTCAACAGGCGCTGCGCGCGTGTCTCGCTTCGGCGTGCACTCGATAGTTCAGCCATTTCTCGTTATCTATCCGGTTGACAGCGATCTTACAATAGTGTGATTTCTGAAACGGCAAATGTTAGAATCATAACATTACGCTTCGGCGCTGTTTCCGCAATCCGTGACGATCGGCTGGTTCGATTCGACGTCAACGGACGGCAAACGCCTCGAACCGGGTCCGGGAGGAGCAAGTGTTGCAATCGAGACAGGCACTGTACGTGGCCGCGCGATCGATTCGCTAGGACGGGTGTGACGTTTGATGTCGCAGAGTGCATTGATACCGAGCCCGGCCGCTGCGCCGTTTCGCTCTCCCAATCCGCGGGACGTCCATGCGGGATCCGTTCCGCGCAACGAGGGTTGCGAGCTGGAAATGGATTGGGTCGACGATATCCGCATCAACCTCTCCGCCGCCGAGCGCCGCGTTTCGAGTCTGTCCGGCAGGCGCACGGTGAAGAACGATGCGCAGGCCGCCTGGCTGCTGAAGGCCGTTGCATGCATCGACCTCACCACGCTGAGCGGTGATGACACCGCCGGACGGGTGAAGCGACTCTGCGCCAAGGCGAGGGCCCCGGTGCGAGCCGACATCCTTGATGCGCTCGGATTTGCTGACCGCATCGTGCACACCGGCGCGGTCTGCGTCTATCATCGCTTCGTCGCAACCGCAGTCGAGGCGCTCGAAGGATCCGGCATCCCGGTTGCAGCGGTCTCGACCGGTTTCCCGGCAGGTCTGGTGCCCCACGACCTCAAGCTCAGGGAGATCGACGCATCGGTACGGGACGGCGCGAGCGAAATCGACGTCGTTATCACCCGTGAGCACGTGCTGAAGCGCGACTGGCAAGCCCTTTACCGGGAGGTGAAGGAGTTTCGCGCCGCCTGTGGCGAAGCGCATCTCAAGACCATCCTGGCTACCGGCGATCTCAAGACGCTGCGCAACGTCGCCAAGGCGTCGATGGTCTGTATGATGGCGGGTGCGGACTTCATCAAGACCTCCACCGGCAAGGAAGGCGTCAATGCGACGCTGCCGGTGACGCTGGTCATGCTGCGGATGATCCGCGCTTATCAGGAGCGCACCGGTTACAAGGTCGGCTTCAAGCCCGCCGGCGGAATCTCGACGGCGAAGGACGTGCTCAACTACCAGTTCCTGATGAAGGAGGAGCTCGGGCGCGACTGGCTCGAGCCGGATCTGCTCCGCATCGGCGCCTCGAGCCTGCTCGCCGACATCGAACGCCAGCTCGAGCATCACGTCACCGGCCGCTATTCGGCCTTCAACCGTCACCCCGTGGGATGAAGCCGGATATGAGCGTCGCACATTATTACGAGACCATGGACTATGGTCCCGCGCCCGAGGCGGACGGCGAGGTGCGCGCCTGGCTGAAGAAACACGGCGCGGTGTTTGGCCATTTCATCGGTGGCGAGTTCGTCGCGCCGAAGAACGGCAAGCACCTCACTACGATCGAACCCGCCAATGGCAATACGCTGGCCCGGATTGCACAGGGGTCCGCAGCCGACGTCGAGGCGGCCGTTGCCGCTGCGCGCAAGGCGCAGCCGCTCTGGGCGGGGCTCGGTGGCCATGGCCGCGCGCGCCATATCTACGCACTGGCGCGGATGTTACAGCGGCATTCCAGGCTGTTCGCGGTGCTGGAAGCCATCGACAACGGCAAGCCGTTGCGGGAAACGCGTGACCTCGACGTGCCGCTTGCCGCGCGCCACTTCCTGCACCACGCCGGCTGGGCACAGTTGCAGGAGCGCGAGCTCGCCGATCACGTGCCGCTCGGCGTCGTCGGCCAGATCATTCCCTGGAATTTCCCGTTGCTGATGCTGGCGTGGAAGATCGCGCCGGCGCTCGCGATGGGCAATACGGTGGTGCTGAAGCCCGCCGAGTTCACCTCGCTCACGGCGCTGCTGTTCGCCGAACTTTCCGCGCAAGCCGGGCTGCCGCCCGGCGTGCTGAATATCGTGACCGGTGATGGCACGACGGGTGCGTCGTTGGTGGATCATCCCGGCGTCGACAAGATCGCCTTCACCGGATCGACCGAGGTGGGGCGCCTGATCCGGCAGGCGACCGCAGGTTCCGGCAAGTCGTTGACGCTCGAGCTCGGCGGCAAGTCGCCCTTTATCGTCTTCGACGATGCCGACATCGACGGTGCGATCGAAGGCGTGGTCGACGCCATCTGGTTCAACCAGGGGCAGGTCTGCTGCGCGGGTTCGCGCCTGCTGGTTCAGGAAGGGATCGCAGAGACGTTCCGCAAGCGCCTGATCCGTCGCATGGAGACGCTGCGCGTCGGCTCGCCGCTCGACAAGGCGATCGACATGGGCGCGGTGGTCGCGCCGGTGCAACTCGAGCGGATCAAATCGCTGGTCGAGACGGGGGTGAAGGAGGGCGCCGAGAAATATCAGGCTGCCGCCGCGCTGCCGCAGCAGGGATGCTTCTATCCGCCGACGCTGCTGTGGAACGTGCAGCCTTCGTCGACGGTTGCGATTGAGGAAATCTTCGGTCCGGTGCTGGTCGCAATGACGTTCCGGACCCCGGATGAAGCCGTGATGCTCGCCAACAATACCCGCTATGGCCTTGCCGCCAGCGTGTGGAGCGAGACGATCGGGCTGGCGCTCGACATCGCGCCCAAGCTGCTCGCCGGCGTGGTCTGGATCAACGCCACCAACCTGTTCGATGCCGGCGTCGGCTTTGGCGGCTATCGCGAATCCGGCTTCGGCCGGGAAGGCGGCCGCGAAGGCATCTACGAGTATCTCAAGCCCAAGGCCTGGAGTCAGCGCAAGCTGGGACCCGAATCGCCGGTGCCGTCCGGCCCGACCGCCGGCTCTGGCTTCGAGATTCCGCCGATCGATCGGACGGCAAAGCTCTACATCGGCGGCAAGCAGGCGCGGCCCGACGGCAATTACGCCCGTGCCGTGCTGTCGCCGAAGGGCAAACACCTCGGCGAAGTCGGCGAAGGCAATCGCAAGGACATCCGCAACGCGGTTGCCGCCGCGCGCGCCGCGGAAGCATGGCCGAAGTCGACGGCGCACAATCGCGCCCAAATCCTCTACTACCTTGCCGAGAACCTTTCGACGCGCCGCGACGAGTTGGGGACGCGCATCGCTGCCATGACCGGACTGCCGAACGCCAGGGCCAAAGCGGAGGTCGACGCAAGCGTTGAGCGGCTGTTTAGCTATGGCGCCTGGGCCGACAAGTACGAGGGCGCCGTTCATACGCCGCCGCTGCGCGGCGTTGCGCTCGCGATGCACGAGCCGATCGGCGTCGTCGGTGTTGCCTGTCCCGATGAGGCGCCGCTGCTTGCCTTCATCAGCCTGGTCGCGCCCCTGATCGCGGTGGGCAATCGGGTTGTCGTTGTTCCGAGCGAGCGCCATCCGCTCGCGGCGACCGATTTCTACCAGGTGCTGGAGACGTCGGACGTGCCTGCGGGCGTCGTCAACATCGTCACCGGTAGCCGCAACGGTCTCGTGAGGGTCCTCGCCGAACACGACGATGTCGATGCACTCTGGGTGTTCGGTTCGAAGGAGGCCTCGGCAGCCGCCGAGCGGCTGTCCGTCGGCAATCTCAAGCGCACGCTAGTCGACCATGGCCTGGCGCCCGACTGGAACGATCGCGCTGCCTGCGAGGGCCCGATCCTGCTTCGTCATGCGGTGCAGGTGAAGAACATATGGATTCCCTATGGAGACTAGAGATACCGCCGCGCGGTGACGCCGGCTGCAGATCCGGGCCACCAGAGCCCGGACCAACCGAAGGGACGAAGGGAGGCAAAATGCTGAAGACCATTGATCCGTTGCTCAATGCCGACGTGCTGTATGCCTTGCGGGCCATGGGGCACGGCGATCGGCTGGTCATCTGCGACACCAATTTTCCGGCTGACTCGATCGCGCGCCAGACCGTCCTCGGCCGGTTGCTTCGCATCGACAATGTCAGCGCTGCAAGAGCGGTCGACGCGGTGCTCTCGGTGCTGCCGCTCGACACCTTCGTCGATGATGCGGCGATCCGCATGGAGATCGTCGGACAGCCGCAGGAAGTGCCGCCGGTCCAGCGCGAGGTGCAGGCCGCGGTCGACCGCGCCGAAGGGAAATCATGGCCGCTGGTCGGCGTCGAGCGTCACGCCTTCTATGAAAAGGCGAAGGGCGCCTATTGCGTGATCGCGACCGGCGAGCGCCGCTTCTACGGCTGCTTCCTGTTCACGAAAGGCGTCATCCCGCCGGAGGGAGGACTGTGACCATGGGCAAGACAGGCGTTGCCGTCCTCGGCGTTTTCGTCGTCGACCTGGCTTTCCGCGCCGGCAACCTGCCGGCGATCGGCGAGACCATCGCCGGCTCGGGTTTCGCGATGGGGCCGGGCGGCAAGGGATCGAACCAGGCGGTTGCGGCCGCGCGCGCCGGCGCCAGCGTGACCTTCATCTCGCGGATCGGCAGCGACGCCTTTGGCGAGCTTGCGATGAAGACCTGGGAGGCCGAGGGGATTTCGCCGCGGGTGACACGGACGACAGCGCCGACCGGAGCAGCATTCATCTATGTCCACGAGACCCGCGGTGACAACGCCATCATCGTGGTGCCCGGTGCGGCCACCCATCTATGCCCGGCGGATATCGATGCGGCGGCGGATGCGATCCGCGGAAGCCGCGTGTTCGTGACCCAGCTCGAGCAGCCCGTGGATGCCGCGCGTCGCGGGCTCGAAATGGCACGCAGCGCCGGCTCTATCACGGTGTTCAATCCTGCGCCGGCCATGGCGGTCGATAGCGAGCTGTTCGCGCTCAGCGACTACGTGGTGCCCAATGAGACCGAAGCCGAAACCTTGACCGGCATTGCCGTGAGAGACCTTGCGGCCGCCCGCCGCGCCGGCGACGCGCTTCTCGCCAAGGGGGCTGGAACCGCGTTGATCACGCTCGGCGAGCGCGGCGCGCTGTTCCACGCGCGCGATCGTTCGATCCATGTCCCGCCCTTTGCCGCCGGCAAGGTGGTGGAAACCGCCGGAGCCGGCGATGCATTCGTCGGCGGTTTCGCCGCGGCGCTCGCCAGTGGCGCGGATCCGCTCGAGGCCGTTCGTTTCGGTTCGGCGACGGCTGGGATTTCCGTGACGCGCGCCGGCACCGCGCCCGCGATGCCGCAGCGCGCGGAGATCGAATCGCTCCTGAAGGAGCATGCCGCCACATGATGCGGAATGATCCGATCAAGCACGTCTTCATCTGGCCGGCCGTGCTCGTCGTGCTTGCGATCTCGATCTTTCCGTTGATCTATTCGCTGACCACCAGCTTCCTCAGCTACCGCTTGATTCCGCCGATTCCGCCGCGCGTGGTCTGGCTTGGCAACTATGTATCGCTGTTGCAGGAGCCGCGCTTCTGGAACGCGATCCTCACGACGACGCTGATCGCGTTCATATCGGTCGCGTTGCAGTACGCGATCGGATTCTCAGTGGCGCTGGCCTTGAATGCGCGCGTGCCGGGCGAGCGGCTGTTTCGTGTCGCGCTGCTGCTGCCGATGCTGCTGGCGCCGGTCGCGGTCGCGCTGGTTGCGCGCATGATCTTCAATCCGACGATGGGGCCGCTCAACCAGTTCCTGACCCAGTTCGGCCTCGCCAACCTGCCATTTCTGACCAACGGGCGTTGGGCGCTCGCCTGCATCATCGCGGTCGAGATCTGGCAGTGGACGCCGTTCGTGATCCTGATGCTGCTGGCAGGCCTGCAGACCCTGCCGGAGGACGTCTACGAGGCGGCCGAGCTCGAGAACGCCAGCGGCTGGCAGCAGTTCTGGGGGATCACGTTCCCGATGATGTTGCCGATATCGGCCGCGGTCGTCTTCATCCGCCTGATCGAGAGCTACAAGATCATGGACACCGTCTTCGTCATGACCGGTGGTGGACCGGGCGTCGACACAGAGACGCTGACCCTGTTCGCCTATCAGGAAGGCTTCAAGAAGTTCAATCTCGGCTACACCTCGGCGCTGAGCTTCCTGTTCCTGGTCGCCATCACGATCATCGGCGTGACCTATCTGGCGCTGCTGCGGCCGCATCTGGAGAAACGCCGATGAGCGCGCGCGCGCTGACGGGATTGTCGCCGTGGGGACGCCGGCTGGTTGCGATCGGCTGCCTGGCGTGGTGCCTAATCACGGTGTTTCCGCTCTATTGGGTGGTGGTGACGGCGTTCAAGACGCCGCCGGGCGTGGTCGGCGGCCCCACCTATCTGCCGTTCATCGACTTCACGCCGACCTTGCAGCCCTTCATCGACCTCTATCAGGGGATCCGCGGTGAGTTCTTCCGGACGTTCCTGAACTCGACCATTGTGGGCCTGTCGGCGGCGGCGATCGCGACCGCGATCGGTGCGATGGCGGCATATGCGCTGGTGCGTTTTGAATTCAAGGTTCGCCTTGGCGCCGGCCTTGTGTTTTTCCTGCTCGCGCTCGGCGGCTATCTGGTCTTCAACAACACGCTCGGCTTCACCCGGCCGCAGGCGTTGCTGCTGGCGTTTCCCGTCGCGCTCATCGCGTCGGTCGTGGTCAACCGCCTGCCATTGCCCGGTCCGATCCTCGGCAATGAGGATATTCTCTTCTGGTTCGTCAGCCAGCGCATGTTTCCGCCGATCGTCACCGCCTTTGCGCTCTATCTGCTCTATAGCGAGATCGGGCGCTTGGGGTTCCAGCTCATCGACAGCTATGTCGGCCTGACGCTGTGCTACGTCGCGTTCTCGCTGCCGATCGTCGTCTGGCTGATGCGTGATTTCTTCGAAGCCGTGCCGATCGAAGTGGAAGAGGCGGCGATGGTCGACAACGTGCCGAGCTGGCGCATCTTCGTCGGCATTGTCGTGCCGATGTCGATGAACGGGCTACTGGCGACCTTCATGATCACGCTGGCCTTCGTCTGGAACGAGTTCCTGTTCGCGCTGTTCCTGACCAACTCCAGATGGCAGACGCTTCCGATTCTGGTGGCGGGACAGAACAGCCAGCGCGGCGATGAATGGTGGGCGATTTCGGCTGCGGCCCTCGTCGCCATCATTCCGATGATGATCATGGCGGGCTTGCTCGGCCGCATGATGCGCTCGGGCCTCTTGCTCGGCGCGATCAAATAGAAAGCTTTCGTAGGGAGGAGAATATCATGCTGAGAAGAACGTTTCTGATGCTTGCGACGTCGCTGGCAACCGTCTGCGGCGGCAGCCATGTCTACGCTGCGTGCAGTCCTGACTATACCGGCGTCACGCTGACGGTGGCATCGCAGACCGGCCCGTACATTGCGTCGGCACTCAAGCTCGGTGCGGACGAGTGGACCAAGAAGACCTGCGGCAAGGTCAATGTTGTCGAATTTCCATGGTCGGAGCTCTATCCGAAGATCGCGACGTCGCTGACCGCGAACGACGCGACGTTCGATCTCGTCAGCTTTGCGCCGGCCTGGTTGCCGGACTTCGTCGCCTATCTCAGCGAGATGCCGAAAGAAATGCAGGCAGGAAAGGATTGGGACGACGTCGAGGCCGCCTATCGCGAGCGCCTGATGGTCTGGGAAGGCAAGATCTACTCGCAGTCCATGGACGGCGACGTTCACACCTACACCTACCGCAAGGATCTGTTCGACGATCCCAAGGAGAAGGACGCGTTCAAGGCCAAGTATGGCTATGACCTCGCGCCGCCGAAGACCTGGAAGCAGTATCTCGACATCGCCGAGTTTTTCCAGCGGCCGGACAAGGGGCTGTGGGGTACGGCCGAAGCCTTCCGCCGCGGCGGTCAGCAGTTCTGGTTTTTCTTCAGCCACGCGGCCGCCTACACCAACAATCCGAACTATCTGGGCGCGATGTTCTTCGACCCCGAAACGATGGACGCCCAGATCAACAATCCGGGCTGGGTGAAGGGGCTCGAGGAGTACATCCGCGCTTCGAAGCTCGGTCCTCCGAACGCGCTGAACTTCTCCTTCGGCGAGGTCAACGCAGCCGTGGCCGGCGGCCAGGTGGCTGAGTCGATCGGCTGGGGCGACACTGGCGTGATCGCGGCCGACCCCAAGCAGTCGAAGATATCAGGCAAGGTCGGTTCGGCGGTGCTGCCCGGCTCCGACGAGATCTGGAATGCGAAGACCAAGAAGTGGGACAAATTCCCGGCGGTGCTGCCGGCTCCTTTCATGGCGTTCGGCGGCTGGCAGATTGCGGTGCCTAAGGCCGGCAAGAACCAGAAGGCGGCCTGGGACTTCATCAAGACGTTGACCAGCCCCGAGGTGTCCGGCCAGGCCGCGATCACCGGCGGCACCGGCGTCAATCCCTATCGCAAGTCGCACACCGCTAACCTGGAGCTGTGGAACAAGATCTTCACGCCCGTGGAGGCCAAGGAGTATCTCGGCGCCCAGGCGGACTCCGTCAACGGCAAGAACGTCGCGCTCGACATGCGTTTACCCGGCTATTTCTCCTACACCGAAGTGGTGGAGATCGAACTCGGCAAGGCTCTTGCCGGCCAGACCACGCCGCAGGCCGCGCTCGACACGGTGGCGAAGGAATGGAATCGGCTGACCGACGAGTTCGGCCGCGCCAAGCAGCTCGCTGCCTATCGGGCGGCGATGGGCCTGCCACCCAAGAACTAACGTGCTGGCGAGAGGCCCGGATGGCTCGCAAGCGCCATCCGGGCCTCGATCGCGCGCCAATGAGACAAAACAGGACTCCATGGCTAACGTCGAAATCGATAACGTCTCCAAGGCATACGGACCCTACAAGATCATCGAAGGGCTTGATCTCACCGTGCGCGACGAGGAGTTCGTCGTGCTGGTGGGGCCGTCGGGCTGCGGCAAGACGACGACCCTGCGCATGATCGCGGGGCTGGAGACCGTCAGCGGCGGCACCATCCGCATCGGCGGCCGTGACGTGACGAACCTTCGCCCCGGCTTGCGCAACTGCGCCATGGTGTTCCAAAACTATGCGCTGTATCCGCACATGACCGTCGGTGAGAATATCGGCTACGGCATGAAAGTGCGGGGCGAACCGCGCGCCGCCGTCGAAAAGGCCGTCAAGGACGTCGCGCGCGTTCTCAACCTCGAGCAATATCTCGATCGCCGCCCCAAGCAATTGTCCGGCGGCCAGCGCCAGCGCGTGGCTATCGGCCGCGCCATCGTGCGCAGCCCGGACGTCTTCCTGTTCGACGAGCCGTTGTCCAACCTCGATGCCAAGCTCCGGATCGAGATGCGCACCGAGATCAAGGCGCTGCATCGGCGGCTTGCCAAGACCATTGTCTATGTCACTCACGATCAGGTCGAGGCCATGACCATGGCGGACCGCGTCGTCGTGATGAACGGCGGCCGCATCGAGCAGGCAGCCGATCCGATTACGCTTTACGAGAAGCCCGCTAATCTCTTTGTTGCCGGGTTCATCGGCGCGCCCAGCATGAATTTCATCCACGGCGAGATCGTTGCGCGTGATGGAGCGCTGTGCTTCACCGAGCCGTCCGGCACGATGCTAACGTTGCCGAAAATCCGTGAGGCCGCCTATGCGCGCAGCGTAGGCAAGCCCGTCGTCCTTGGCGTGCGGCCGGACCATATTAGCCACCACGGTGCACCGGCCGGTTGCGCGATCCGCATGGTCGTGAAGGATGTTGAGCCGCTCGGTCCCCACACCCTCGTGATCGGAAAGATCGGCGACGTTCCGTTCACCGCGCAGATGCAAGTCGGCGTCGCCGCGGAGCCGGATCGCCCCTTCGACGTCGCGCTCGATCTCGACAAGGCGCATCTGTTCGACAAGTCAACCGGATGCGTCATCACGGCGTGATCCAGGGAATTTCGCCGGCAACAACAGGAATTTCGCTTGGGAAGATAAACTGAAGCGCGGCGACTGCCTTCACGCGACCACCGCGGACCGGAGCTGTCGGCTAGGAATGCTCCAGCATCCCTCCGCCAAAGCGCGGGTGCCTAGCTCCACAACGCGTGGCGTTACTATTGGTATGCGATCAAGTGTTGGGAGATATCGTCCGCCGCAGCCTTCAGTGCGGGCATATATTTCTTGAGTAGCGCCTTTGGAGAATGGCGCGCCAGATTTGTGGACAGGTTGATAGCGGCGACCGTGCCGCCGTTAGCGCCGTAGATCGGGACGGCCATGCCGAACGCACCAAGTTCGAGTTCTTCGACAACCATGCTCCAGCCCTCCAAGCGGACCTTTTCGATTTCGTGTTCGAGCTTGCGAACGTCGGTCACCGTCGTTCGCGTCCATTGACGCCTTTCCGAATTGACCAGCACCGCCGAGCATTCGTCCTTCGGCAGACCTGCAAGAAGCACGCGTCCCATAGACGTACAGAATGCCGGGATACGACTTCCGGTGGTCAATCCGCGTCGCAGTACGCTCGTGACCTCGGCGCGTGCGATGTAGAGGACATCTGCGCCGTCGAGCACCGAGATGGCGACGACCTCGTCGGCCTTGCGGGATAGTGTCTCGATCACGGGCTGCGCCACCTCCCGCAGCGATAGCGACGACAGATACGAAAAGCCCAGTTGAAGAATGCGCGGAGTCAGCATGAAGTCGTCACCCTCCTGGCGTGCCATTCCAAGAGTGACCAGCGTGTATAACAGGCGGCGGGCGCCGGCCCTCGGCAGATTCGCGTGCCGTGCGACATCGGTGAGGGTTAGCTTGCGGTGATCACCGAACGTCGAAATGACGGCGAGCCCCTTCGCGAAAGCTTCGACAAAGGTGTCGCTGCCGCCCGGCCACTTCGAGATGTCTGTCCACGGATCGCTGACACGTACGGGCATTATATTGCCAAACCCCTCGGCTTGTGGCTTATCGTTGTTCGATAGTCGACTTTAAGTTCGACAGTCGAACATTGGAAGAGGGGAGATGATGCGACGATCGTTTAATTTGCTGAAGGTTCTGGCTCTGGGCGCGGCCTGTCTGGCGGCTTCCACCGCGCTGGCCCAGGATTTTCCGAGCCGGCCGATCAAGATCGTCGTACCCGCCGCGGCCGGCGGCCCCACGCATATCACTGCGCAGATGCTCGCGGAAAAGATGCAGGCATCTCTCGGCCAGCCGGTGATCGTCGAGCCAAAGCCCGGCGCCGGGAACAATCTTGGCGCGGACTTTGTCGCGAAAAGTGCACCGGATGGTTACACGCTCCTGTTTGCCACAACAGGCACGCACGCGATCAACCAGACACTGTTCAAGAAGCTGACGTTCGATCCGATCAAGGATTTCGAGCCGGTTTCACTGGTGGTGCAATATCCGCTGATGCTTGTTGTTTCGTCGAGCTTGCCGGTGAACTCGGTCAAGGAACTGATCGAGTACGCCAAGAAAAATCCCGGAAAGCTCAATCGCGCATCCGGTGGAATGGGTACGTCGATGCATCTGTCGGGCGAACTGTTCGTCAAGATGGCCGACATCGATGCACCTCACATTCCATACAAGGGCAGTGCGCCTGCGCTCAACGATCTCATGGGCGGACATGTTCAGCTAATGTTTGACTCCATGATTACGGCCATGCCGCTCGTTGAGGGTGGTCAACTACGCGCGCTGGCAGTCACAGGCAAAAAGCGCTCTCCAGTGCTTCCCAACGTGCCAACCATCGCCGAAAGCGGGCTGCCGGACTACGAGGCGACTGGCTGGACCGGCATAGTGGTGCCGGCGGGGACGCCGCGGGATGTCATCATTAAGCTGAATGGCGCGATCGTGGATGCGATTAGGTCACCCGCTGTGCAGGAGGCATTCAGGAAGCAGGCGGCAGAGCCCGTTGGTTCGTCACCGGAAGAGTTTGCTGCGTTCATTCGTCAGGAAACCGACAAGTGGGGTGCCACCATTCGCGCCGCGGGCATCAGTGCTGACTGACTTTTGTCATCTGTCATTCCTGAATCGGAAGAAGAGCGCTCATGCTACAATCCCTGGTCTCCGAGAAGAAAATCGATTGTGACGTTCATGTCACATTGCCGACGACAGCGAAGCTGGTGCCGTATCTCGACGACTACTGGCGTGAGCAGGTCACTACGCGTGGAATCGATCGTCTGGAACTGACCAGCGACATCTCGAACATCAGTCCGGCCTTGCGGCCGGACTGGAAGGCGAGCAGCGATGTTGAGACCGTCCGGACTCTGGCGCTGGAACCGTTCGGCACCGATATCGCCATCTGCAACTGCCTTTATGGCGCTCAGGCGGTCTACAATGCAGACCTCGCCGTGGCGTTGTGTCGTGCGATGAATGACTGGCTTGCCGAAGAGTTCCTGAGCAAGGACGAACGGCTGCGCGGATCGATCGTCTTACCCTGGCAGCATCCGGAGAAGGCCGCGCTGGAAATCGAGCGGCTCGCATCCGACCGGCGATTTGTTCAAGTGTCGATGATCGCCATGGGCGATATGCCGCTCGGCCGTCGCGCCCTCTGGCCGATCTATGCGGCTGCCGAGGCCCACGGCTTTGCAGTCGGGATTCATGCCGGCACCACCTATCGGTTTGCACCCTGGACCAATGGATGGCCTTCCTATCACATCGAGGATCAGGCCGCACAAAGCGTCGGTGTGCAGACGCAATTGCTCAGTCTGATTACCGAAGGTGTGTTCGAAGAGTACCCGAAGCTGAAGGTCGTGTTGATAGATTCCGGCGTGACATGGCTTCCGCCGTTCCTGTGGCGCATTGACAAGCTTTGGCGAGGCCTGCGGATGGAAGTCCCCTGGCTCAAGAGGTCTCCAACAGAAATTGTTTCGGAGCATGTACGCCTGACGCTGCAGCCGTTCGATGGTCCCAAAGATGCGCAAGTGATTCAGGAATTGGTCGCGCAGATTGGTGAACACATGCTGCTCTTCTCAACCGACTATCCCCGCTGGAATTTCGACGGTACTGACGCCGTGCCGCTAAGAGGGCAACCGGATCTGATGCGAAAGCTTCGCACGGAAAATCCATTTGAAACCTACGCTCGGTTGCGGGAGGTCTGACATGACGGTGATCGAGAGCCCTCAAGTGGGAACCGCGAGGAAGGTGGATGCCGGAATCATCGATTGCGATATTCATCCGCTTCCGAAGAGCCCCAAGAGCCTGTACCCGTTTCTGGCCAAGCGGTGGCAGGAGCATTCCGAGCAATTCGGCGGGCATCTGCGGCAACCCTTCATTAACACGACGCAGTATCCGCGTTCGGCGCCGTTGATTTGCCGCCGCGATGCATGGCCACCATCCGGCGGCCCCCCCGGGCTCCGATCTCGACTTCATGCGGGAGCAGCATCTCGATCCGTTTAACATCATCAACGGCATTCTCATCCCGCTGTTCGGAAACGTCGGAAGCGAGCGTAACCTCGGCTACGCCGAAGCGCTCGCCACGGCGCACAACGATTGGCAGGTAGCGGAATGGCTGGACAAGGAATCGCGCCTGCGCGGCACGCTTGTCGTTTCGCAGGACGATCCCGTTGCCGCGGTGAAGGAAATCCAACGCTGCGCACGAGACCGGCGCTTTGTTCAGATCATGTTGGCGCCGCGCAGCAGCGAGCCGCTCGGGCGGCAACGCTACTGGCCGATCTATGAAGCGGCCGAAGCTCACGACCTGCCGCTTGGCATTCATTCCTATGGCATCGGCGGTCACGCGTCGACAGGCGGCGGCTGGCCGTCATTCTATATGGAAGAACATTACGCCACCACGATGGGCGGGCCGGCGACCATGAGCAGCCTCGTTCTTGAAGGCGTGTTCGAGCGTTTCCCCAAGCTCAGGGTTGTTCTGGTGGAAATCGGCTTCGCGTGGGTGCCCAGTTTTGTCTGGCGCATGGATCGTTTGTGGGAGCGGATGCGCAGCGAAATCCCTCATCTGATTCATCCGCCGTCACATTATGTGAAGCGAAATTTCTGGTACACGACCCAACCGATGGAGGAGCCGGGCAGGCGGGACGACTTGCGCCGCACTTTCGATTGGGTCGGCTGGGACCGGCTGCTGTTCTCCACCGACTATCCGCATTGGGATCAGGATGATCCTGCGTACGCCTTCAACATCAAGCTGACGCCCACAGAGCGCCGACAAATCTGCCGCGACAACGCCGAACAGTTCTACCGGTTCTGAGCATGCCGAAACATCGTATCGCTTTCGTCAAGGAAATCCCGCCCGGGAGCAACAAAGTCGTGAACATTCGCGGCCGTGAAATCTGCGTTTTCAACGTGGGTGGTGACTTTTTCGCGCTGCTCAATCGTTGCCCGCATGAGGGCGCAAAGCTCAGCCGTGGTGTTGTCGTTGGGTTGCCGGAATCGGAAACGCCCGGCTGTTACAAGCTCTCGCGGCCTGGTGAAATTCTCCGGTGTCCTTGGCACGGGTGGGAATTCGATTTGAAGACAGGCAAGTCGCATTGCGATCCAGAGCGCTTGTTCACGAAGCAATACAAGACGTGCGTCGAGAACGAGACCGTGGTCGGAGGACGCGAGCTTCAAGCCGAGACATTCCCGGTCGTCGTCGAAGACGCAACGGTCTTCGTTGAAATGTGACCAGCCGTTGCGACATTCCCTACAAAATGCACAAGAAGAGAAGACGATGAGCGAAGATGGTTGGCGCGCGATCTGTCAGGGTAGCGATCTCAAAGAGGGCGGGATGTTGCCCTTCGAGGTCGGCCAGTTTCAGATCGCCCTCTACAAGGTGAACGGCGAGATTTTCGCAACTGACAATGTGTGCACGCATGGCATGGCGCTGCTGACGGACGGCTTTCTGGATGACGATGTCGTCGAATGTCCGCTGCACGGCGGCAGGTTTAACATCAAGACGGGGCAAGCACTGTGTGAGCCGGTCGATTGCGACGTGAAGGTGTATGAGATCCGGCAAATCGATAGTCGAATCGAGGTTTTGCTTGGCGAGTAGTTTGACGGACTCGCGTTATTCCAAAGCAAGGAGCAACATGCGACCAAGGAACGCACCAATGGGATACACGAGGTGCCCAAGTCGAATGACTTGAGGCGTGGACACAGGCCGGCGGGGGCGCTGGTCCGAGGATGAGAGGCTCAAGATCATTTTTCTCTTGATATGTCCTCCAAGATGAAGACATATACGTGGGAGTTCGCATCGGCGCGTGCCGATACGTCATATCCCCGATAATGGGGGGCGGGACTTCGAAAAACGGAAAGCGGTAGGCTGCAAAGAGCAGGAGCTCGGCGCCCGCCACCAAGACGCTGGAGAAGCGGCATGGTGAAGACGGGACACGACCATCTGCAGTCGCTGCGTGATGGCAGATCAGTATACATCGATAGCCAGAAGGTGGAGGACGTCACCGTCCATCACGCCTTCCGAAATTCAGTAGCATCAGCTTGCGGGCTGTACGATTACCAATCATCTCCGGACAACCTGGAGCGAATGACCTTTGAATCGCCGACGAGCGGCAAGAGGGTCAACCGGCTTTGGCAGCTGCCTCGGACGAGGGCCGAGCTGATCGAACGCCGCCGCGCCCTCGAGGCATGGGCCGAAACCACATGCGGCATGATTGGGCGTTCGCCGGACCATGTAGGATCGTCGCTCGCCGCGATGTACATGGGGCGTAAGATCTTCCAACAGTACAATCCGGCCCGTGCCAAGGCGTTGGCGGACTACTTCGAGTATGCGCGGGATAACGATCTCTATCTTTCTTATGTTATCATCAACCCGCAAGCCGATCGGTCAAAGACGACGTCTGACCAGCCGGGCGGCGACCTTGTCGCGCGGATTGTAGATGAGGATACGCAGGGCATCACCATTCGCGGCGCCAAGATGCTCGGCACCAGCACGATCTTTGCCAACGAGCTCATGGTTTCGGGCTTCATGGGCCTGCAGGCCGGCGAAGAGGATTTCGCCTTCACCGCCATGGTGCCAATGAGCGCGCGAGGTTTGAAGGTGTTCTCGCGCAAGTCATACGAGGCGGCGGCACCGTCGACCTTCGACAATCCCCTAGCAAGCCGTTTCGATGAGAACGACGCGGTCATCTATTTCGATGACGTGAAGATTCCGTGGGAGCGCGTGCTTGTCCATCGCGACGTTCAGATGGCGCAAGCACAGTGGTACGACACCCGTGCGCACGTCTACCAGAACTATCAGTGCCAGGTTCGCCTGATGGTCAAGTTGCGGTTCCTCGCGGGCATCGCGCGTCGAATCGCGGAAATCAATGGCATCATTAACTACCCAGCCGTGCGCGAAACCCTTGGCCTGCTCGCCGCAAAGATCCAAGGGGTCGAGGGAATGGTCATCGCGATGGAAGCGGCCGGTGAACAGTTCGGCGAATACTTTCTGCCGAACCGCGCGATGGTTGCGGCATCGCAGGCGATTTCTCAGCAAATCTATCCCGAAGTCATCGAGACCCTACGTACCCTCGCTGGCGGCGGACTCATCATGCTGCCTTCGCGGGCCGAGGATTTTCATAATCCGGAGTTCGCGCGGATCATCGAGAAGACGCAACGCTCCTCGATCGTCTCCCCGCAGGAACGCGTGAAATTCTTTAAGCTGGCCTGGGATGCGATCGGTTCGGAGTTCGGTTCGCGCCATCACCAGTATGAAATCTTTTACTCGGGCCCGACATTTGTTACGCGCGGGCACGCCTTCAAGGCCTTCGACTGGGATGGCGCGAAAGGCCTCGTGGCCTCGCTGATGGATTCTTATGACCTGCCTGCCGCGCAAAGCGGTACGGCGGTTGCGGCTGAATGACATCGCTGCTCTTTGCGAACGGAGTTTGCGATGTCAAAGAACTCGGCTTCTCGGCCGGATGCGGCCGTTACCTTGCGAAGATGCCTCGGCAACTTCGCAACGGGTGTTGCGATCGTCACCTACGATGGACCTGACGGTCCGCGAGGGCTGACCGTCAACTCGTTCACCTCGGTTTCCCTCGACCCGCCGCTGGTACTCATCTGCGTCGGCATCAACTCCCGTGCGGCTGGTTTGCTTCCCGGCGCCTCGTTTGCGGTCAACTTCCTGCACGCGCGGCAAGGCGAGTGTGCGCGCCACTTCGCGGGACGCGCCTCCCTGACCTTCGAGCTTGAGTGGCGGCGCGAATCCGGGTCGCCGCTCCTCGCCGACAGCTTGGCCTGGCTCGCCTGCGAACCATGGTCCGTGCACGAGGCCGGCGATCATCTCATCGTGCTGGGCAGAGTGGTTGAATTCGGGGCGGGAGATGAGGACCCCCTGTGCTTCTTCCGGGGGGCATTCCAGCAATTCCCGCCACTCTCGATGAGCCCGTCCAGGGCTTAGAGCATCCGCCGTTTTCACGAGGAAACAGACATGTCGATAATCAATCGATCTCTCGCAGTTCTGGGTTTGGTGTTGGTTACATGCGGTGCCACTCAGGCGCAGACGTCAAAGCCGATCAAAGTCGGTGTATTCGTGGCCGTGACCGGTCCCGGTTCATTTCTAGGCGATGCTTCCAAGAAGACGTTTGAACTCTACACGCAGCAGTTCAACAAGAACGGTGGCGTCGACGGCCGTCAGATCGAGCTCGTGCTCTACGACTCCAAGACCAATCCAAAGGAAGCCGCGTCGCTGGCTAGAAAGCTCATCGACCAAGACCAGGTCGACGTGCTGATCGGCGCCAACACGACCGGCGAGGCGATGGCCGTCGTGCCGTTTGTCGAGGAAGCAAATATTCCGTTCATCGCGTTGGCCGGCGGATCGGTCGTCGTCGACCCCGTGAAGAAGTGGGTGTTCAAGACGCCGCACACCGATCAGATGTCAGTCGAGAAGATCTATGCGCAGCTGCGCAAGGAGAAGCGCAGCAAGGTCGCGCTGCTTTCGGGTGCGGCCGGCTACGACCAGTCGTGCCGCAAGAACGCCAAGGAACTTTCGGCGCGCCTAGGCATCGATATCGTCTCCGACGAGCAGCATGGCTCGGGCGATACCGATGTCACCACCCAGTTAACCAAGATCCGCGGCAGCGGAGCGGACGCGTTGATTTACTGCGGTGCCGGCGCGCCGTCGGCCTTGGTCGCTAGGAACTACAAGCAGCTGGGCCTGACCCTGCCTCTCTATATGACCGTGGGCGTTGCCTCGCAGGCCTACATCGAAGCTGCCGGTCCCGCCGCGGAAGGTTCTCGGGTCACGGGATCGGCGATCCTGGCCTTTGCTGACATGATGCAGGACGATCCGATCTACAATGTCAGCAGGTCGCTGCACGATGGCTATGTCGCAAGCTACAAGGAAGAGCCGTCAGCATTCTCCGGTTACGCCTACGACGCGCTTTTGCTGACTGTCGAGGCGCTGCGCCGCGCCGGCACGACGGACAAGGCCAAGGTTCGCGATGCGCTTGAAGGCCTCAAGAACATTCCGGGTGTCAACGGCATCTATAACTTTTCAGCAACGGACCATCTCGGCTTCTCGGCAGATTCTATGTGGATTGTCGAGGTCAAGGATGGCCGCTACCGCAAAGTCGACTGACGCGTAGGAAGATAAAGGCGATGGTCGATTTCCTGCAATTCCTGGTCGCCGGTCTAAGCCAGGGCGCGATCTATGCTCTGGTTGGCCTCGGCTTTTCCGTGATCTATCGCGCAACTCACATTGTGAACTTCGCGCAAGGTGAGTTCGTGATGATCGGCGGCCTGGGAACGGCGGGAGCCCTGAGCTTCGCTCTACCGATGCCGTTGGCGATCCTGTCGGCACTTGTTGCCGGATGTGTTGCCGCGCTGGTGCTGGATTTGATCGTCATCCGGCTGGCGCGGTTTGCACCGGCGCTGTTGCTGATCATCGTGACCATCGGGGCTTCCGTTGCCTTGCGCGGCGCGGCCCAGTTGGCCTGGGGGCGTAACTTCCATTCGATTCCGTCGCCTTTCGGCTCCGAACCACTACATGTCTACGGGGTCGCGATCATGCCGCAGGTTATCTTGATCTTGGTGACGACCGTGGGCGCGGTTGTGGGACTCCAGTGGTTTTTCCGGCGAACGCGCTTCGGTCAGGCGATGCTTGCCGCCGCGATCAATCCGACGGCCGCCAGCCTCGTCGGCATCGAGTTGCGTCACGTCTACACCGCGACCTTTCTGATCGCGGGTCTGCTTGGCATGATCGCGGGCCTGCTGATCACGCCGCTTGCAATGGTGCATTTCGAGTCCGGCCTCGCGTTTAGCTTAAAAGGCTTTGCTGCAGCGATTCTCGGCGGGTTGGGCAGTGTTCCCGGCGTCGTGGCGGGCGGCCTCCTACTCGGCGTAGTTGAGTCTTTGAGCGCCGGTTACGTCTCGTCGGCCTACAAGGATGCGATTGCATTCCTCCTGATCATCGTCGTGCTGCTGACGCGACCGGAAGGCGTTTTCGGACGCCGCAGCACGGGGAGGGTCTGATGCCATTTTTCCCGGCACACAAACTGCCTCTGGCCGTGCTCGGCCTAGTCCTTGTTGCTCTGCCGTTCCTATTTGGCGGCAAATACCAGCTCTCCATTCTCATCCTCATCGGTATCAGTGCGATCGTCTGCGTCGGGATCAACCTGCTCGTGGGCGTGGCCGGCCAGATCAGCCTGGGCCATGCGGCGTTCTTCGGCATTGGCAGCTACGCGAGCGCCGTGTTCACGGGCGATTACGGCTGGAACGGCATTCTGGCCATGTTTGCCGGCATTTTGATCACGAGCGTCCTGGCAGCCACCGTCGGCTGGCCGATCCTGCGCCTCAAGGGCCACTACCTTGCAATGGCGACCTTGGGGGTCGGTCTGGTCATTCAGCTTCTTCTGATCCAGGAGGCAGGCATCACCGGCGGCCCTGACGGCCGCGCGGTTAAGGCGCTGACCATCTTCGGATTGCGCGTCAAGGGTGAGTGGGCTTGGTACTGCATCGTGGCGGGTGCACTCTTTGTCGTGGTCTGGGGCGCGCAGAATCTCATGTCGTCGCCGTGGGGCCGGGCGCTCCGCGCATTGCACGCCTCCGAGCCTGCGTCCGCCGCGGCCGGCATTGATGTCCACCAGATGAAGGTTGCGATCTTCGCGGCGTCTGCTGGCCTCGCGAGCTTTGCGGGGAGTTTGTATGCGCACGCTCTCGCTTTCGTGACGCCCGACCAGGCGAGCTTTCTGCACTCGGTTGAATTCGTGGTGATGATCGTCGTGGGCGGCCTCGGCAGCGTTTATGGCAGTCTGGTGGGGGCGGCGATCCTCATCGTGCTTCCACAGGTTCTATCGAGCTTGAGCGATTACGAAAATCTCGCCTTCGGCGTTCTGCTCATCCTTGTCGTTTATCTGCTGCGTAAGGGCATCGTGCCGACGCTGCGTCTGATAGCCGTCGGAGGTGGACGATGAGCGGACTCTCGATCAACGACCTCAAGGTCCATTTTGGCGGCATCCGCGCCCTTGACGGCGTCGATCTGACGTTCGGGTCGAGTGGCATCCATGCGTTGATCGGACCGAACGGTGCGGGAAAGACCACACTGGTCAACGCGGTCACGGGCGTTTACGCGCCGACCGCGGGCCGCGTCTTATTCGACGGGCATGACATCACGGGACTGCCAGCCCACAAGCTTGCGACGCTCGGAGTGACGCGGACGTTTCAGAATCTACAGATCTTTTGGACCATGTCGGTACTGGAGAACGTGCTCGCGGGATTTCATCTCGACAGCAGCGCCGGATTTCTGCGCGGTCTCTTGCGCGGCCCAGCGCTCGTTCGCCGAGAACGCGAGCTCACGACGGCGGCGCTCGGCCTGCTGCGCCTGGTCAACCTTGAGGCGAAGGCGAATAATCCCGCCGACGCGCTCGCCTATGGTGAGCTCAAGCGGCTCGAGATCGCCCGCGCGTTGGCGGGGCGCCCGAAGCTTCTGTTTCTGGATGAGCCGGTCGCGGGATGCACCCAGAGCGAGAAGTGCGATCTTGCCGAGGTCATTCGCAACGCGGCCCGAGAATCGGCGGTGTCGGTCGTATTGATCGAACACGACATGCGTCTTGTTATGGCAGTGTCGGATCGTGTCACCGTGCTTGCGCAGGGCCGAATTCTGAGCACGGGAACGCCGTCCGAGGTGCGCGCTGATCCCAAGGTGATCACAGCTTATCTCGGCACCACCCAAAGCCACTTGGCGGAGCAGGTCCATGCTGTTGCAGGTTGACGGGCTGAGTTGCCGCTACGGCCGTGTATCAGCGGTCAATGATGTTTCGCTCGCCGTGCGCGAAGGCACGATCGTCGCCATCGTCGGATCCAACGGTGCTGGCAAGACGACGCTGCTGCGGACACTCTCGGGTATCCATGACGCCGCGGCGGGGTGCATAGTCTTTGCAGGTTCAGATATCACGCGACTTGCAGCGGCGAAGCGTGTGGCGGTTGGGTTGGTGCAGGTGCCGGAAGGCCGCCAAATCTTCGGCGCGCTGAGCGTCGAGGAAAACCTCAAGCTGGGCGCTTATACGAGGCCGGCCAACGAGATTTCAGCCGGGCTTGAACAGGTATTCGTCCTTTTCCCCGTCCTTGCCGAGAGGCGAGCCGGCGAAGCGGGCGCTCTGTCCGGAGGAGAGCAGCAGATGCTGGCGATCGGGCGCGCGCTGATGGCACAACCGCGCCTGCTGCTCCTTGACGAGCCGTCCCTCGGACTCGCACCGATGATGGTCGAGTTCATTCTGGAAAAGATCGTCGAACTAAACCGGCGCGGTCTGTCTGTGGTCGTCGTGGAGCAGAACGCCAGTCTTGCGCTGGAGATCGCGCATGATGCCTACGTGCTCGAAACCGGGCGCGTCGTTAAATCGGGCGAGGCGTGCGCGCTGCTGCGCGATCCCGCCGTGGTCGAAGCTTATCTTGGTGGTTGAAGAAGGAGCATTGCATGCCGTTGCCGGAGAACTTGCTGATCGTCGAGGCAGTAATCGATCCAAGCGTGGAAGATCAATGGAACCGCTGGTACGACGAGGTCCATCTGCCGGAGATCGTCGATTGCCCGGGCTTCCGCTCCGGCCAGCGCTATGTTTCCGAAAGCGACGAGGGCCGAACCTACGTGTCGGTCTATGAGCTCGATGCGCCGGAAGCACTGAAAGGCGCGGAGTTCGCGTCGCGCCGCGGCTGGGGCCCGTTTGGCAGTCAGGTGAAATTCAAAACACGTCTCTACACGCGCCGCTCGCAAATTCTGGGAGAATAAACATGAGTGAAGCCGAGAGCTGGTACTGGCAGACAACTTGGAGCGATTTCCGGCGGGGCGCCACGCGGTTGCGTATGGCTTGGCCGGGCGGCTCCGCCGCAGTCTTGGTCTATGATGAGGGCGTGCCCCTGACGTCCGCAGCATTTCTTGCCAAGCTGCCGGTGTCGCTTCCGATGGTCCACGTGGCGTGGAGCGGGGACATGCTGATGGGCGCGCGCCCCGTCGATATCGGCATTTCGAGCGAGGAGAACCTGACGCGCCTGCCGCGTCCCGGCGATGTGGCATTCGACCCTAAGTACAACGAGATCACCGTTACCTACGGGACCGCGGAAGCCAAGCTGCCATCCGGCCTGAACACGCTCACGGTCTTTGCGACCGTTGTGTCGGGACTAGAGGACTTCGCGCGCTGGGCGCGGGCCCGAAGATTCGAGGGCGTCGGCACGGTCACTTTCGAGCGAGCGTGACGGCGACGCGTGCTCCGTCAATCCGGAACAATTTCAGCTGCCTCATCCAGGACGGATGAGCAATCTCCTGAAAGCCCACATTTAACAGATTAGACGACTGCAGAGCGTCTTACGATGAATATCGTGGTGCCAACGACGGCTTGATCTCGACATCGAGCCTGATCGTCGGCGTGGCGGCTGCAACGGTAGCCCCCAAGAAATACTGGTAGCCGGAGTTGCCGTGCTCGTGGCCGGAGCGATGTCGATGGCCGCAGGCGGATATGTATCGGTGAGTTCGCAAGCCGCGCTCAGATTACGGAGTGAGATCCCCAGGCCGCAAAGGATATGTGCATTCTGCCTTCTTTTGCTGCACTAGCTAACAAGACCGACCAACTCGACGACTGTTAAGCAGCCGCCAGGGCTACGACCGCGTCGATCGCTCGCTCCGATTTTTCCTTGTCGGAGTGAAGGCACCGTGCAATCCTTTGTTGCCGGACAAGCCAACAGCATCACAAGCGATCCTCCCGTCCTTCCCACGACTTCGGGGGCTAAATCATGTCCTACCCGTTGCAACATACAACCGCCCCTTGGCGCATCGGCGTGCTGTTCTCGCGAACAGGGTTCATGTCTGTGATTGAGGAGACCCAATATCAGGGGACTTTGCTGGCGATCGAAGAGATCAACGCTGCCGGTGGAATATGCGGCCGCGAACTGGTGCCCGTATCCTATGATCCCGGTTCCGATTCCGCGGCCTATGGGCACTATGCCAAGCGTCTGATGATCGAGGACGAAGTCAGCACGATTTTCGGCTGTTACACGTCGTCAAGCCGGAAGGCAGTATTGCCAGTAGTCGAACGGCTCAATGGTCTGTTGTGGTACCCAACGCTCTATGAAGGCTTTGAGGCGTCGCCCAATGTGATCTACACCGGCGCTTCGCCCAATCAGAACAGCCTCGCTCTCTGTCGGCATCTGATGGACAACTACGGGAGCCGTTTCTACTTCGTGGGGTCCGACTACATCTATCCGCGAGAATCAAATCGCGTGATGAGAGAGGTTTTGAAGGCCAATGGAGGATCGGTCGTCGGCGAGCGTTACGTGAGCGTCCACGCTCGATGGCAGGATTTCCTGCCGATCGTGCAGGATATCCGCCGTCTTCGGCCCGATGTGATCTTCTCGACAGTCGTCGGCGAGGCGACCGTCTTCCTCTACCAGGCGTATGCCAACGTCGGGCTCGACCCCCGGAAGATGCCCATCGCGAGCCTCACCACGACGGAAGCTGAGATCGCTGCCATGGGCTTCGATGTTGGAGAGGGTCATATCACCGCGGCCTCATATTTTCAGGGCATCGAGGGGGAGGCCAACGGCTCCTTCGTGAGAAAATTCAAGAAACGGTTCGGGGAGGATGCCTCGACCAATATGTGCGTGGAAGCCTCCTACTTTCAGCTGCATCTCTTCGCGAAGGCTCTTGAACAGGCCAACACCCTCGACACCGAAGTTCTGAGAGCGATGGTCCTGGGAACGACATTTGATGCGCCGCAGGGGACCGTCACGGTGAACCCCAATTCCGGTCACGCCGACCTCTGGACCCGTATCGGCCGCGCCAATCGGCAAGGGCAATTTGACGTTATCAATCAGTCAAGAGAAGCCGTGCACGCCGATCCGTTCTTGATCGGGTATGGACGTGCGACCGCACAGGCAGGAAACGTCCAATGAACGAGGCCATGCGAAAGCCCGCCGGCAACCGAGAGGCGATCGGTCGCAAGACGATGGTGCAGGAGCTCGCAGATCTGACTGCGATCGTTCTTGCCCCGATGGATGATCAAGCAACTCTGTTGCTACGAGAATTGCAGCGCTATCGCATGCGCGTGCAGCAGGTCTGGCCGATGCCTACGACCGTTCCGGGCGATGCAGACATCGTGTTTTGCGAGTATTGCCCGGATCTTGCCCGGCGCTTGCCTTGGATCCCAGGTGATGCGCGATCGGCGCTGGTCGTGATCGTTCCGGCCACGGAGCCCGTTCAGGCAGAAGCATTGTCCCATGCAACGCCCAACGCCGTGCTGCCGCGGCCGTTTTCGCCGAATGCAGTGCTTTCAAGTCTAGTTCTGGCGAGAAGTCAGTTCGCTTATGAACGTCGCCTGCGCAGCAAAATCGAAAAGTTGGACGAGAACCTCCGCTCGATGCGCACGGTCGAGCGGGCGAAAGCTATACTCATGGCAACGCGGCAGATGCCGGAGACCGAGGCTTACGGCTTCATCCGCCGGCAAGCGATGGATCGGCGCGTGTCGGCGAGCGCTGTCGCTGCGGCGATCGTTGACTCCTTCGAATTGCTTGGCTACGATCCTCAACATTAATCCCCAATAGCGGGGATTCGGCGGCGACACTGCCGCTAGTCTGACAATCGGCAACAAAGCCCTCCCAATGCTCGCGTAAGCGCGCATCGGGAGGGCTTTTTTGTTTTTCATTCCAGGAGCAAGAGAGATGGGCATTTCTAGGCGGACGTTGATCAAAAATGCAGCTGCGCTTGGCGCGTTTACTGGCGCGGGATTTCCTCACATTTGGATCAAGAACGCGGATCTTGCACGCGCAGCTGGAGGTGAAATCAAGGTCGGCGTGCTGTTCTCGCTCACAGGAACCACGGCCATCATCGAAGAGTCCCTGAACAAGGCCACGATCCTGGCTATCGAGGAAATCAACGCTGCCGGCGGGATAAAGGGAAGCAAGATCGTTCCGATCGTCGAAGATCCAGCGTCGGATCCGGCAACTTTCTCGGAGAAGGCCCGAAAGCTCGTTGTTGGCGACAAATGCGTCAGCGTGTTCGGCTCATATACGTCAGCGAGCCGCAAGGCCGTTCTGCCCGTGTTCGAACGGCAAAATAATCTCTACTGGTACCCGACCCTCTATGAGGGCCGCGAATGCTCGAAGAATGTGATCTACACAGGAGCAGTGCCAAACCAGCAGCAGGACGAATTCGTACCTTGGCTGGTCAAGAAATTCGGTAAGAAGTTCTACCTGATCGGCTCGAACTACATCTATCCGAAGGAAGAGAACAACTACTGCAAGAAGCTCCTGGAAAAGCACGGCGGCGAGGTTGTTGCTGAAGAATACGTGCCGCTCGGGCATTCTGAATTCTCGTCGGTCATCAATAAGATCCGATCGACCCAGCCTAACGTAATCTTCTCGACTGTCGTCGGCGACTCGGTCGTGGCACTGCATCGTCAATATCGTGCAGCAGGTCTGGATCCCGAGAAGATGCCGATGGCGAGCCTGACCACTTCAGAGAACGAGGTGGCGGCGATGGGCGGAGACGCGGCTGCCGGCCATTTCACTTCGGCGCCCTACTTCCAGGTTCACAAGTCGCCAGAGAACGAGAAGTTCGTTGCCGCCTACCAGAAACGCTGGGGCGCCGACAAAGTCACGCACTTCGTATCCGAGGCCTGCTATTTCCAGACCTACCTGTTCAAGCAAGCCGTGGAAAAGCTCGCCACCAGCGACATCACCCCTCCGAACATCCGTGACGCGGTGAAGGGTGCGGAGACGATCGCCCCGCAGGGCAAAGTGCGCATCGAATCCGAAAATCTCCACACGTGGCTGTGGCCGAAGATCGCGCAGTGCAAGTCGAACGGCCAGTTCGAAATTCTCGTCGAAACCAAGGAGTGGCTGAAACCCGTTCCGTATGCCGCCTATCCTGGACAGGTCTGTACCGAGAAGGGGTTAGCCGAGAAGAGCTGACGCTGGGACGTTGCCGGCCGGCGAGCGACTTCGTGTCGCCGGCCGACTTTCCGGAGAAGCGGCGTGGACCAATTTTTCGAACAGATCATCACGGGCCTCAGCATCGGATCGATCCTACTGCTCGTCGCATTGGGATTGTCGATCATCTACGGCTCCATGGGAATCATCAATCTGGCTCACGGCGAATTCGTGATGCTCGGCGCCTATACAGCGTGGCTCCTGCAGTCCCACTTCGGGCTTGGGCTGCTCGCGAGCCTCATCCCGATCTTTGTCGCGGTGGCGCTCATAGGCTGGGTCATCGAGCGCTTTGTGCTGAGTTTACTCAACAATCGCCCGCTCGACACCATTTTGGCGACCTGGGGCGTGGGCATTGTGCTCCAGCAGGGCGTTCGTCTCACGGTCGGAAGCGAACTGCGGTACGTGCAGTTACCGCCTTCGCTGTCCGACAGCATGGTCATAGTCGGGTTGTCAGTGTCATCCTATCGAGTGTTCCTGTTTCTCGTGACGATCGTGCTGTTCGCGGTGACCTGGCTACTGATGAACCGCACCACAATCGGAATGAAGCTGCGTGCAATCATGCAGGACCGTTCCGTGGCGGCATCGTTTGGCATCAACGCCAAGCGCGTTTACGGCTTGACGTTCGCTTACGGCGCCGGGCTCGCGGGCCTCGCCGGCGCGTTGGTTTCACCGCTCAAGAGCGTGTCACCGGACATGGGCACCGGCTACGTGGTCGACGCCTTCATGGTGGTGGTGCTGGGAGGCGTACAGAGCCTCGCAGGCACCGTTGCGAGCGCCTTCATACTCGGTCAACTCTCCGGCGCGATCGCCTTTTTGCAAAACGACACGGTCGCCAAGGCTCTCGTACTGCTGGCCATCGTCGTGCTGATCCGCTTCCGCCCCGAAGGGCTATTTACAACGCGCGTTCGCGCCTGAGATCAGATCGCCTGTTCATGTCAGCTAGCACATCATCTCAATTCGGAGTTTCACGGATCGGCGTGCAGATCGCACCTATCCTCATCGTTTGCGCGGTCGTCTTTGCGCTGCCTTTGGTTCTCAACAACGACTTCCTGCTCAATAAGGTCGCCCGGTATCTTGTGCTCGGCATTTTGACGATCTCGCTCGCGCTGTCCTGGGGTTTCGGCGGGATCCTCAACCTCGGCCAGGCCATGAGCTTTGGCATCGGCTCTTACGCCATGGCGATGGCCCTAAAGCTGAAGACAATCCCCGTACATACCGGCTCGGGCGGATTGCCCGACTTCATGGTGTGGAACAATGTGGCGCGGTTGCCGTGGTTCTGGGAGCCGTTCAAATCGATCAGCTTTGCTATCGCAGCCGGCATCATCGTGCCGGCGCTGGTCGCCGCCGGGCTCGGGTGGTTCATCTTCCGCAGCCGTGTCACGGGCGTCTACGTTTCGATCATCACGCTCGCTACCATGGTGGTTCTGAATCTGGTGATCATTGACCAGCAGAGTTACACCGGCGGCTTCAACGGCATCACCGACCTCGCGCAACTCGAGCTATTTGGCATCGCGTTCGATGCCTACGGCCGTGCGACCTTCTACCTCGTCGCGACCTGCGTGATGTTGAGCCTGCTCGTTGCTTTCGCCTTCACTTGCAGCCGTGCCGGCTTGATCGTACAAGCGATCCGCGACCACGAAGGTCGGGTTCGATACTTCGGCTATGATGTGGCCACCTATCAAATATTCGTCTTCGCGCTGTCGGCTGCAATCGCGGGGCTGGCCGGCATGCTTTACACGATCGTAATGGAGTTCGCTTCGCCGACCTTCCTGGGGGTGCAACTCTCGCTGTCGGTGGTTGTGTGGTGTGCGGTCGGCGGCCGCCAAAGTCTCGTCGGCTCATTCCTCGGTGCAGTGCTCGTGGCGGGCATGCAGGGTGCGCTCTCCGAATCTGCGGCGTTCCTCGAAACCTGGACGCTGGTGATGGGAGTGCTCTTTGTGTTGGTGGTGCTGTTCCTGCCGAAAGGGCTTGCCGGCTTGGCACAAGTCGCATGGCACTGGATCGTGCACCGTCGTCAGGTCACGCAGGGAATTGCCCACGGCGTCGGACGGACCAGGGAGGGTAGCGCATGACGACGCATCTCGACCTGCGCGACATCTCCGTGTCCTTCAACGGGTTCAAAGCGCTGAACGGGTTCAATATGAGCGTGCGCAAAGGTGAGCTGCGCTGCCTGATCGGTCCTAATGGTGCCGGAAAGACAACCGCTCTCGACATCATCTGCGGCAAGGTCAAGCCGACCGCGGGTACGGTTACTTTCGACGGTGCCGCTCTGCATGAATTGGAGGAGCACGAGATCGCCCGCGCCGGCGTTGGTCGCAAGTTCCAGGTGCCGAGCGTATTTCGCGATCTGACCGTGGCGGAAAATCTCGAGGTCGCACGCGCGGGACGGCCCGGTGTCTGGGCCAATTTGCGCTGGGATCTGGGACAAGCAAGGCGACCCAATGTCGAGCGCCTTGCTGAATTGGTCGGTCTCGCAGAGCAGCTGGACCGGCCGGCGGCCTATCTTTCACACGGACAAACCCAATGGCTCGAGATCGGCATGCTGGTCGCCCAGGATGCCGACCTGATCCTGATGGACGAACCGACTGCAGGCATGACCGCCCAAGAGACGCGGAAGACAGCCGAATTATTCGGGCGCTTGAAAGGCAAGCACACTCTTGTCGTCGTCGAGCACGACATGGGTTTCGTCAAAGCCATCGGCGACATCATCTCGGTAATGCACATGGGCCAATTACTCGCGGAGGGGACTGCCGCTCAGGTTGAGGCACATCCGGAAGTCCGACGCGCCTATCTCGGATCTGGAGGCATCACCAATGCTTGAACTGACCGATGTAGACGCCTTCTACGGCAACAGCCGTGCACTGCAGAATATCAACCTCAAGGTCGGGGACGGCGAGTTTCTTTCGGTGCTGGGCCGCAATGGCGTAGGCAAGACCACGCTGATGCGCAGTATCCTAGGCCTGATGGACCGGGTGACCGGGCACCTGAGCCTCGACGGTTCCGATATATCAGGCCTGCGCACCCACCAACGTGCAAAAGCCGGAATCGCTTATGTGCCACAGGGCAGGGGCATCCTGCCTCGCTTCACGGTGCGCGAGAACTTGATGCTTGGTACCTTCGCCGCAAAGTCGGCAAGCGGCATCGAGGATTGGGTTATCGAGCTCTTCCCGGTCCTTAAGGAATTTCTGAATCGGCACGGCGGGAATTTATCCGGCGGTCAGCAGCAGCAGCTCGCGATCGCGCGAGCGCTGCTAGCGCAGCCAAAAGTCATTCTCCTGGACGAGCCCACCGAAGGTATCCAACCCAACATCGTTGAGCAGATTGAGGCTGTGATCGTACGACTGAATCGCGAACGTGGCATCACCGTGGTCCTCGTGGAGCAGAACGTCTCGTTCGCGCGGCGGGCCTCTAATCGGTTTGCCCTGCTCGAGAAGGGAAGGGTGGTCGCAAAAGGCGCGATCGGCGAGCTAACGGATGATCTCATCCAGCGGCATATGGCGGTTTAACAGAACGAAGCGTCGTTCACTTGAAAGGGAGTCGGACAAATGTTGCATGGAGACATATCGAGCAGCAAGGACACGGTTGGCGTGGCCGTGGTCAACTACAAGATGCCACGTTTGCACACCAAGGCAGAAGTCCTCGATAACGCGCGGAATATCGCAAAGATGGTCGAAGGCATGAAGCTGGGCCTGCCGGGAATGGATCTGGTTATCTTCCCCGAATATTCCACGCACGGGATCATGTACGACTCCAAGGAGATGTACGAGACGGCATCGAGCGTGCCAGGCGAGGAGACAAAGATCTTCGCCGATGCTTGCCGGAAAGCCAAAGTATGGGGCGTGTTCTCGCTCACTGGCGAACGCCATGAAGAGCATCCGAACAAGGCGCCTTACAACACCCTGATCCTGATGAACGACAAGGGTGAGATCGTCCAAAAGTACAGAAAGATCATGCCTTGGGTGCCGATTGAGGGTTGGTATCCTGGGGACTGCACATACGTCTCGGAAGGACCGAAGGGCCTGAAGATCAGTTTGATCATCTGCGACGACGGCAACTACCCCGAAATCTGGCGGGATTGCGCCATGCGTGGTGCAGAACTGATCATTCGCTGTCAGGGGTACATGTATCCGGCCAAGGAGCAGCAGATCCAGATTTCGAAGTCCATGGCTTGGGCGAACAATTGCTACGTCGCGGTAGCCAATGCGGCGGGGTTCGACGGTGTGTACTCGTATTTCGGGCATTCCGCGATCATCGGGTTCGATGGACGGACACTCGGCGAGTGCGGCACGGAAGAGAACGGCATCCAATATGCGCAGCTCTCGGTGTCGCTAATCCGTGATGCACGCCAGAACATGCAGTCTCAGAACCATCTCTTCAAGTTGATGCACCGGGGTTATACGGGCCTGATCAACTCGGGAGATGGCGATCGCGGCCACGCGGTCTGCCCGTATACTTTCTACAAGAACTGGATCAGCGATCCGGAAGGCACCCGCGAGATGGTTGAGGCCATGACGCGGCCGACTGTCGGTACCGAGGACTGCCCGATCGAGGGCATTCCCAACCAGCGCGCCGCTCACCGTTGATCAATGCGTCGCCGCGCCGTCGCGATGTTTCGTGGCGGTGCGGCATGACGCGGCGACATGCATTTCACGAGATGGATTTGATCGGGGAATAACATGAGCAGTGAGACGAACACAGGGATCGTGCACCAGGCCGAGGAGCAGATCGACGAACTTCTCGGCCATGAATACGAACACGAGCCGGTACCGATGAGCGCGCGGCGGAGCGCCTTTTCCGTTACCATGGTCTGGATCGGCTTCCCGATGATAATCACCGGCGCCATGACGGGATCACTGCTGGTGCTGGGCATGGGTTTCAAGGCTGCGCTGGCCGCCATGATCATCGGCAATCTGATCATGTTCGCCTATGTCGGGGCGCTTGGCCTCATCGGCACCAATCGGGGCATGAACTTTGCGCTGATCGCGAGCATCGTGTTCGGTCGCAAAGGATATGTGCTTGCCTCAGGCCTGCTGTCGACCCTGCTCCTGGGCTGGTATGCGGTGCAGACCGGTATTACCGGGGCGCTGATTTCTTCCACCTACGGCTTAAACTACGTCGCCATGACCGTTCTGGCCGGCGTGCTTTACATCGGCATCACTTTCGTCGGTGTGAAGGGCCTGCACTGGATCGGACTTGCCTCGGTGCCGCTGTTCGTCATTCTCGGCCTGTGGGTTGCGGTCGATGCGGCCTCGACTACGACGGCATCCGCGATCTTTAATTATGCCGGCAACAATGGTGTCGCCAACATGTCGATGGGTGTGGGGCTCACGGTCGTGTTGGCGCTGTTCATCGACGCCGGCACCGTCACGGCGGACTTCAACCGCTGGGCGCCGAGCGCACGCTCGTCACTTGCGGCGACGTTCAGCGCATTTCCGTTCGCAAACCTGGTAGCGATGCTGGTCGGGGGCGTGATGACCGCTGCGCTGGCGGTACCGAATGCCAACCCATTCGGTGTCGATAACATGTTCGGCTACATGAACGGCAAGCAGCTTACCTGGCTGAGCATTCTCGCCTTCATCTTCCTCTATACCAATCTCGGCTCGGTGTGCTCGCACTGTCTGTACAACGCGGCCACCGGATGGTCGCGAATCCTCGGGACCAACATGCGTGTGATGGCGATCGTGCTCGGTTGCATCGGCATCATCGTCGCCGCCGGCAACGTCTGGGCGTACTTCATCCAGTGGCTTTCGCTGCTTGGCATTCTGGTGCCGCCGATCGGCGCAATCATCCTGGTCGACCAGTATCTGCTTCGCGTCGGTGCGCAGGCAGATGCAGACTGGCGCTCCAAGCCGTTCATCGCATGGGGCATCGGGTCACTATGCGCGTTCGCCGTGGAGAACCTGATGCCGGGACTGTCGACGGCCATCTCAGCCGCGCTCGTCGCCGGCGTCGCCTACCTCATGATCGCGCGGGTCGAGTCTCCGGTGGAGAAGGCGGCGCGCGTCGCATGAGCGACAAAGCCGAACCAAACATAGTTGAAGCAATCAAGGCCCAGCCAAACAGGCCGGCCAAAGAGACGAGAAGGGTCAATAGATGAGCGTCGATTACGAGATATACAATCTAGGCAACGTTTCCTTGCAGCGGGGCGCGACCATCCGCGACTGCAAGCTCGCTTACAAGACCTTCGGTCAGCTCAATGCGGCGAGGGACAACGTCATAGTCTATCCGACCTGGTATTCCGGCCAACACTACGACAACGAGTGGCTCATCGGGCAAGGCATGGCGCTCGATCCCGCGAAATACTTCATCATCATCCCGAACATGTTGGGCAACGGCCTGTCGTCGTCACCGAGCAACACGCCGGAGCCATACAACGGGCCGCGCTTTCCCAAGGTGACGGCCTGTGACAACGTGCGCGCGCAGCACCGCCTGATCACGGAGAAGTTCGGCATCAGTCACATCCGCCTGGTGGTAGGCTGGTCGATGGGCGCGCTCCAGACTTTCCACTGGGGGGCACTCTATCCGGACATGATGGATTTGCTGGCGCCGTTCTGTGGTTCGGCCAAGTGCTCGCGCCATAACTTCGTGTTCCTGGAGGGCGTCAAGGCGGCGCTGACCGCTGACGCCGCGTGGAACGAGGGCTGGTACACCGAGAAGCCGGCCCGGGGATTGCGCGCGGCTGCCCGCGTCTATGCCGGCTGGGGCTTCTCGCAGGCATTCTACCGCCAACAACTCGACATCAAGACGCTCGGTTACTCATCGCTCGAGGACTTCCTCGTGGCCTTCTGGGAGGGCTTCTTCCTGCCGAAGGATGCGAACAATCTGCTCACGATGTTGTGGACCTGGCAGAACGGCGACATCAGCGACAACGAGATCTACAAGGGAGATGTCAAGGCAGCACTCGGCGGCATCAAGGCGAAAACCTATGTGATGCCGGGCCAGACCGACCTGTACTTCCCGCCGGAGGACAGCGAGTTCGAGGTGGCGCACATGCCGAACGCCAAGCTCGTGTCTGTCCCCTCGGTGTGGGGCCATTTCGCAGGAGGTCCAGGCACCAACCCGGTGGACGTCACGTTCATTGATTCCAAGCTGAAGGAGCTCCTCGCGTCGTGACGATCATCCGTTGCGATCGTTCCGGACGCGTGCAAGGAGAACGTGAGATTGTCCAGTAACCCACTGCTGCTTGATCAGTACCGTATTCCCGACGAGCCATATTATCGGGCCTTGAGGGATGAAGTCGGGCTGTTCACGGCGGCCTATGCCAGCCGAATGCCTGTCATGCTGAAGGGGCCGACAGGCTGCGGCAAGACCCGCTTCATCGAATACATGGCATGGAGGCTTGCTCGGCCGCTTATCACGGTCGCCTGTCACGAAGACATGACGGCGGCAGACTTGGTGGGCCGATGGTTGCTCGATCCCGAGGGGACCGTGTGGAACGACGGCCCGCTGACGACTGCTGTACGGCATGGTGCGATCTGCTATCTGGACGAGATCGTGGAAGCTCGCCAGGACACGACCGTCGTAATTCACCCGTTGACCGACGATCGTCGGGTCTTACCCTTGGAAAAGCGCGGAGAACTGATCCGTGCACATTCCGATTTCCAATTGGTGATCTCCTATAATCCTGGCTACCAAAGCGCGATCAAGGATCTCAAGGAATCCACCAAGCAGCGTTTCGCGGCGCTGGATTTCGGCTACCCAGAGCACCGCGTGGAGGTGGAGGTCGTGTCGCGGGAGGCGGGTATCGACCCCCGGATCGCCGACCTCCTTGTAAAAGTCGGCTCCCACAGCCGCAACCTGAAGGGCCAGGGGCTCGACGAGGGTGCGTCCACACGCATGCTTGTGAACGCCGGCCGGCTGATTGGATGTGGCATCGATCTGAAGGAGGCCTGCGAAACCACGATCGTGGTGCCCTTAACCGATGATTTTGACACGAGGAATGCGCTACGGGACGTGGTCCAGGCCTGCGCCTAGGATGAACTAAGGTACACGAGGTCGTGCAGATCAGCCCGTTCGATCATATTGGGTCAGGAGGCCGGCTTGAAGAGCGGCTGCGTGGGCACGACGTCGTCCTGGCGGCCGCGCGAGCTGCGCAGAAAAGGCTCGGTGAACGTAGCGATGCGGTTAGTCAACTTCCGCCTTGGAACGACGTGACTCTCGACCTCTTCGAAGCCAATCTCGGCGAAGCCGTCGTGCTCAGCTTTCTGCGTTTGTCGGGCCAATGGCCCACGCGACGACCTATTGCAGATGTGGTCGCAATTGGCAGGGCGGTACATCGCATTGGCCAGCTCGCCGGGAGCCGGGTCGCGTATGCGACGCTCGCGGAACTGCCAAAGGTTCTCATGGGGATCGCGACGACCGACGAGTTGAGGACCGTCCTAACTGCCCTTGGTCAGCTTGCCGAGGAGGGACCAGAATCTCTCGGCCTGGTTCTGGGACGGCTTGAGCGGCTATTGGGGCATGCAACTCCCGCTGGCTTCTCCGTCTGGGTGTCAGGCGGCTTGCGTGCTGCAGGCGGCAACGCGACCAGCCGGCGCGCCTTCTTCGGCCTGAATGATGCTCTCTCGATGCGCCTGTTAGACGGCCATGGTGGAGCGGGGGACGACTTTACGCGCCTGGAGAAGCGGATCGGGGCGACGATGCTGGCCCTTTGGAACAAGAAGCCGCGGCTGCGCAAGCTTGCTGCCGCGGCAATGCCCACCATTCCGCGGCGGGCATCCCTCGCAGGGGGGCTGCTTGGGCTGCCCGGGACCTGTCCTGGCTTCGAGGGAAAACGCGCAGAGCGTCTCTATCTTGCTGCAGCGGCACACGCCGGTGCACACCTGGTACATTCGAACCAGCGTTTTCCTATTGGGCGCCTGAAGCCGCTTCAGATCGCACTCATTTCCCTCATCGAGGACGCGCGTATTGAGGCGCTGGCGCTACGCGATATGCCGGGTTTGCGGCAACTCTGGCTGCCCTTCCATACGGCGACGCCTTCGCCACAAGCCACTGCGGCAGGTCTGATGGTGCGCTTGGCGCGGGCCCTGGTTGATCCTGATTATGAGGATCACGACGCCTGGATCGAGAAGGGGCGGACGTTGTTCGCGGCGGCGTGCGACCGACGGACCGATCCACTGACCAGCCGCGAGATCGGAGGCCTGCTGGGCAACGACATCGGGCAGATGCGGCTGCAATTCAATGCCAAGAGCTATGTCGTCGAACCCACCTACAGGGACGACAATCTGGCGCTATGGGATTTTGGTGATCAGTCGGATGGGCAGGCCCAGGAGATCGAGCTCCCCGTCGATTCCGTCCGCATCGAGCGGCGGCATGATGACGAGGGAGATCGGCCGGACGATAAGGCTCCGCCCGAGGAAAGCGGGCGCGCGAGAGCTCGAGCGATCGCCGTGCTCGACGGGCTCCCTGTCGCGTCCTATCCGGAATGGGACTATGCAGCTCGGATCGAGCGCCCGGACTGGACAACAGTCCTGGAGGCCGACGCGGCGATCTCGCCTCGCGCAGGTGATCTGCTCCTCGACGAAGTGACAACCCGCAGAGCCTCGACGGTCACGCGTGATGCATCCATAGGCCGCCGACAACGATACAAGGGCCAGTATGACGGGGATACACTCGATCTCGACGCCTCCATTGCGTTCGCGATCGAGAGACGCGCCGGACACTTTGCCGAACCTCGGGTTTACCTTCGCGATGCGCCGGGTCCACGCGATCTCGCCCTCCTCCTCCTGCTCGATCTCTCGCAATCGACCGCCGATCGTGATCGCTCGGGGCGCACCATTCTTGACGTCGAGCGGAAGGCCGCCGCGATCATTGCGACGGCTGCAGAAGCCGCCGCCGACGCAATTGCGGTCCACGGCTTCAACTCAGATGGGCGGGATAACGTTCGATATCTCCGAATCAAGAGTTTTGAGGAGGATATAGACGCAGTCGTACACGCTCGGCTTGCCGGTCTGCAAAGTAGCCACTCGACCCGGTTGGGGGCCGCGCTCCGGCACGCGGGCAGTTACCTTTCAAAGCGGCGGGCGTTCCGCAAGGTTTTGCTGGTGTTGACCGACGGCGAGCCATCAGACATCGATGTGCCGGATCCGCGCTATCTTGCGGAAGATGCCAGACGCGCCGCGCATCAACTTATTCGAAATGGGATCGATATCTTCGGGTTCGGCTTGGGGCAAGGTCCGTTCTCACAGCTCGACCGGATCTTCGGACAACGACGGGCCCTGCGGGTACCTCGCATCGACGTATTGCCACAGCGTCTTGTGCAGCTCTATACCGAACTCAAAAAGTAGGGACAATTTGCTCCCAACGACGCGTTTACGCGAAGGTCGACGCGGATACCGGTGACGAGCGGCGGCGAAGAAGCCGGCGACAGGCCAGCGACGGAAGTCGGCTTATTTCCTCGATAGACCGCTGCGGGTACCGAATCTAGAATGGCTCGCGCGTCGGACGTCGGCTGGAATCCTATGATCGCCAACTGTGAACTTCGGCGCGCGCTCATCTCGAACGCCGAGCCTTCGCGCTGGGATGAGATGTGGCGCGATAGGGTGCTTCGACCGGACGCTTCGATGACCTTCACGATCGGCATCATCTCGGATACGCACGGCCTGCTGAGGCCGGAGGCTCTGCGCGTGCTGGCCTATGCCGACCACATCATTCACGGCGGCGACATCGGCGATCCCGAGATCATCACCGCGCTGCGGAGGATTGCCCCCGTCACGGCGATCAGAGGGAACGCGGACACGGGCGAGTGGGCCACCGAATTTGCCGAAACCGAGTTCGTGCGGCTCGCCGGACGGTTGTTCTATGTCCTGCACGACCTCAACACCCTGCAGATCGATCCCGTAGCTCAGGGCATCGATGTCATTGTTTCCGGCCACTCCCACATACCGAAGATCAACACCGTAGACGGCTTGCTCTACGTGAATCCCGGCAGTGCCGGGCGTCGACGCTTCAGGCTGCCGATCACGCTTGCGAGCCTCGAAGTCACGCCCGACGGGGTGAGACCCGTCATCCACGATCTTGTAGCCGGATAAGCCGCGCCGCAGCCCGTCCAGCCAGGCGAAGCTTTTGGCGCCATCTCGGCCGACAGGCCGGAAGTCGCATCCATGGGCAGCGTTAGATGGGCAGATCGAGCTGAGGTTCGACATCGTCGGTCCTCGGCGTCTGCAGCGACTGCCCGAGGCCGCTTGCCGCCTCGATGCTGGATGTTTGTCCCTTAAGCCTAGTGGATCGATGTAGAAACGTCAATATATTGACGTTTCTGCGGGCAATTGAAACTATAGGCGAAGCCGCAGGCCGCATGAGAGCACGCGGAGAATTGGAGGAAACAATGTGGAGAAATACCGCTTCTATGTTTGCTGCGGCTCTGTCGCCATTCTTGCTTTTTGGCGTTGCCGCAGCGCAGGACAAGGCCGTCAAGGTCGGCGTCCTGAACGATCAAGCGTCAGTTTATTCTAGCATCACCGGTCCGGGTTCGGTCGCGGCCGCGCGTCTTGCGATCGAGGACATGGGCGGCTCGATGTTCGGCAAGCCGATCGAACTGGTATATGCGGATCATGGGCATAAGCCAGATGTCGGCTCGACAATCGCCAGGCGCTGGTTCGATACCGAGGGCGTCGACGCGATATTTGACATTTACAGTTCCGGAGTCGCGCTTGCGGTGCAGGGCATCGCGGAGCAGAAGAACAAGATTCTGGTCGTCTCGATGGCGTCGAGCCGAGACATCGGCGGCAAGTCGTGCTCGCCGAACGGAATGCAATGGGCCAATGACGGATACGAGGTCGCGAATTTAACGGTCAAAGGATCGTCGGGCGACAAACCCACATCCTGGTATTTTATTACGGTCGACTATACCGCTGGGCATTCGATCGAGCGTGACGCACAAAAGATCATCGAAGCCGGCGGCGGAAAATTCCTTGGTGCGGTGCGCTTTCCGCTCAACTCTCCGGACTTCAGCTCCTTCCTGCTGCGCGCCCAGAGTTCTGGAGCCAAGAACATCGGGTTCATCGGCGGTGGCGCCGATATGACCAACGCGATCAAGCAAGCCGCTGAATTTGAGATCGGCAGAACGGGACAACGTTTCGTTCCGTTCTCCCTGACCACGGTCGATATCGAAGCGCTCGGCAACAAGGCGACGCAGGGCATGCCTCTGGTGCTCAGCTATTACTGGGACGAGTCGGAGAAGACGAAGGCCTGGGCAGAGCGCTTCAAGAAAGCATTCGGTAAACTGCCGAGCGATCCCCAGGCCAACGTCTACAGCGCGGTCCTGCACTACCTGAAATCGGTCAAAGCTGCGGGGACGACAGATACGACGGCCGTGCTGGCGAAAATGAAGGAGATGCCGGTCGAGGATCTCTTTACCTCGGGTGCCCGCATCCGTGCCGACGGCCGTCTGATGCGCGACATCTACTATGCCGAAGCGAAGAAGCCGGACGCGATGCAGGGACCGACGGATCTGATCACGCTGGTGAAGAAAATGCCGGGTTCGGAAGCCTTTGTCCCGGCCGACGAAAGCGAGTGCAAGCTCCTGAAGAAGTAAGCGCGGGCCGATTGCTCTGGTGGCCTCGCCCGCGGAGAGAGCCCTCTCCCCGTAAGAAACGGGGAGAGGGGAGACTTACGTCAGCTGTAAAGCCGCGTCAGTTCTTCCTTCTTGACCTTGCCTGTGGCGGTCATCGGCAGCGTGTCCACAATCCGGACTTCGGGAATCTTGTAGACCGCGAGACGTTCGCGGCAAAACGCCGTCAGCGTCTCCGGCGTAACGTCTGCCCTGTGCTCCGGCAGGATAGTTACAAAGGCTACCGGAACTTGCCCGCGCGTGTCGTCGGCGCGACCGATCACGCCGCTGCCGGTCACGGCGGGATGCTGGCCGAGCGTCGCCTCGATTTCCGACGGGAACACGCTCATGCCCTTCACCTTCAGCATCTCCTTGCGGCGTCCGAGGAAGTGGATCGTCCCGTGCTCGGAGATCATGCCGATATCGCCGGTGCGCAGCCAGCCGTCGATCAGCCCTTCGGACGTCGCGTCCGGCTTGTTCCAGTAGCCCCGCAACAGCGACGGCGTGCGGACGCACAACTCGCCCTCTTCGCCCAACGGCACCAGCTTGTTGGATCCGAATTCGAGGATCTTGAAATCCGTCTGCGGGACAGGAATTCCGACGAAAATCTGCTGCTGCTTAAGATCCCGATCGTTGTCCTGCCAGCCACGGGTGAAGGTGTCGTAGGAGTGGGTCTCCGTCATGCCCCAGGCGGCCTCGCGCAATGTCGTGCCCGTCAATTCGCGCCACTTCGTCCGGAATGCGGGATTGAGCTTCTTAACGAAGGACGCCACGATCACCTCCCGCAGCGACGACAGGTCATAGCGGCCGGCATCCCGATGGTTGATGATCTCGACGACATTGTCGACAACCATGTTGGACACCGTGGCGCGGTGGCGCTGGACCGCCGTCATGAAGGCGACCGGGTCCCACCTTGCCAGCAGAACGCAGGTCGCTCCGGTCAGGACCGGCAGGATGATGCCGACGTCCTCGCCAGCGATCCAGAAGATCGGCCAGAAATTGATGATAGTGTCACTCGACGTCACGCTCATCGAGATCGAGCTCATGACGGCACCCGTGAACAGCATGTCGGATTGCGTGTGCACGCAGCCTTTCGGCATGCCGGTGGTGCCCCCCGTGTAGTTCAGCGCGGCGATATCGTTGATCCCGACATCGACCTGCGGGGGCGCTCCGGCCTCCTGCGCAATCGTCGACATCAGGTCGATCGTGCGCGGCACCTCGATTCGCACATCGGTCAATCCCGCCGGTAACGGACCTTCCGGCTCCGCCGGCAGCGCGTCGAGGAAACTGGTGACGAGCACGTGCTCGATCTTGCACTCGTCGCGCACCTCGTCCACGAGCTGCGCCAGGCGATCGTGTGCGATCACGATGCGGGCCTGGGTATCGTTGATCTCGTAGACGAGTTCGGGCCGCGTGAACATCGGGTTGACCGGAACGTGCACGCAGCCGGCCTTCAGGATACCGAAGAAGCAGATATAGAACTGCGGGCAGTTCGGGAGGAATACGGCAACACGGTCGCCCTTGCGTGCGCCCAGCCGCGCGAGGACAGCGGCGAACCGGTCGCTGAGACGATCGAGTTCGGCATAGCTGATCGCGCGCCCGTAAAACATCACCGCAGCCTTGTCCGGCTGACGGCGTGCCCATTCGCCCAAGTACTCGGCAAGTGGCTTGCGCCCCAAGGGGAAAATTGGGTCGCGCGGCACGTCGGCCGGCCACGCAGCGCTCTGTAGCGCACGGGCGTGTGCCAGATAGCTGTTCTCGTCGCGCATATAGTCTGAAGTGGCTTTATTCTCCGTCATCTCTTCCTCCCTGGTCGCGGCCTGCTCACCACAGATCGACGCGCGTCACTCTCCGCTCGAAACGACTGGCATGCGCGGTCGACTTCAGTCCCTCAACGATCCGGCTCCGTGTCTCGCAGGGATCGATGACGTCGTCGATCTCGAGAAACGTCGCACTGCTCAGAGCCTTGTTCTCGGCGTAGGACTTGGCGACCATGTCATCGAACCAGGCCTTGCGGGCGGTGGGGTCTTCGAGCGCCGCGAGTTCCTTGCGATAGGCGAGCTTGACAGCACCCTCGAGGCCCATGGCGCCGAATTCGGCGCTCGGCCACGCGACAATCGTGAACGGCTTCTGGTTCGAGCCTCCGATCATGGCAAGCGCACCCAGCCCATAGCCCTTGCGGAGCACCACCGCGAAAATGGGAACGGTCGCGCGCGCGGCCGCCACGAACAGACGCGAGACGTGCCGCACCTGCGCGGTCTTCTCGACCTCCGGGCCGACCATCATGCCCGGAGTGTCGCACAGCGAGACGATCGGAATGTTGAAGGCGTCGCAAAGCTGGATGAAGCGCGCAGCCTTGTCGCCGCCCTCGGCATCAATGGCGCCGCCGAGATGATGCGAATTGTTCCCGATCAAGCCGACCGGCCTGCCTTCGATACGGATCAGGGCCGTGATCATCCCCTTGGCAAAGGATGACCGCAGTTCGAGAACGGAACCTGTGTCGGCGAGCGCTTCGATGATGGGCCGGATATTGTAGGCGCGAAGGCGGTTCTCGGGCACGGCATGCCGGAGCACGCGCTGGTCGCCGCAGGACCAGTCACGGACTCGTCCCTGGAAATAGCCGAGATACTGCTTGGCGACGGCGACGCCTTCGGCTTCATCCTCGACCAGCGCATCGATCACGCCATTCGGCGCCTGCACCTCGACGGGCCCGATGTCCTCCGGCCGGAAGACGCCGAGACCGCCCCCCCTCGATCATCGCAGGGCCACCCATGCCGATGTTCGAGGTGCGATCGGCAATGATGACGTCGCAACTGCCGAGCAGCGCGGCATTGCCGGCAAAGCATCGGCCCGAGACGACGCCCACGATCGGCACCTTGCCGTTGAGCGCACCCAGGCGGCCGAACGTCGTCGTCTCAAGTCCGGCTGGCGTCGGCCATTCGTCGCCGGGACGGCCGCCGCCGCCTTCGGTGAACATAACGAGGGGCAGCGACCACTGGTCCGCAAGCCCGAGCAGGCGATCCTTCTTCTTGTGATTGATGACGCCCTGCGTTCCCGCGAAAACAGAGTAGTCATATGCCATGATGGCGCAGCGCGACTGCTCCTCCTCGAACAGCGGTCCGTTGACCGAGCCGATGCCGGTGATCAGACCGTCGGCCGGGCTCATCCGGCGCAATTCGGCCGGCGTGCGGCGCTGCCGCTGCGCGGCAAGCGCCAGGCCGCCATATTCGGCGAACGATCCGGGATCGCAGAGATCGGCGATATTCTCGCGCGCGGTTCGCTGATTGGTCTTGCGCCGGCGCGCGACCGCATCCGGCCGATTTTCGTCGAGCAGTTCGGCCCGCCGGGCGAGGGCCTCGGCAAGATCACCGCGAATGTGGTCGAGATCGACCGATTGCTCGGTTTCCGCGCCGGCCCCCGCATCGTCCGACGGCGCCACGTGCAGCAGCACATCGCCCTCGAAGATGGTATCACCCGGGGTCACCAGGATTTCCTCAACCACGCCCGCGACCGGCATGGAGATGAGATGCTCCATCTTCATGGATTCGATGATGAGCACCTGCTGCCCGGCGCGGACCTGCTCGCCGCGGACTACCGAACACGCCACGATCGTGCCCTGCAGCGGCGCCGGGAGCGGCATCAGCCCCTCCGGCGTCGGGACGGCGAGACGATCTGGCGCCACGTCGGCTCGTGCCTTCGCGATCGCTGCGGACGCGTCGAACACTCCGAGCGGATCGACGTCGCGTACGTCGCGTGCCTTTTTTCCCAGGCTTGCCGCCTTGGACTCGTAGGCCGCAGCAGCGGCGAGAATCTCGCTGCCATGCGTCTCGAGGAAGGTCGTCGATATGTGATCGGCGAGAAAATCCTTGTCCTCGGTGATCGCACGCAGCACCGGGATGTTCGTCTGCAGTCCTTCGATGCGGAACTCTTCCAGCGCGCGCCGTCCACGACGAATCGCATCCGACATGTCTTCGGGCGAATAGGCGATCACCTTTGCCAGCAGCGAATCGTACCGCGGATTGGTGCGATAGCCCGCATATCCGAAGGTGTCGATGCGTATGCCGGGGCCGGAGGGCGGCACGAAGCCTGTCAGCGTACCTCCGGTCGGATGCGCGCCGCCGTCGGCGGTCAACTTCTCCATGTTGACACGAAACTGGATTGCTGTTCCGCGCGGCGTCGGCGAACGATCAAGTCCGAGGTCGCGAAGACGCGCGCCCGAAGCGATGCGAATTTGCGTTTTCACCAGGTCAACGCCGAACACCTCCTCGGTGACCGTGTGCTCGACCTGCAGGCGCGGATTTGCCTCGATGAAGACGTAGCCTTCGCCGTTGGCTTCCACAAGGAATTCGAAGGTCCCCAAGCCACGATAGGCGACGTGGGATGCCATCGTTGTCGCCGCAGCACAGAGCACGTCGCGAAGCGCGGGCTTGAGTCCCGGGCTCGGTGCGATCTCGATGATCTTCTGATGACGTCGCTGGATGGTGCATTCACGCTCGCCAAAATGCACGACGTCATGGCCGTCGCCGACGATCTGCACCTCGATGTGACGTGCGTTGGCTAGATAACGCTCGACGTAGAGCCCGTCGGCGCCGAAGGCAGTCTGCGCCTCTGAGCGGCACCGCTCCCAGGCCGAAGTCAGTTCGGATGGCGAGGACACCACGCGCATGCCGCGTCCGCCGCCGCCTGCGATTGCCTTGACCATGATAGCCCCGTCTGCGCCGAGACCGGCGAGGAAGGCCGACGCCTGCTCCAGCGTGACCGGCCCATCGGATCCCTCGAGCACGCGAACGTTGTTGGCGCGGGCAAGCGCGCGGGCCGAGGACTTGTCACCGAACAGTTCGAGCGTTTCCGGAGCAGGTCCGATGAACGTCATGCCTGCGGCAGCGACGGCCCGGGCGAACTGCGCATTCTCCGACAGGAACCCGTATCCCGGATGCACCGCATCGCAATCCGTCTGTCGTGCGGCATCGATGATCGCTGTTATGTCGAGATAGGCTGCCGCGCCGACGCCGGGCAGTTCGAGGGCCTCGTTGCCGGCCCGCGCATGGGCCGAGCCGGCGTCATCAGCGGGATAGATTGTGACCGTGGCCACATCGAGCTCGCCGGCCGCGCGCGCAATGCGCAGCGCGATCTCTCCGCGGTTGGCGATCAGAATCTTGCGAAACGGCATGATGCCTCCGTCTTGTAGGAGATCGCCGACCTGTGCTTTTCGCGCGCAAACCTGATCCCGCGGTGCATGTTCTCCGACGATGGTTTTTCTGTCAATATCTTTACATAATAGGTCAAAACAGTCTGCGCCCCTCTCCGGCCCCTAGCGGATCTTCTCCCGACGGATCTTGATGCCGGCTTTTTCCCGATCCCACGCATCGGGTGTCAACCCCTGCTGCCGCAGCACGTATTTTTCGACCTTTTGGGTCGGCGTGCGCGGCAGGTCGGTCATGATGCGGATGTAGCGCGGCAACATGAAATGGGCGAGCCGCGGCTGAAGGAACTCCAGCAGCTCCGTCGGATTGATGGTCGCACCGGGCGCCGGTGCAACCACGGCCAGCACGTCGTCTTCCGCCATCTCGTTGGGCACGGCGACGACGGCGCATTCCCGAACGCTCGGATGCGCGACGATTTCGGTTTCCACCTCGAACGACGAGATGTTCTCGCCGCGGCGGCGGATTGCGTCCTTCATCCGGTCAACGAAGAAGTAATTGCCGTCCGCATCGCGACGGAATGCGTCCCCGGTGTGGAACCAGCCGTTACGCCAGGCCAGCGCCGTGGCTTCGGCATTCTTGTAATAGCCGGAGTTGAGGGCCCATGGCGCATCGCTGCGAATGATCAGCTCGCCGACAGTGCCGACCGGCACCTCGCGATCATGCGCATCGACGATCCGCAGTTCGTTGCCCGGGCGCTGCCTGCCGCAGGTCCCGATGGCCGCCGGGTTGGGATCGGAAACGATCGGGACGTTGATCTCCGTCATGTTGAAAAGGGTCCAGACCGTGACGCCGAATCTCTCGGCGAAACTGCTGGAGTCATCGGGCAAGGGTATCAGCGTGACCTTCTTTAGCGTATGCCCGCGATCCTCGGGCGAGGGCGGTCGCTTCGACAGGAAGGTCGACATCACGCCGAGCAGGATCGTATAGGTTGCGCCGGTCGCGCGGATCGCCGGCCAGAACGCCTCGGTCTCGAAATCACCGGCTACGGCGAGCGAGCCGCCGCGATTGAGCATGCCGATCGCCGGCAATGTTCCGCCGACGTGGAAATAGGGCAGATAGACGAGGTAGCAGTCGTTCTCATCGAGCATCGGAAACGAGGCCGTTCCGCTCATGTGCCACATGTGGGCGTACGAACTCAGCACACCCTTCGACTGGCCCGTCGTCCCTGACGTGTAGATGATCGACTGGACATCCCACGGCTCGATCGGCCGCGACAGCGGAGGCAGCGTTGCCGGATCGCGGTCGAGATCGGCCAGCGACGTGGTTTGTATGCCGGGAATTGTCGTGGCGAGATCGCCCGACACCACGAGCATACGCAGCGCCGCGCGATCGATATCGCGAAGCCGTTCGACCAGATCCGCACTCACGATCATCACCTGCGCGCCGCCATTGGCGATGACATGCGCCAGCACATTGCCACGGTAGGCGGTATTGATCGGCACGTAGGTCGCGCCGAGCCAGTTGATCGCGTGCCAGACGCGCAGCATCTGTACGCAGTTGGGCATCCAGACGTTGACGAAGTCGCCCTGCTTGACACCAAGCGCGGCGAGACCGGCAGCCGTGCGCTCCACAGAATCGCGATATTCGCGGTAGGTGATAGCGCTCCCGTCCGGAAGGCGGATGTAGGGGCGATCTGGATGGATCTGCGCGCGCTTGTCCAGCACGTAGCGCAACACGCAATCTTCCCGGTCCGGCACGCGAATATCCGCGACGGATGTGGGCTCGGACATCATTTCCTCCTGCAGTGAGCTTTTCAAGCCTTCCGCGACGCCTTGAGCGCACGTCCGATTTTGGCCAGAGCGTCCGCACAGGCCTCGACCTCCGCCGCGGAAAGCGTCGCCGTAATCTTGCGGAAAAATTCCAATGAACGTGCGTGCAGATCAAGCCACGCAGCAACGCCGCCCCTTGTCAGGCGAACAATCTTGACGCGACGATCGGCCTCACTTTCGATCCGCTCGACAAGGCCGATGCCTTCCAATCGCTTGAGCACAGCATCGAGATTTTGACGGCTGACCGCCAAATAGCCGCAAAGATCCGAAAACGACATACCGCGATCGACATCGCGATATAGCGCGCCGAGAAGGACACCCTGCACCGCAGACACGTCAAGTTCGCGCGGAGTGCTTGACTGGTAGAGGTTTGCTGTCTGAAACAGGCGAAAGATCAAGCGGTTGTTTAGTTCATCACGCGGCGTCATGGCAACGCCACGCGCCTGCTTCGGCGCAGTCCTGTCAATCGCCGCCTTTTTTGCGCGCCGCTGCATCTTTCCTACCCTCAGAACGTCAAGATATTGATAAAATAGTGCGACTGTCCATAACTTTGTTTGGACCTACGGGCCGCCAAAGCCCTCATGAGGCTGGCGATGCCAGAGCATGTGAGGAGGGGCGCTGAAGGAATCCGCTCAAGCCGAAGCGGGTCCCGCACGCTGATGTGCTTGGCGTTTTGTGACCGGCTCTTAGAAAATTGGTCCCAACGCCGGAGAGGACTTTTCCAACACAATCGACCCGTCGCCAGCATGATGGAGGTGGCCGCGACATTGCTCCTGACACTCTCCGACGCCAGCTCCCGCTCCAATTGAGCGAAGGACGGCAGCACGTTCAGGGGCAAACGGCCCATGGAAGTGGACCGTGCGCCAGTTCGCTTTCACCCAACTCTGTTCGCCTTCCGCCAAGACGCCCGAGCGGTTGAATCGTACACGCACATGAGGTGCGGCTCACGACCGTTGGCTGGCCGGCCCGATCCGTCGACTGACGGTCGCAGGCCGTTCGTCATGGGAATCCATCCGCCACAGGTCGAAAGGGAATCCGGTGCAAATGAAGATAGCGATCGTTCTGGTGCTCGGCGTTGCAGTCGCCGGATGCAATCAGACCACGAGTTCGACCGCCGACCGATTGCCCATGGGCCAGCAGGCGACGGCCGGCCGGACCTCGGCCAAGCAGGCCGCAGTCCGCTGCGCCGAAACCGCCCAACGGGCCGCCGACGCCCAGACGAACGGCGTCATTGTTGGCAGTGCGCTTTCTATGGTCGGCGGTTTCGGTGGGATGGGCGGGCGCGGTGGCGAAGTGGCGGCCCAGGCGGCGTCGATGGGCGGCTCCGTCATTCAGTCGCAAGCCAATGACAATGCGGCCGCTGCGTTGGAACGCGACTGTCGATGATGGCGCAACGTTCGAAGCAAGCAATGCACGTCCTGGCCGCGCTTCTGCTCGCGTGGGCGACCGTGGCTGCGGCCGCGCAGACACTCACCGCACGCGATGCAGATTGGGTTGTCGGCTTGCTCGAAGCGCTAAAGCCGGACCTCGGGCGTCTTGCCTACGACGAGGAGATCGCCGACGCATGGTTCGAGCAGGACGGCGACCATCGCGGCCTGATCGCCAAGGCCGGATTCACAAAGGCGACGTGGAAGGCGGCCCTCGACGCGACCATGAAAGGCTTCCTTGCCTCAATCCCCGAACCCGAAATCGAGGCGAGGCTCGGCAAGCTCCGTAAGCGGGCAAACGATGATCGCAAGCTGAACGCAGACCAGAAGCGCGCGCTCCTGGACTTCATCGAGGAGCAGGCCGCGCAGTTGCGCGCCTGGCGGGAGCAGGGGAAATCCAGTCTGGCGATCGTGCGTCCCCTCGCTCCGCGGCTCAATGATCTCGTGGCCGGACAGCAAGACGAATAAGAAAGTGCCGTACGGGCGTCGCAATGAGATTTCGGGCACTCGGATTAACCAGGCCCTCCACAAAAGCCGTAGCGGCGGCCGACGAACCGTCGATGAGCCTGGCGATCTGACCGCGTAGCGAAAGGCCCCGGAAAGTCCCTTCTTTGCGCGAGATCAGTCTAATGATAGTAACAATAGACCGGTGATAGTAATAGTAGACCGGCTGTCCAAGGGTCTCCGGCTCCTGCACGAATTCGCAGACGGTTCGGGCGCGCCTTTGGAGCTATTGCTCCGCGGGGGCCGCGCGGCCGCTTTCGCCGCACAGATCGGATCGGCGCTGATGCCGGCGCTATGGGGCGGGGGATCGCTCGGTGACTGCAACTCCATTTGCGATGAAGCGACTATCCACGGAAGACGTTCCTCGTCGAGAGCGGATGGCTTTCGTGCATGATTTCGTGGCGCGTCATGTCGGCGGACTCTATTTTCGCCCTGCCGACAGCAACAACGTTCGCATCGATCTGGAAGCTATGCTGCTCCCTGGCGGGCTGACCATCGGCCGTAGTCTGTACGCACCAATGCACGGCGCTCGGACGCGCGACCTGCTTCGGGACGGGCGCGAGCATTATCTGCTGACGATCCACAACGAGGACCATGAGGTATCAGTCGACGGCAAGAAGCCGGTCAAGGTGGCGGCCGGTGACGTCACGCTGGTGAATGAAGGGATTTGCTCTGAATTCTGGCTAGGCAAGCCCATGTCCGTTGATGTCGTCTCGCTCGATCATCGGTCGCTCACCGGTCTCGCCCCGCGTATCGCGCTGGAGGCGAGCTACGTCATCTCTTCGACGGCCGGATCGGTGCCGCTATTGGCCAGCTATGTCGAGGCGCTCCGTCGGGATCCGCCGAACTCGATCAAGGCTGGTGAAGTCGCCTCCCGTCATGTCTACGATCTAACCGCCCTGGTCCTCGATGGATTTGTCCGCGGCGGCGCCGAGCGAAACGAAGGCAGCATTGCGACAGCGCGACTGAAACTCGTTCAAAAGGATATTCTGGAGCGGCTGTCCGACCATGGCCTTCACATCGATGCTGTCGCGAAACGCCAGGGCGTGACACCGCGCTACATACAACGCCTTTTCGAGCGTGAAGGAACGACCTTTACGGACTTCGTTCGCGAGCGCAGGCTTGAACTGGCCTTTCGTCTTCTGAAGGAGCACGGTGCCACATCCAGCACCATTACCGCCATCGCCCATAATGCCGGATTTGCCGAAATCTCATCGTTCAACAGGGCGTTTCGGAAACGCTACGATGCGACGCCCTCGGAGATCAGAGTGGCAAATCTGATCAGATAAAATCAACGGCCGTCGCTTTTGACTCGTGCTCGCAGGAGGCGAGGGCAGTCCTCGATATTAACAAGGCTCGATTGCGTCGTTTCGATCGCAATGACAGCGTCGAACCTCAATTTATCATGCTTGGGCGACGCGAAAATTTCGCCTTTTGTTCGTCCTCTGCAAAGGTTGTTCGTTCTCTGCTGAGACGATCGCGCACGGCATTCCCTATCGTTCCGGAAGAACGGTGCGGTTCTACGCGCCGCAAAAGCGCGTGGAACGACACAAGTGACCGCAACCCCATTTGCGATGCAGCGATTGTCCACGGAAGACGTTCCGCGCCGTGAGCGGCTGTCCTTCGTGTATGATTTCGTCGGACGTTATATTGGCGGTATGCATTTCCGACTGCTCGATTGCGAAAATGTGCGAATCGATCTGGCCGCGATGCAACTCCCCGGTGAGCTGACCGTCGGCCAGACCTGGTTCCCTCCGGTGCACGGGGCGCGCACACGTGATCTGCTCCAGGACGGTCGCGATCACTATCTGCTGGCGATTCATAACCAAGATTACGAAATCTCGGTCGACGGCAAGGAGCCGGTCAGGGTGGCTGCGGGCGACCTGTCGCTGGTGAACGAAGCCGTTTGCTCCGAATTCTGGTTCGCAAAGTCTCAGGCGGTCAATGTGATGGCGCTCGATCGCCAACTGCTTGCCAGGCTGGCCCCGCGCGTCGACATGGAAGCGAGCTATATTCTGCCTGCAGCGGCAGCCGATATGCGGTTGCTGACAGCTTATGCCGACAATCTTCGTTCAAGCCCGCCGACTTCCGAGAAGGCGCGCGAGATGGCCTCTCGCCACATCTATGATCTCACCGCCCTGGTGCTCGATGGATTTGTCCGCGGCGGTGCCGAGCGAAACGAAATCAGCATTGCGGCGGCGCGATTGAAACTCGTTCAGAAGGATATTCTCGAACGGTTATCCGATCACGATCTTCACATCGATGCCGTTGCGAGACGCCAGGGCGTGACGCCGCGCTATATTCAGCGCCTTTTCGAGAGCGAAGGCACAACCTTCTCGGACTTTGTTCGCGAGCGCAGGCTTGAACTGGCCTTCCGTTTTCTCCAAGAGCGCGAGCCCGCTTCCAGCACGATCACCGCCATCGCCTACGATGCCGGCTTCTCCGACATTTCATCGTTCAACAGGGCATTTCGGAAGCGCTTCGAGGCGACGCCCTCAGAGATTAGAGCAGCCGTTCTGATCAGATAAGCTTCCTCGAGATCATTCGAAATATTGCCGCACGCGAGGTGAGCTTGCGTGTGGCATTCGTGCTTGTTTGGCACCAGGCGATGCAAATATTTCGTGCTGTTCGTCCCCTGCAAAGGTCGTTCATTCCTAACCGAGACGATCATGCATGCCTCTCCGTATCGTCTCGCATGAACGGCGCGGAATCATTCCCCCGCGCCGCAATTGCGTCGGGGGTGTCTTGAGACGGTTCGATATTTTTGGAGCGCAACCGGCGAGCGACAATAAAGAGCGCAAGATTGATGATGATCGGCACGCGCTGCGATTAGCCGAAGCCACGCCCACCCTGAAACGGGCTGGCGGAGAGTTGTGCCGGGCGACACGCCATCGTCTGGCTGCGGTGTCTTGCGCCGGCGCTGCGCGGCCGATCGCGCCGGAAACATCTCCCGAACTCATCCGAATGAAGCGCTGACGACCGAAGTCAGCAGGATCGCGGCGTCATTCAAAGGCTAGATTATGAAAGCTTACAATTCGAAACTCTCTACGCATTCCTTTTCCAGCCTGAAGGCCAGGCTTCTCTCGGCAACCGCGCTGGTCGGCGTAGGCGCGCTGCTGGCGCAGCCGGCGAGGGCGGTTGATTATGGGTATTCCACTTCGGGGCCGCACAATCCGACACTAACCGTCAGCGCCCCCGGCGATACGATCTATGCCACCGATGGCGTGACCGCCGTTTTTGGAGGCAGCGTCGCATTCTCGGCAGCGTCGGGAGTCTTGACTTTCGGCAGCGCCAGCAATCCGGACAGCGCGATCATCTTTTCGCCGACGAGCATGACGGGTCCCATCGCCGGGTCGAGCATTTCGTTGGTCACGGGCAGGCTACAACTGGGCAGCGCCGCCGCCCGCAGCTTCTTCGAGTCTGCCTCTCTGACTCTCTCGGGCGGCGTTTTCAATCTGAACGGCCAAGACCAGATTCTTCATGGTGTGACTGCCCTGGCCGGTTCGAGAATTGTCAACGACACTGCCGGCACGAGCGTGACGTTGACAGTGGGCTCGAACTCCGGCGCCACCCGCGTCCTTGCCGGCACGATTGCCGATGGCGCGGGACAATTGGGTCTGCGCATCGTGGGAAATGATTGGGTGCGCATCAGTGGCTTCAACAGCTATTCGGGCGGCACTACCGTGGTGGGCGGCACGCTGGAAGTGGGGCACTCCAATGCGCTCGGAACTGGTGGGTTGCGGCTTGAAGGGTCCCGGCTGCTCATCGACAACGGCATCACAGTCGCCAACGATACTGAGATCAGAGGCTTATCGCGCTTCACCGTTGACGGTTCGGATACGGCGACGCTGAGCGGAGCCGTTACCAGCGCCGAAGACCGCGATCTGATAAAGGACGGCCAGGGTACGCTGCTGCTGACGAACGCCGCCAACGCCTACCGCGACACCCTCGTGCAGCAAGGCACGCTGGTCGGCAACGCCAATTCGATCCGGGGCGATGTCAGCAATGCCGGGACGGTGGTGTTCGATGAGGCGATCGATCTCACCTTTGGCGGAAACATCAACGGCCTGGGTGGCGTCAACGGAACGATGGTCAAGCGTGGCGCGGGCAACCTGACCCTTGGCGGAAACTCGTCTCTCGACTGGATCGTCGAGACCGGATCTCTCAACTCCACGGCCGAGCGCTTCCACGGTAATGCCGTTCTGCATGCCGACGCATCCCTGCAATTCAATCAGGCGGCGTATGCGACCTATGCCGGCGCTCTGTCAGCGGAGGGATTTTTCGTCAAGGGCGGCAACGGCACGCTGGCCCTGACCGGGGACAACAGCCATACGGGAGGCACCATCATCGCCGGTGGCACGCTCCAGATCGGTAATGGCGGCACGACTGGCTCGATCGCCGGCGATGTCCAGGCCAGCGGTACGCTCGCCTTCAACCGCTCGAACGAGGTGATATTCGCCGGCGTCATCAGCGGCAGCGGCCTCGTTCGCCAGATCGGTTCGGGCAGGACCGAGCTGACGGGCAACTCCAGCGGCTTCGACGGTCGAACGACGGTCGAGTCCGGCACGCTGGCGGTCAACGGCCAGCTCGGCGGCGTGTTGGAGGTCTGGACAGAGGGCCGCCTGCAAGGCACTGGCACGGTGGGCACCACCACCGTTCTGGGCACCATCGCGCCGGGCAACTCGATCGGGACGCTAAACGTTGCCGGCGACATCGCCTTCGGCTCGGGCTCGATCTTTGAGGTCGAGGTCAACGCCGCAGGGCAAGGCGATCGCATCAACGCCACCGGCGGGGCCGTCATCAACGACGGTGCGACCGTCCGGGCGCTAGCAGGCGCAGGCAATTACGCGCCGTCCACCCGCTACACGATCCTTCATGCCGATGGCGGCCGGACGGGCACCTTCACGGGCGGCGTGACCTCGAATCTCGCCTTCCTCGATCCCTCGCTCAGCTACGACGCCAACAACGTCTATCTGACGATGACCCGTAACAGCGTCGATTTCGCCGGCGTCGGCGTCACGCGCAACCAGATCGCGACCGGCGGCGGCGTGGAAAGCCTCGGGCTTGGCAGTCCGGTCTATAGTGCAGTGCTGAACCTTTCGGCCGATCAGGCACGCAATGCCTTCGACCAGCTCCCGGGCGAGATCCACGCCTCGGCCAAGACGGCGCTGCTCGAGGACAGCCGCTTCCTGCGCGATGCGGCGATCGATCGTCTACGCTCGGCCTTCGACGCGGTCGGGGCAGAGAGGAGCCCGGTCATGAGCTACGCCTCGGTCGGTCCGGAATATGTGCCCGCCACCACCGACCGCTTCGCGGTCTGGGGGGCGTGCTTTCGGCTCCTGGGGCCACACGGACGGCGACGGCAATGCCGCGCGCCTCAGCCGCTCGACCGGCGGCTTCTTCGTCGGCGCGGATGCTTCGGTGTTCGACGCCGGGCGCTTTGGTGCGGTGGCAGGCTACAGCCGCACGACCTTTGACGTGAAGGACCGCCGCTCCTCGGGCTCAAGCGACAACTATCATCTCGGCCTCTATGGTGGCACGCAATGGGGCGATCTCGCCTTCCGCACCGGTGCTGCCTACACATGGAACGACATCTCCACCTCGCGAAACGTGACGTTCTCCGGCTTCACGGACAGCCTGAAGGGCGACTACAACGCCGGCACTGCGCAGGTCTTCGGCGAACTGGCCTACGGCATCGGCAAAGGCGCGGCCCGGTTCGAGCCCTTCGCGAACCTTGCTTATGTCAACTTGCGCACCGACGGTTTTACCGAAAAGGGCCGCGCGGCTGCGCTGACCAGCACGTCCGCCAACACTGACGCGACCTCCACCACACTCGGCCTGCGCGCTTCGACGACGTTCGGACTGAACTACGCTGTCGTGACGGCGAAGGGCACGCTCGGCTGGCGTCATGCCTTCGGCGACGTGTCGCCGTTCTCGACCATGCGGCTCGCCGGCAGCGACGCCTTCGCGATCGGCGGCGTGCCGATCGCGCGCGATGCGGCTGTGGTGGAAGCCGGTCTCGACTTCGCGCTGACGCCGAATGCCGTGCTCGGGGTCTCCTATGGCGGCCAGTTCGGCTCGGGCGTTTCCGATCAATCGGCTCGCGCCAACTTCAGCGTGAAGTTCTAACCAGGACCGATGCAAGCAGGTCGATCGAACAGGTCCGTCGCGGGTGCGCGGCGGCCGATTACTCCGTCAGGAAGCGAGCGATTCCTGCTCGCCCGCGCACGATTCTCGGTAAAGCGTCAAGCGTTGCGTTCTGCGATGACTTCGTTAGAAGGGCCGCGGAGCCCGTCTGCGTGTGAATTTTCAAGTAACTGTACTCAAGATCCTCGTGAGTCACCCAGATGGATTCGCTGCGATGGACGATCTCAAGCGGGACATGGAAATCCTCGCGACAAGCGGGCGCGACTGGGCAGAACGCACGAAGAGACTCGCAGCTCATGCGCCCGGTCTCTCTGTATTCGAGCAAGGCCTGATCGAACGCAGGGACGGCGGATGGCGGATCACCGATGCAGGTAGGGCGCTCCTTCGAGGCCTGGAGGCGGCGGTTAAGTCAGAACGAGAGCTGAGCTCCGGGGCGACGACTGGTCGTGTCCACAATCATGTACCGGACGATCGGCGGCCGGATGATGGAGTGTGTCCCGAGACAACGGATGGCTGGCGGCCTGCTGGGCGCGAGTGATTTCGGCCAGAAGTCCGCAACACCAAGTGATGTATTTCAACCACACTGAGCAAAGAACCGTTGAGCGTCGCCACGACTCGTTTGACGCGACCAAAGCGGACACCCTACGGTCATTTCGACGGCTCCCTTTGGGGATTAATAGGGAATGCGGTGCAGGGGATTGCCCTAATGCCGCAGCTGCCCCCGCAACTGTAAGCGGTGAACCTTGCGTCATATTGCCACTGGTATCTCGGACCGGGAAGGCGACGTAGAGGTAACGACCCGCTAGCCAGGAGACCTGCCGTCAGCCGTGGTCACACGCGAAGATGTCGGTCGGGGAGTACAGACATTAGCTTCACCGGAGCATTTCGGCGCTCCGCCGTGAAACCTCGTTCGCTGTGACGTGCCACTGACGTCATACCGAGGTTTCCCGCATGCCTTCCATTTCTGCTGTCCCGCGCCGTCGCGCGGTTTGGCTGGCAACCAGCTTTATTGTTCCCGTCCTTCTCCTCAACGTGAGGGCCGCCCGCGCGCAGCAAGCTGTCACCGCACAGTTGCCGCCGATCGAAGTGACCAAGCCCGATGATCAGAACCGCACGCGCGCCAGGGCGACCGGCGATGGCGGCGACACGAAGAGGCGGCGGGCGGCACCGAATGTCGCTCCGAGCGGCGCGCCGGCGGGCGATGGGTCCGGCTCATCCGGCTCTGGCAGTGAGGCGGCCGCCGGCAACGGAGGCATTGTCGGGGCCGCCACCACCGTCATCACGGCAGCGGACATCGCAAATTCGCCGTCGCAGACACTCGTCGAGATCATCGCGACGCAGACACCGGGTGCCCAGATTACGACGTTCTATGGCGGCCCGGTCGCTGCGAAGACGAGCGTCGATCTGCGCGGCTTTGGCGCCTTTGGCACCGCCAACACCCTGGTGCTGATCAACGGCCGGCGGCTAAATGACATCGACATGGCGCAGGTGGATCTCTCCACCATTCCGCTCAATTCCATCGAGCGCATCGAGATCACGCGCGGCAATTCCGGCGCGGTGCTCTACGGGGACAACGCGATCGGCGGCGTGATCAACATCGTCACCAAGAACGGCGTCGGCGGGCCGCCTGCCGCCTTGCGCGTCGAGGGGGGATTCGGCTCGTTCAACACCAGGCTCGGCAACGTCTCGACCTCGCTCAACTCCGGTCCGTGGTCGACCTCGTTCTACGGCAGCGCGGTGAAGACCGATGGCTATCGCGACAACAATCGCTACGTCCAAGAGAGCGGCGTCGGCAATCTGAACTACACTACGCCCTACCTGACCGCCTTCCTGACAGTGACGGGCGACAACCAGGAGCTGAGACTGCCGGGCGGCCGCACTGTCGATCCGTCCATCGGCCTCGACGAGCTCGCCACCGACCGAAGAGGGACCAGCACCCCGTTCAACTACGCCAACCAGCAGGGTTTTAGCGCGACCGCGGGCTTCACCAAGACATTGGTCAACGGCGTCGATCTCATCGTCGACGGTGGCGTGCGCGACAAAAAGCAGCAGAGCGCTTTCTTCTCCAGCCTGACGCCGGTGCCCGACTGGTTCTCGTCGACCTATGTCGATGCCGACCTGACGACGTGGTCGATCACGCCACGGCTCAGCGTGCAGAGTTTTGCGTTCGGCATGCCGTCACAACTGTTGACCGGAATAGACTACTACGATGCGAGCTTTCAGCAGAACCGCGGCGCCGGCCAGGGACTCGCACCCTGGCACAATTACGACCTCAGGCAGCAAACGCTCGCCGGCTATTTTCAGCACACATTGGGCGTGACGCCCATGACCGATGTCTCCTACGGCGCTCGGGTGCAGAACATCAGCCTGACGGAACGTGACAATTTTGACCCGACGGCCCCCTTCAACGGCGACATCGGCGCTCTGCCGCTCAGGAGCGACGAGACCCAATATGCGCTGCATCTCGGTGTCGAGCAGCGGCTCAACGACATATTCACGCTGTTCGGCCGCGGCGCGCGTGCGTTCCGCACGCCTGATGTGGACGAGCGCGTGGCGTCGGGCCCTTCATTCGACCCCTTCTTCAATCTGCTCCCGCAGACCTTCCAGCTCAAGACCCAGACTTCGTATGATGTCGAGGGCGGCCTGCGCATCAGGGCCGGTGGGCTTCAAATGCAGAGCAGCCTCTATTTGATGGACCTCACCAACGAGCTCCATTTCAACCCCGTCCTGTTCTACAACACCAATCTCGATCCCACCCGGCGCTACGGCTCAGAGACCAGTCTCTCCTATCGCGTCAACGACTCTCTGCTGTTGCGCTCGGGCATGGCCGTGACACGGGCGATCTTCCGCGAGGGCATCTGGGCCGGCAACGACGTGCCGCTGGTGTCGCGCTACACTGCGAATGTGGGCGTCACCTGGAACATCTGGCAGAACTACATGGTGCTCGACGCCACCGCGCGCTTCTGGAGCGAGCGGCGGATGGACAACGATCAGGCCGGCACGCAAAAGCCGATTCCCGCCAACGGCACCATCGACCTCAAGCTCAGCGGTCAGTATGAACGCTACTTCTGGTCCTTCAGCGTCAACAATGTGTTGAACGCTCTCTATTACGACTATGCGATCGCGAGTACCTTCACGGACGGTCGTTTTAGCGCGTATCCGCTGCCCGGTCGCACCTATCTGCTCAAGGCCGGTGCGACGTTCTGAGACGCGTCCAAAGTTGCATCGGCTCCCCACGGACGCACTTCATTGACCTCGATGGGGCTGTCATATGCCCACAAATGTACTAGAATTCGGAAACAAGGAGATCACATATGGCCCTCAGCATCCTGCCGCCCCACACCGACCATTTCCGGCTTCACCCGGTCGAACCGCGTTATGCGTCGATGTTCTGCTTTGCTCTGCTGACGGCGTCATGCGCGCTCGCGAGCTTTGCGCTTGCCTGTGCAACACCCTTCGCGGCCTTCGCAGTCGTGACGGCGGCCATGCTGCCGCTGCGTCCGGCACTGCTGGTCGTCACCGGCGCCTGGCTCGTGAACCAGTGCATCGGGTTTAGCGTGCTGCACTATCCCGTTGACGCCGGCACGATCGCCTGGGGCTTTGTCATCTGCGCCGCTGCGCTTCTATCGACTGCGGCGGCGTCCGCCGTGCTCCGCGTGCTGCCGCAGGGCCGCACGCCGCTGATGCTGGCCGCCACGCTCCTTGTCGCCTATGCGTCCTACGAGCTCGCGCTGTTCGCCGCGACGCCGGCCCTGGGCGGAGAGGGTGCCTTCACCGCCGCTATCCTGACGCGCATTGGACTGACCAGCGCCGTCTGGCTCGCCGGCCTCGTGGCCGCCTGCGAAATCGTCCGTCTGCTCGATCTCTTCGGGCGGCGACGCGCGACCGCTTGAGCGGCGAGGCCTATTGGCGCGACGACATCGCGTCGCTGGTCTTTCCTGTCACCGGCCATGGCGCGATCTGCGCCGTGCACCGGGGCGCTTTCCGGACGCTGCTCGGCGCCGAGCCCTCGCCGGAGGACAGCCTAGGGTATTTCCGGCGGTTTGAAGCAGCCTTTCGGGCGGCCGCCGGCACCAAGATCGCCCGCAGGGACATTCCTGCGGGGACTAACCTGCATCTTACCAGTCGCGACATCGCCCGGAAGCTGCTAGAAGACGCGCAAACCGCCAACGGAGAACAGCCATGAGCCAACCCCAGCTCACTAACGCCCAGGTCATGAACGACCAGGTCACGCATTTGCCGGTCGCCGCCGGGCAGGTGGGACGGCTTTCGCAGGCTCTGATGGCGATGGTGCTGGGCGTGTTCGTCGTCGGCGTCGTCGGCTTCTCTCACGTCGACGTCATCCACAATGCCGCGCACGACGTGCGCCATTCGAATGCCTTCCCGTGCCACTGACTGAGGTGGCATGAGCACGTTTCGCTCGATCGTTTTCTCGTCGGTCATTGCCGGCTTCATCGTCGGCCTCATCGTCACAGTCGCCCAGCAGTTCGGCACCGTTCCCCTGATCCTGAAGGCTGAGGTCTACGAGAAGGCCGCGGCGACGCACCAGCATGACGCAGCGGCGCCGCAGGCGGCTGCGGCCGGCCATGACCATGCAGCTCACAGCCACGCCGACCATGACCACGGCGCCGAGGCATGGGAGCCGCGCGACGGGCTGGAGCGCAACGCCTATACGGCCGCGGCGAACGTGCTGACCGCGATCGGATTTGCATTGCTTCTGGCCGGCTTCTTCGCGGTCCGCAGCGGAGCGACCGGCGAGGGGGTCACCTGGCACGAAGGTCTGATGTGGGGCTTGGCGGGCTTTGCCGTATTCACGATCGCGCCCGGCCTCGGCCTGCCGCCGGACCTGCCTGGCGTACCCGCCGCGCCTCTGCTGTCGCGCCAGATCTGGTGGCTCGTGGCGGTGCTGTCGACGGCCGCAGGCCTGGGCCTGATTGTCTTTCGCCGCTCCGTGCCGGCGGCTATCGCGGGCGTGATTCTCCTGGCGTTGCCGCATCTGATCGGAGCGCCGGAGCTGGAGCACATCGAAACCAACGTCCCGTCATCGCTGTCTCACCAGTTCGTGGTCGCGGTGACCCTCACGAGCCTGATCTTCTGGTCGCTCCTGGGAGCGGTGACGAGCGCGGTGTTCGCGCGGTTCGACGACGTTCCCCGCCAAACCTCGTAAGAGGCAAGTGCGCCCACGCTATGGCCGTGGGCGCTCTCGATGATCTCAGCGTCAAGTCCCGAAGCTCTCCCAGTTCTTGCCGTTGAAGCGCTCGAGCGTCATGAACTTTACGACCCGGTAGTCGGTCGGGCTGGTATTGATGAGGCTGCCCGGCAGAAGTCCGGGATTGCGGAAATCCTTCAGGTTCGCGGCCTGGCGCATGATGTTCTCGCGGGTCAGGTCGTCGCCGCACTGACGCAGCACCTGCACCAGCATCTGGCTGAAAGTCCACCCCGACAGGAAGAACGTGTCAGACGCATTCGCGTTCGGCATGTATTCCTTGAGCCATTCGTAGAACGGCTTCAGCTCCGGATCGTCGCGCCAGCGCGGATCCGACGGGTCCTTCATGTAGCGCGCGGTCTTGATGCCGACGCAGCGTTCGAGGCCGGCGGGGATCAAGGTCGCGCTCATCGAGGCCGAGCCCGAATGCAGATAGGTGTCGGGCTGCCAGTTCAGCTCGTAGATCTTGCGGATCGCCTGCGCCGCCTGCTTGGCATAGGCAAACAGCTGGACGGTGTCGACGCCGGCCGATTTCAGCTTGACGATCTGTGAATCGACCGTCGGATCGGTGGGGCTGAAACTCTCGGCCGCGATGATTGCCGAGGCCTTGGCGCCGAGGCCGTCGGAAAGACCTGACAGCATCTCCTTGCCGAAATCGTCATACTGGTAGAGCACGCCGACTTTCGGATTGGCGTTGACGGCCAGGATCTGCTTGCCGAAGAACGTGCCCTCGGACCGCAATGTCGGCTGAAAGCCGATCGTCCACGGAAATTTTTCAGGGTTGGCAAACTGCTCGGAGCCAGCGGCGACGAAGAGCTGCGGCACCTTGTTGGAGTTGAGATAGGTTCGCGTGGCAAGGTTTAGCGGCGTGCCGAGCATTCCGAACATCACGGCCACCTCGTCCTGCTCGACCAGGCGGCGGGTCTGCTCGACGGCCTTCGGCGGGCTGTAGCCGTCGTCGACCGAGATGAAGTTGATCTTGCGGCCGTTGATGCCGCCGCGATCGTTGATCGCCTTGAAGAAGGCCGCCTCGGCCTGACCGAGCTGGCCATAGGCGGAGGCCGGGCCGCTATAGGCGATGGTCTGGCCGACCTTGATCTCGGTGTCGCTGACACCGGGACCGTATTTCTTCTGAGCCCAGGCGCGGTCCTTCGGAGCGAGCGTGGTGGCAAGTGTAGCAAGCGAGGCGAGCGCGATCGTTCGCCGTGAGACGTTCGGCATGATACTCTCCTTGTGCTTCCCGACGTCGTCCTCCCGTGCCGTTTGCGCGGGCGGATCTGGTCCTAGGCCCTCTTGTTGGGGCCCATGAAACCAAACAGATAGCCCGCCACCTTGCGCATCTGGATCTCCTCGGAGCCCTCGGTGATCCGGTAGCGGCGGTGATGGCGGTAGATGTGCTCGAATGGCTTGTGACGCGAATAGCCGATGCCGCCGTGCACCTGCATGGCGCGATCGGCTGCCTCGCAGCAGAGCCGGTTGGCCCAGTAGTTACACATCGAGACCTTGTCGGAGAGACGCTTCTCCACCTCGGGATGGGGCATGCTGTCCATTTCCCAGGCCGTCTTGCGAATGAGCAGGCGGAGCATCTCGATCTGGGTGGCGAGCTCGACCAGCGGGAACTGGATGCCCTGATTGACCGACAGCGGCTTGCCGAACGGCTTGCGCTGGTTGGCGTATTTGACGCTCTCGTTGACGCAATAGGCGGCCGCGCCGAGTGAGCTTGCGGCTTGGCGGATGCGGTTCTCGTGCACGAACGCTTGCGCGAGCGCGAGGCCGCGATCGATCTGTCCGAACATCGCGCTTTCGGGCACCCAGACATTGGTGAAGCTGACGCGCGGGTGGTCCGTCGGCATGTTGAAGGTCCACATGTATTCTTCGACCTTCACGCCGGGCGAATTGGCCGGCACCAGGAATGCGGTGATGCCCTTGGCATCGCCATCCTCGCCGCTGGTGCGGGCAAACAGGCAGCAATGGGACGCGGTGTGCATGCCGGTCGTCCACATCTTCTCGCCGTTGATCAGCCAGCCAGCGACGCCGTCGCGGGTCTCGCGCACCGCGCGCGTCTCCATATGCGTCGCGTCGGAGCCGTGGTGTGGCTCGGTCAGGCCGAAAGTAACACGGATCTTGCGGTCCAGCGAGCCGCGGATGAACTTCTCCTTCTGCTCCGGCGTGCCGAAATCGCGCAGCATCACGATGAAGGGGAAGTTGCCGACGACTGAATGTTCGTTCTGGAGGTCATTGTGCAGGCCGAGGCCCTGCGTCGCCAGATGCTCTCGGATCACGGCCATCCACAGATTCCCGCCACCCTGTCCGCCGAATTCCTTGGGCAGCGAGAAGCGGAAGAAGCCGGCCTTGTCGGCCAGCGCCTTGGCCTTTTCGAGCAGCGCTTCCCATTCGGGGCGGGGCAGGCCGCCCTTGTCGAAATCGGTCCGCGCCCACTCGCGGCGATGATCGAAGAAGCGCTCATTGTCGTCCTGCGCCTGCAGCGGCTTGATCTCGGCCTGCACGAAGGCGTCAATCTTCGCGAGATAGTCCACGAGTTCCCTTGGGATGCTGAAATCCATCGCTGCTCAATCCTCTTTCTGGGGTTGTTGCTGGCCGGCACGCGCTTCGAGCGTGCGGCGATAGCTGGCATAGGTCGGCTGGTCGATCTTCATCTTGTCGAGCGTGGTCTGCCAGAGATGGTCGGCGAGCCCCGGGCTTTGCAGATCGAGCTCGCCGCGGCGAATGCGGCCCGACAGCTCGGCCTCGAGGTCTTCCAGTGCGCCGTCGCGGCCCAGTAACGCCTGCAATCGCGCGAGCGCCTCGCGTTCGACGGTCTCGCCAAAACTGATCTCGCGGGCGACGAGGTCGATCGCGTTGGCCGCGACCCGCGCCTGAAACGCGGCATTGGCTGATAGAAGCGGCATCAGCGTCTCGCGCAGGAGCCACGAGACGGCAGTGAGGATGTCGGTGCCACGAGGTTGATCAAGCATGTCAGTCGGCCCCGGTCAGGATGCGCATTAGGTCGAGCTCGTTCTCGGAGACGCGCCGCGCGATCATCGCGCGCTCCACGGTCTGGTCGCGTCCGCTGGTGAACCATTCCAGCATGCTGGCGCAGCTCACGCCCCAGCGCAGGCTGCCGAGAACTTCCCAGTAGTGCACACGTGCAGGATCGACGCGCTCGCCGCTTGCCGCCTCGTAGGCGTCGAACAATTGCTGGCGCGAGCCAAGACCGCCGACCGGGCGGTCGAGCTCGCCGAAGCGCCATGGCGGCGTCGAGATCCAGGCGAGATCTTCCGCGGGGTCACCGATATGAGCGACCTCCCAGTCGAGCACCGCGCGCACGCCCTCGCTGCCGAAGATGATGTTGCCGTTGCGGTAGTCGCCATGCACCAGGCGATATTGGGCAAGCGGGGCGGGCGCGTTCTGCTCCAGCCAGCGAAGCGCAAGGTCGAATACCGGTCGCGCCACGCCGAGGTTGTCATAGCGGCTCGCGAGCCGTGCCAGGATGACCTCCGCCGGCTTGAACGGCAGCGGCGGAAGGCGCGCGGTGTCGACCCTGGTCATGGTGCCGCGGATCGTGCCGAACTGTGCCGCGAGGTGAGGGCGTATCGCCGCAAATCGCGCATCGCGCAGGACCTTGCGCGCGATCGTCTCGCCCTCGATCCGCGTCATCAGAAAGCCGTCGCCGAGCCCGTCCGCAGGGATCAGCGTATGCACCACCGTCGGCACCGGCACGCCGCTGCCGTCGAGCACGCGGATCAGCTCGGCCTCGGCCTCGAGCGACAGCGATTCCGCGCTGCGCAGGCCGCCGGGCGAACGGCGCAGGATCAGCGGATGCAGCACCGTGTCGCCGGCGACCGCGTCGAACGACCAGGTCTGCAAGGTCGCGCCCGCCGACAAGCGCCATAAGTTAGCGATGCCGCGTGCGCCCGGCACGATGCGTGCCGTCACGGTTTCGAGATCGAGGCTAAAGGCATCGTCCATCGCGTTCATGCTTCTCGCACCAGCATCGCTGCTACTTCCTGCGTTTGCCGGCAGCTGCAACAGTTGCCGCCTGAGGCTTCCCGGCGCCCGGCGATAGCGGGCGATCGGGATCGGTGTAGACCGCGCGGCACCAGATCTCGGTGACGGCGGTGCAGAGCTTCTTCAATTCCAGCGGCTGCTCGAACGGCTCCATCTTCAGCACCGCAAAAGACTGCGCGGTGCCTTCGACCATCATGGCGAGCGACAGCGCCGCGGCGTCGGGATCGATCGGCAGGCAGCGGCCGAGCTGACGCTGGCGTTCGAGGTGATCGCGCACCCTGATGATGTAGGCGCTACGCATCTCTGCGCGCATCCGGCCGATCTCGGGATCGACATAGCTCGCCTCGAAGAAGGCACGCAGCAGCCCGCGGTTGGCGCCGAAGATCTCGAAATAGCGCAAATTGTTGTCGTAGACGCGCTGGCGCAGCGTGTTGCCGGAGCGCACGCGGGAGGAGGCGACGATATCGTCGACCACCTTGGTGATGGTGCGGACGAAGATGTCGTCGGTGCTGCGGAAATGCAGATAGAAGGTACCGCGGCTGAGGCCGGTGGACTCGATGATGTCCTGCACGGTGGCGCGGATATAGCCCTTGGCGGCGAACACGCCCCTCGCGGCACCGAGCAGGATCTGCTCTGTGGTCTCGGCCGAGTTGCGGGTCCGCCGCAACTCTCCCGGGAGCGCGCCACGGCGCACGGCGGCCGAACGCGTGATGCGTCGTTTCCCTGCCACGTCTCGTCCCTCGTTCGTCGTCTCGCGTGCATTGATGCACGTCGTCGATTGGGTGTGACGCTAAACTGACACTGATGTCAGTGTCAAACTTGCGTCTTGTGGTCGTCCGCCTCGGTCATTCCTAGCAATCGTCAGGCAGTAGTTTCCGCGTCGGCGAGCCGGCCGGCATTCTTCGCGGAGAGAGTGGGGCACTGCGCCTGAAAAGTCTTCAGGCGCTTGAGCATCAATTGCTGACCCTTCGGCGTCGCCGCGCCGCGCAGCGCGAGCGCGTAGCCGTAGCCGACCGCGGGCTGGATATCGTCCAGGTCGATCTCCGCGATGACCCAGTGCAGCATGACCGAGCGGAACGTGTAGTCGAGGTTGCGCAGCAGCACGGCAGTATCGATGTCAGGCAGCAGCAATCCTTCGGCGACGGCGTCGTCGAGCAGCTTCATCCAGAAACTGTCGCGCTTCTGGTTGAAGATTGCGCTGCGCTCCTCGGACGCGGATGCCGCGAGAATGCTGGTCCACAGCGCGCGATAGAACACCGGGTCGGCTTCGTAATAGCTGACGGCGAGTCTCGCGGCGCGCAGGATCCGCTCCAGCGGATCGGGCGATTTGAAGCTCGCAAAGCGGGTACCGAATCCCTTGATGTCCTCGAGCACGGCGACGAGCACGGCGCGCTTGGAGCCGAACAGATTATAGGGCGTGGCGAGGCTGACGCCGGCTTTCGCTGCGAGCGCGCGCATCGAGAGCCCGGCATCGCCGGTCTCGCGGATCAGGTCGCGCGCCGCCTTGATGATGCGCGAGCGCCGCTCTGCCTTTGCCGTGTCGCGTCGATTTTCCATTCTCGCCTGCCTGCCATGCTTCTCATGAACGATAACGGCTGGTTGACACCCTGACAAATTTATATCACGTTATAAGAACGCGTTATAAAAATATTTCGACGGACGGCGCGACAATGTCGCGCTATCCGAAATCGCCGCTACGGGAGAAATGCCATGCGCATCTGCAATGGATCGTGGCTAGCGTCGCACGCCTGTGTTCTGCTCGCAGGCGTCGCGCTCGCAAGCCAGTCGCCGACATCGGTGCGAGCGGAAGCTGCGAAGGGCGACATCAAGATCGGCAATATCGCGCCTTACAGCGGTCCGGCCTCGTCGTACAGCGCCTTCGCCAAGACCGAAGCCGCCTACATGAAGATGCTCAACGACAAGGGCGGCATCAACGGACGCAGGATCCAGTTCATCTCCTATGACGACGCCTACAGCCCGCCGAAGGCAGTCGAGCAGGCGCGCAAGCTGGTCGAGCAGGACGAGGTGCTGGCGATCTTCCAGGCGGTCGGCACGCCCTCGAACGCCGCGATGATGAAGTACATGAACGCCAAGAAGGTGCCGCAGCTCTTCTCCGCGACCGGTGCGACCAAGTTCGGCGATCCCAGGAATTTTCCGTGGACGATGGGTTTCTCGCCTTCGGTCTACCGCATTGAGAGCGCGATCTACGCAAAGCACATTCTGGCGAACTATCCGGAAGGAAAGGTCGCCGTACTGTTTCCGAACGACGATTATGGCCGTGATATCTACGGCGGGTTCAAGGATGCGCTTGGCGCCAAGTCGAAGACTGTGATCATCGCGGAAGCGTCCTACGACAGCACTGAACCGACGATCGATTCGCAGATCAGCAAGCTGAAGGCATCGGGCGCCGACATCTTCGTCAACTTCTCGACGCCGCGCTTCGGCGCGCTCGCGATCCGGAAAGTGGCCGAGCTCGGCTGGAAGCCGGTGCATTTCATCAACACCACGGCGTCGTCGATCCCGACCGTGTTCAAGCCGGCGGGCCTGGAGAACGCGGTCGGGGTCATGACGGCGCAGGCGATCAAGGAGCCCAACGATCCCCGCAACGTCGATGATCCCGGCGTCAAGGAATATCTCGACTTCATGAAGCGCTATAATCCCGACGGCGACGTTGCCAACGCCCAGAACGCCTACGGATTCCTTGCCTCGCAGGTGTTGCAGAAGGTGCTGGAGCAATGCGGCGACGACCTGTCGCGTGATAACGTCATGAAGCAGGCCACGAACCTCAAGAACCTCAAGTTCGGTCTGCTGTTCGACGGCATCACCATCAACACCAGCTCGACCAACTATTTCCCGATTATCCAGATGCAGCTGATCCGCTTCAATGGCGAGAGCTTTGACAAGGTCGGACCGATCATGTCGGAGACCGTCATACAGCCCGAAGCGCGTGATTGACGACCCGGGAGACGCCTTGCGATGACCGTGCAGCCAAAGATCTCGCCGTCCGAGTTCCAGTGCCTGAAATACGAGGTGACTGACCACGTCGCGGTGGTCACGCTCAACCGGCCGGAACGGCGCAACGCGCTCAACCGCCGCGCCTATGACGAGGTCGAATCCGCCTTCCGCGCCGCATCGATCGATACTGACGTCCGCTGTGTCGTCGTCACCGGCGCCGATCCTGCGTTCTGCGCCGGCGAGGATGTCAAGGAGATGATGACTGGCGAGAAGCGGGCAACGACGCCGGTCGTTCGCCGTCCGCCGACGCCCGCGGCGATGGCGGCGCTGGAATGCCAGGTTCCCGTGATCGCCGCCGTGAATGGCTCGGCGGTTGGCTGGGGTATGGAGCTTGCGCTCTACGCCGACATTCGCCTTGCGTCGGAGAAGGCCAACTTTGCCGAGCTCTTCATCCGCCGCGGGCTTATTTGCGACGTCGGCGGCCTGTTGCGTCTGCCCGCCATCGTCGGCCCGGCCCAGGCTGCGGAGCTGCTTTATACTGGCGACGTCATCGATGCGCAGGAGGCCGCCCGCATTGGCCTCGTCGGCGAGGTGACCGCGCATGCCGACCTGATGCCGAAGGCGATGAACCTTGCCGCGCGCATCGCGCGCAATTCGCCGCTGGCGCTGCGCTTCATGAAGGAAGGCCTGCGCCGCGCCACCCATGGCGACGCCAGAGAGACCGGAAGCTGGGCCATCGAGGTGATCTACAAGCTGTTCGACACCGAGGACCATCGCGAGGGCGTGCGCAGCTTCCTCGAGAAGCGCGAGCCCGTGTTCACGGGTCGCTAATATAACGGAATTGCGGAGGCGGACCGCCGCCCCTGCCAACACTGCAACACCGCGACAAGCGGGGAGTGCAACAGCACGGGAGGCACGCGATGAGTTCGTGGGTCAGGATTGCCGATCGCGTCAAGACCAAGGCGGAGATGGACACGCGTGCCCAGCGCGCCGCGCGGGGCTATGCCAGCCTCGGTGTCGGCCCGGGCGACGTCGTCGCGGTCTACATGCGCAATGATTTCACCTTCATGGAGGCCTCGCTCGCCGCAGGCCTGTGCGGCGCCTATGTCGTGCCGGTGAACTGGCACAACACGTCGGATGAAGCCCGCTACGTCATCGAGAATTCCGGCGCCAAGGTTCTGGTCATCCATGCCGACTTATGGCGCAACATCGGCCATGCCGTTCCAGCCTCGGTCGCCGTGATCGTCGCCGAGACGCCGCAAAGCCTGCGTGGCCCGTATCGCGTTTCGGACGAAGCTGCAAAGGTGCCGGCCAGAATGAACGACTGGGAGAGCTGGCTTGCGGGCTTCGAGCCTGCGGTGCCGCCGTTCCCGACCTCGCCGGGATCGATGATCTACACCTCGGGCACGACGGGGCATCCCAAGGGCGTGCGCCGGCAGCCGCCGACGCCGGAGCAGGCGCTGGCGAGCCAGCAGATGATGCGCGTGGTAGGCGGCCTGACCGATTGGGTGGATCGCCTGAGCGATGTCGTGCTGCTCATTCCGGGACCGGCCTATCACTCCAGCCCGAACGGCTGGATGTTCTCGTTCTACAACATGGGCGCCAACATCATCGTCGAGCCCCGTTTCGAGCCTGAGCGGATGCTTGCAACGATCGACCAGCATCGCGTCACCCACGCGCTGGTCGTGCCGACCATGTTCGTGCGGCTGCTGGCGCTGCCGGCCGAGACAAGGTCGCGCTACGATCTGTCGAGCCTGACTTTCGCCATGCATGTCGGCGCGCCCTGTCCTCCGCACGTCAAGCGCGGCATGATCGACTGGTGGGGACCTGTTATCACCGAGCACTATGGTTCGACCGAAGTGGGCGCGGTGACCTTCTGCACGTCGGCTGAGTGGCTCGCGCATCCCGGGACCGTCGGACGGCGGCTGCCCGGCTGCGCCGTCGTCGTCATGGACGAGGAGGGCAGGGAGCTGCCGCTTGGACAATCTGGCGAGATCGTCTGCGGTCGCGACCTCTATCCGGAATTCACCTATCACGGCGATCCCGGCAAACGGCAGAAATCCGCGCGCGGTCATCTCGTCGCCACCGGCGACGTCGGCTTCTTCGATGCAGACGGATTTCTGTATCTGTCAGGCCGCGCCAGCGACATGATCATCTTCGGTGGCACCAACATCTATCCCGCCGAGATCGAGTCGGAGCTGATGAAGGTTCCTGGCGTCGCCGACTGCGCAGTGTTCGGGATCCCTGACGACGAATTCGGGGAGAAGGTCTGCGCCTTCATTCAGCCGACCAGAGGCGCCGTGCTGGACGAGGAGACGATCCGTTCGGACCTGAAGTCCCGGCTCGCCGGCTACAAGATTCCGCGACGGATCGAGTTCTCCAGTGCGCTGCCGCGCGAGGACACCGGCAAGATCTTCAAGCGAAAGCTGAAGGAGCCGTTCTGGCAGGGCACGGGCCGTACGATCTGAGGAGATTTTCGTGGATCAGCAATATAGCGCCTACAGCTTCATCACCTGCGAGATCGACCGCTCGCTCCTCGTGATCACGCTCAATCGTCCGGACAAACTGAATGCCTATACCGGCGCGATGGGCTCCGAGATCGAGGATGCCTTCCGCAAGGCCGACGCCGACGACGACATCCGCGCGATCATCGTCACCGGCGCGGGCCGCGCCTTCTGCGCCGGGGCCGATGTCTCGGGCGGCGCGTCGAGCTTCGACACGTCGGGCACGCATGGTGCCGGTGTCTTCGGCAATCGTCTTGCGGGCGGCGGGCCGCGCTCGGGCAGCGGCTTTGTCGACGCGATCTTCCGCTGCCGAAAGCCGTCGATCGCCGCGATCAACGGCCCGGCGGTCGGCATCGGCATCACCATGACGCTGCCGATGGACGTGCGCATCGCGGCCAAAGGCGCGAAGATCGGCTTCATCTTCGCGCGGCGCGGCCTGGTCCCGGAGGCCGGCAGCGCGTGGTTTCTTCCCAAGCTGGTCGGACTGCCGCGGGCGTTGCGCTGGGCGATCTCGGGTCGAACTTTCGGTACTGAGGAAGCGTTGAGCGGTGGCCTCGTCAGCGAGACGACGGAGCCTGCCGATCTCCTGTCCCGCGCCAAGGAAATTGCGCAGGAACTGACCTCCGAGACCTCAGCCGTGTCGGTCGCTCTCACCCGGCAGATGCTGTGGCGTTTCGCCGGTGCGCCCGATCCGTTCGAGCTGCTGGGGATCGACGGCCCCATCTCGCGCGAACGCGGCAGTCACGCCGATGTCCGCGAGGGCGTTGCATCCTTCCTGGAAAAGCGCTCCCCGTCGTTCCCGGGCAAGGTCTCGGCCGATATGCCCAGTCAATATCCCTGGTGGAAGGAGCCCTGAGAAGGCCGTTTCCGACAAGCTGCTGGCTTCACTGAGCTCCGGGGCCCGGCGTCGGGTTCAGCGGCGCTCCGCCGACCGAGATGGGGCCTGCCGAAGGCGCGGGCCGTGGCGGCTTCTTCGGCTTCGGGACGACTCGCGGGGGCGCGGGAGGCTGTGCGCTGGCGAGCGGTGGCGCCACCGGTGGCGGGGCGATTCGCGGGAGCGCGGGAGGTTGTGCGCTGGCGACCGGTGGTGGTGGCGGCGGCGCAGCTGGCGGAGCGGCTGCGCTCTTCAGCGCGTCGATCTGCGCAGTCAGGCCCGCGAGCTGGTTCAGAATCGTCTTGAGCTGCTCCTGCTGGTCGGCAACTGCGCGATCGAGTGCCGCGAGATCGTCACTCGCCTTCTGCTGTGCGGCCAGAACGTCTGTCATCATCGCCTGGTCGCCGGATGCAGGCTTGTCGTCAGGCGTCGCATGGCCGGCATACTGCCTGAGCTGATCGATATTCATCCACAGGAAAGCGCCCGCGGCGAGGGCAAGGACGAAGAAGAACAGCAGGACGAACGGCCAACGGCGTCGTCGCGCGGGCAGGACAGGTGGCGGAGCTTCGTTGAGCCACTGCGGAGGAGATTCGATGCTCATCCGGCTTTCCTAGTCGGCCTCTCCCGCCAACGCAATCGAGGCCGGGCCGGTCAGGCAATCGGGGCCGGAATGGCGGACATCGGGATATGGGTGGCGACCTGTCCGTCCCGGGTCGAGCGCCTACGCGGTTTTGGCCGCGAGATCTCTCGAACCCGGCTCCTCAAAATAGGTGCAAAGCAAGGCCGTCTCTTTCGAGGCAATCGCCTTTCGAAAGCGCCGGCACTTGAACTGGCGCTCGCTCCTGGCACCATCTTCGACCAGGAATATGCAGCCGCTGCAAATGTCCGTATTGTGCTCGCGCTGAGCCACGTCGCTCTGAACCAGAACCCGACGGAGCGAGTGGCGCAGCTGAGACCGGTCGTCAATTGTGAGTGCCGCGATTCGATCGCGAAGGGCGTTGATCGGATCGCGATCGAGAAATTTCCTCCCCTGCGGGGTCACGCACAGCGTAATCGAGCGCCTGTCTTCGGCAGACGGCTCCGGGATCACCAATTCCTTTTTCCGCAGCTGCGCGGCAATCTCGGATGTGCCGCTGCGGGTCGTGCCAAGGAAGATGGCAAGAGCGGATGGAGTCCTTGAGAACCTGTTTGCACGCGCGAGAAAACGAAGGGCCATCCATTCGCGGTCGCTCAGGCCGAATTGATGACCTTCAAAAAGCCAGGTGCCGGCTGATTTCACCAGCAATTCCACGACTTCGGTTGCTACGCGCATAGCGGGCAGGAATCTCCAGGAAAGCCGGCTGCTCCTGGGCACTTGCTTTGGGCAGCCGTGGTCGAAGGAAGCAAAATCACTCACACCGGGTCCGCGTTGATTCCGGTATGTCGTGGAGTCGGGCGTGGGGGCGCTACTCTGAACTGCTCCCGCTGCAATGCCCGCTCGATTTGCCGATTTTCGATAGCCCAAGCGTTTCGATTCGGAACCCCGTAAGAACACGCAATCTGATCACCACGCACCGCTCCGCTTGCCGGGGCTTATGCGACCTCAGGTAGCATCAGCTATTGCGCTGCTATTGGCGCACAAGCGGACAACAGGCGTGCTTAAACCAATCGGTCCGGTTCAAGAGTACACCGTCTAGCACTACTTTGGCAGATTATTGGATTTTCGTGATTTTTTAGGATTCCCGAATCGATTTTTCAATGATTCATGGGTGGTCGGCTCTTGGAGGGCTGACCATGAC
>NZ_LGHL01000099.1 GCF_001908205.1 Bradyrhizobium sp. NAS80.1
AGCTATTGATACCGTGTCGAAGTCCGATTGTCCCAGATCTGCAGGTTGGGCGAGCAAAGAACATGGGGTGAATACCATTGCATAAACGACCAATCGAATGCTTCGCATGTTGGCCTCCTGTTGGATTCACATTCACACATCAAGTGTGCCCCTCAAGTATGCTCCTTTTCGGAACTAACTGCACGAGCGAAGGTGCTTCGAAAATGGCGTCCCGCCACGTGGCCTCTCTCTGGTTGCACCGCGGAGCACGCTAAGGGGCGTCCTCCTCAACAACTACCGGCCTGCCGGTCCCCTTCCCAAGGAAACAGGTCCGCGCCCCCTAAACTTGCTTGACTGAGCGGCGAAGATAGCGACGTCTCTTCTTGGCCCATCGCGACATATTGCGCTGTGGCACGGACTTGGTCGCTACCGCCCGGCAAAGCGGACATCGCCTTGGTCGCATCACGCCGCAGGGTTTATGATGGGGTGGACGCCCCGCCGACGGCATCGATGTGCCAAAGTGGAGGTGTTTAGCACCACTTAAGGGAGGCGTCCGTGTTGCACGTTAGCACAATCGGTCTGGATATCGCTAAGCATGTTTTCCACGTTCATGGAGCGGACGGGAAAGGACGGGCTGTATTCAGCAAACGGATCAGCCGAGGAAAGCTCTTGGATTTCTTCGCAGCCCAGCCGAGTTGCACGGTAGCTTTAGAGGCATGTGGCGGAGCTCATCACTGGGCCCGACAGCTCGCGCAGCTTGGCCACGAGGTTCGGCTGATCCCGCCCGCTTATGTAAAGCCGTTTGTAAAGCGGCAAAAGAACGACGCGATTGATGCCGAGGCGATCTGCGAAGCTGCGCAGCGGCCGAGCATGCGGTTCGTTGCCGTGAAGAGTGAAGAGCAACAGGCTGCGGGTCTGGTGTTTCGAACCCGGGACCTGTTGGTGCGGCAACGAACCCAGCTCATCAACGCGATCCGAGGACACCTCACGGAATATGGTTGGATAGCGCCCAAGGGGCCATCGCATGTGGCGACGCTTGCCGACATGATCGAGGAAGAAGCGATGGCCAGCTCCCTTCCCGAAGCGGCCCGTCCCATGTTCCGAGTGATGCTAGACCTTCTCGCCGAGTTGAATGGCAAGATCGCGGATCTCGACAAGGAGATCGCGCGACGCGCTCGCGAGGACGAGGTATCGCGCAGGCTGATGACCATTCCTGGCATCGGCCCGATCTCCGCCACCGCGATCGCCGCCCTGGCACCGCCGATCGAAACCTTCGTCAAGGGCCGCGACTTTGCCGCCTGGTTGGGTCTCACGCCTCTTCAAAAATCGACGGGTGGCAAACAGAAGCTTGGCGCGACGTCCAAGATGGGGGAGCGAACGCTCAGGCGCCTCCTCATCATCGGCAGCAGCGCTGTTGTGCAACAGGCGAGCAAACGCGGAGCGCCAAAGGGTTCCTGGCTCGAACAGATGTTGACTCGCAAACCTCGCATGCTGGTAACGGTCGCGCTTGCGAACAAGATGGCCCGGATCGTCTGGGCGTTACTTGTAAAGCGCGAAAATTACAGGGCTCCGGTCTCAGCCAAGGCTTGATCTTGGTGGGACTGAGGTCGTCAGAGATGTAGTCGGTCGAAGGAGGGTATGGCGCAACAGTCGGCGAGACGGGGCCGGAAGAACCAGGTGTACCCATCGTGCCCAGAGCACGCGTTTATGATTTGGTTTCGGTCCGCGAACTCCCATACGGGCCCGCAGCTTCATCGCTGCACCATCAGAGGCCGGACAGATGGCAGCATCCGACTACGTGCCGATCTTCTTCAAAAATCGCTTGCATCTCGCGGGGCGTCCACAGATGGGTACTGGCCTAGAATGACGGCAACTACAAAAACGAGGCCGCCGATTGAGTGGCCTCGGAAAGATCGCGCCGCCATTCAGCGTCGCTTTGGTCAACGGCACCCTAGAGCGCGATGAGATTGGGACGTCATCGCGCTTTAGGTTATTGTTTGAGCATGATCTCCGCGCAAACGCGTTCCGCGTTTGTCGCGAGGGAAGACCGCTTCACGCTTTGCGCTAACGCGGCCCCTCGGGTCGGATCATGCTCTAGAACTCCGAATGGAGCCGCCCCGAGAAGACCGAGATCGGGCCTCGATCTGCATTGTAGGCCGGGTTCGTCAGGTACTGATAGTCGAACGTCAGCGTCGTATCTTTTGCGAGTCTCCAGGCATAGAAGGCCTCGAGAACCCGCTCAGAGCTGTAGTTCAGCATACCGTCGCCAATCAGAACGCCTGTACCTCCTGCTGCAACGAAAGCCTGATAGTCCTTGGAGATGCCGTTGAATGCGCCGGCGATACCAATCTTGTCATCCGGGCGTCCCCACGCGGTTCCTCTGATGGAGGTGCCGAGCGAGAGACTGGAGTTGATGTCGGTGAACGCCGAAATCTCGTTCTGTCCGCTATTCCAACTCCACCGCGCGAAAGCTCCGATATCTTCAGTGATCGACTGCTCGAGATTGACAACGTAGCCATAGGTTGGGCGGCCTTGTCGTGTTGCGACTATGGCGCTGTTCGCATCAAGCCCTAGATTCGCCAAAAGCAGGCTCACGGCATCGCGAAAGTTGCCCGCGAAGGACTCGTTCATCCATCCCGTGATGCGCAGCTTTCCGGGCTGCGAGAACAGCGAGTATCGCTCCTCGAGCTCCGCGACGTAGCCGCCGCGCCTGAACACCGCCATGTCGAAGTTGTTGGAATTCGACTGATCGCCAATGAGGAAATAACCGCCTCGGAGCGCCCATGACCGCTGATTCAACTCGGCCACGGCGCCATAAGTCAAACCGACCTTATCCGCCGGGTAGTCGAATGCGCCGGCAGCCCAGATCGACCAGTTGAGGAAGTCCACGCGGGGATCCTGCGCAAACGCGTTGTTGTCGAAGACATCGTGTACCGCGAACTTGCCGACCTGCAACGTCAGCCGCGAGATGTCTTTCTTGCCGGGCATTTGACCGTAGCTGCTCTCGATAGCCTCCTGTTCACCGCCCAGGCCGAATGTCTGGCGCAGGAACAGCCGCGAAACGTTGTAGTGAGGATAGGGAAAGTCCGACTTCTGCGCTTCGCCGTTGGGGAAGCCGGCCGCGCCAACGGTATCGCTGAGTCCGAATCCCTGAAGCAATTCCGGATTGAAGTAGATCTCGCCGCCCTCCCACGGCCTTGCAGAAATGAAGGCGCTTGCCGTCCACGTGTTCTTGCTCTGGGCCGCCGGCGGCAGACTGTTCTCACCCGAATACGGGGCGCGGAAGCTTGGATACCCCTGCTGCACGTACGTCATCTGGCCGTGAATTTCCCAGAAGTCGCTGTTGCTCAGCTGCCGTTCTCCGTCGCTTCCATGAATGCCTGGATTGGTGAGTTTGTAGTTCAGTCCAAGCCTCAGCATGTTCATATCGAACTGCGAAACGTAGCGTTCGCCCGACGCAAGCATCACCTGGGTCGGACCCAGATGGCTGTAGAGATATTCTACCCGTGCGCTCCAGTCGCGGTCGATGGCGTATTCAAAACCGGCTCCAACGCTCCATCCGGTTCGTACAGCGATTTGCTTCTGATCGTCGCCGGAGACAGGATCGGTCTGCACGAAGCGGCCACCCGCCCATGCAACACCCCCGGTCCCGTAAACCAGCCAGCGATCGAATACGTAGCCAACCCTGCCTCTGAGAGTTCCCAGATAATCAACCTGGTCGAAAATGGTCCCTCGCGCTCGAGGTCCCCACCAGGCCAAGCTGTTGCTGCTGAGATAGTTGGGAAACGAAAGGTCTGCCTCCACGCCGAGCAAGACTCGCGACGGCAGCAGGACATTGTATCCGATCTGGGCGCCCCCATAGATGGCACCAAAAGACGACGTGCTCGATGGATCTCCCAGATCCGGCAGTGTCGGTTCGCCGCGGCCTTTCGCGTATCCAACATGACCACCGATATAGAGACCGGTCCAATCATAGACGGTCTTCAGCGCGGGAGCCTTGATGGCAAGGTCGGCGGCGGCAGCGGGATTTGCAAACGCCAGCGCGCCCAGCGCAAGACCGGCAAGCCTTCCTTCGCGGATGCGCAAGCGGCGCTTAATCTTAATAATGTGATGCCCCCTGCACCCAGCACTGCGCCCTCGCGCCTCCTTGGTGTTGGATTGGCGGTGCTTAATTACCTCTGACATGAGGTCACGTTCCCCATCGCAAGCCAAATTCACTGGTTCTTGCGATCGGCGCGCGAACGAAGGCTGGCTCATTTCCTGGCTCACCATTATTGCAAATAATTCGCATTTGCAAGTTTGGAGGTGGAAATTGGAATGGCGCGCCCTGATGACGTTTGTCCAACAGGCGCGCCCGCCTGCCGCCAGACCGGTGTCGCCGCGAGCCCGGCCGGCATCCCATTCTTGCGTCCGGTCGATGGCTGCCTCGGCGGCGTTGCAACGGTCGTGCGGAATTCTGTTCGCTCTCTTCATGTCTCAACTCGGTCTGTCTGGATTGAAGGTCTATTCAACGGCCGGCTCGACCCGCCAGCTCGCGGCCGACACCGTGGCTTCGAGGCTGAGACGACCGACGATTTGCTCGAGCAGAGCATCGCTCTTGGTTTGTGCGGTGAGACACGCGGTGACCTCGACGCGGTCATTGCCTTCGAGGTCGGTGCTGTCCAACTGCCGCAGGCTAAGTTGACCATTTCCCGTACCCTGCAGCAGCAGCGCGCGGATATGCGCCTCTTCCGGGCTGCGGCAGACCACGCGCACGCGGTAGTGAAAATCGGTTTCGGCCTGCACGATGGGCGCCCGGTTTATCAGCCGCACCAGCGGTCGCATCACGAGGTTCACCAACACGACAAAGCCAGTTGCAAGCGCGGCATGCAGCGGATGTCCGACGCCTGAAAGCAGGCCAACGGCGGCAGAGCACCACAGGGTGGCGGCCGTGTTGAGGCCGGTGACGTGCAGCCCTTCGCGGAAAATGATCCCCGCGCCGAGGAAGCCGATGCCGGAGACAACCTGTGCGGCGACGCGGGTCGGGCTTGTCTCGCCACGGATCAGACCCGCGAAGATCACGAAGCTCGCCGCGCCGATCGCGACCAGCGTGTTGGTGCGCAGGCCCGCCATGCGCTGGCGCCATTGCCGCTCGAAGCCGATGCTCGAGCCCAGCAGGGTCGCGACCGCGAGATTAAGTGCGGATTGATCAATCGACGCAATCATTGGTACGTTCCTTTTCCACCGGCCGCGAAGCGGAAGGCGGCAGTCTTCCCAGCGCGAGCAGGGCGCCGGTTCGTTCAAGACATCTCACAGCCGTAAGTGCGGCCCGCATCTGCCGGGCCGAGATCGTGCGTCGGAAATAGAGGGCGGTGGCGCCGCGCAACACAGCGCCGGCCAGCCTGAACAGCGCGATCGCGCCCCCGGCGGCTAGCCTGGCGGAGAGCGGCCCTCGTCATGCCCCCACCGTCGCGAGCTCGATGATGCGCAGCAGCACGAGACCGGCGGCGAGGACGAGATAGGCGCGCAGCACGATCATCCAGATCCGGCTCAGCACGCTGAGGCGTGCCGGCGACAGCTGCTCGAGCGGCGGCGTCCGCCAGGTGTCGCGATTCTGCCTGGGCTGGTGCGGCTCAAGCCTGACGGGAGCCTTTTGTCGAGCCCAGAGCTCGTACAGCTTGACCTGAGCAGTCACGACGATCGCGAGCAGGCTGCCGCCGATCAGGATGCCGATGATCCATTGCTCGTCGAGGTCGGGGAACATCACCGATGCCGTCAGAATGATCGAGAGCATCACCAATGCAGCGACCACTGCGCCCGTGAACAGGTTCAACCGGCGCGAGTTGACCCAGGGGCCCAGGATGTCGCGATCGTTGCAAAGCAGGAGCAGGAACACGGTCGCGCTCGGCAGCAGCACGCCAGCAAGTGTCTGCACCGCATTGGTCAGCAGGCCGAGCGGCGTTCCGGGCGTGAGCACGACCACCGCGGCAAGGATGATGAGGCCGAAATAGACGCTGTAGAATCCTTTCGCGTCCCGCGGACTGCGGTGCAACGAGTGCTTGACCGCGAAAACGTCGCCGATAGCGTAAGCGGTTGCGAGGGAGACCGCCGCCGCGCCGATGATGCAGGCATCCAGCAGCGCGAGGGCAAACAGCACGGCCGGAAGCCTGCCCGCATACCTCTCAAGCCCGACGACGGTCCCCAACGCGTCGGTGTAGTTGCCAAATTCGGGCTGCCCGGCGAAGATCTGTGCGCAGAACCCGATCATCGACACTGCCCCGACGATCACAAGAACAATTCCAAGGCAGAGGTCCCAACGCTCATAGCGGATGAAGCGCGGGGTGATGCGCTTGTCGACGATGTAGCTCTGCTGAAAGAACAACTGCCATGGCGCGACCGTGGTGCCGACGATGGCGACGATCAGCAGCATCACCTCGCTGAGCTTCGCGTCCTTCGGCATCTTCGGCACCAGGAAGTCGGCTGCGATCTGCCCGATCGGCGGGTGCACCATCAGGATGACGGGCACCAGCAGGAGGCTGCCAAAGACGAGGACGACGCTGAAACGCTCGAAGCGGCGGAAATTCCCGGTCGAAACTGCGATCATGATGATCGCGGCGGATGCCAGCACGCCCCAGAACTGCGACAGTCCGAGATAGCTCAGCGCGAGCGTGATGCCGATGAACTCGGTCACGATCGTCAGTGCGTTGAGAACCAGGAGGTCGATCACGCTGAATGCGCCCCAGAACTTTCCGAAGCGCTCAAAGATCAGCCGCGCGTGGCCGACGCCCGTCACCGCGCCCAGCCGCACCACCATCTCCTGATTGACGTACAGCACCGGAATCAGAAGCATCAGGGTCCACAACAGCGTGGTGCCGTAGTTCTGCCCGGCCTGCGTGTAGGTCGAGAACGCGCCGGCGTCATTGTCGCCGACCATCACGATCAGGCCGGGTCCGACGATCGCGAGCAGCGTCCTCAGCCGCGCATGGAAGGTCGCGCGGGGGGCCACGTCGTCCTCGGCGATGGAGCCGAACGCGCCGTGAATGTCGCCGAGATGAGCATGGTCCAGCACGGCGGTTCGGATCGATGGCGCGGCCGCGTCATTGCCGGAGGTTAGCGAGTTGAATTCGTTCGCGACGGTCATGTGTCATTCCTGTTCGGTCTTGCCTGTTCGGTTTTGGAGGTTTTCGGGCGCTTCTCGGCAATGCCGAAGGCGTCGGCGCGCCACCGCATCTCGGTCCATACCGCGGCCGGATCGATGCCGGCGCGGTGCCACAGCGCGACGAGGTGGTAGAGCAGGTCCGCGCTTTCGCGGATGATGCCCTCGTTGTGATGTTTGACGGCCTCGATAGCGACCTCGCCGGCCTCTTCGATGACCTTCTGTGCTGTCTTGCGGGTGCTCGATCCGAGCAGCCGTGCCGTGCGGGGATGATTCTCCGGTGTCACCGCAGACAACGACGAATGCAGGCGCTCCAGTTCGGCCTGCGTCGGGAGTTCGGGCGCCGCCAAAGGCGTCGGTCCGCCGCGCTTCCGGGTTTCCGTGATTGGTCTGATGGCGCGTCTACGCCGATGGGGGAGTTGTGATTCAGATTGTTTGACGACCTCGGTCATCGCTTGCTCCGTCGCCTCGGGTGCCATTCAGGCACGGCGCGAGGCGTGCGGAGCCGCTAGACGCGCGCGCCACCTCCGCCGCCCTGAACAGCGGCCAGTCCAAACTTGCTGTCATTCCCCGAAGGGATTCCCACTGCAGCGACCCGAGGGCACGCAGCGGGACAACTAGGTCCCTCGTCCATGCGCACCTCTAGCTGCTGCTTGCCCACGCCTTCAATGCGGCGCGGCGAACCAATCGCGGGCCGGAAGTCCGGTCCGCGATGCGTTGATGATCAAGATTGGCTGTCGGAAGCTCACCGTTGTCCGCGACGTCCCACCGGCATTCCAGGTGGCCGTCGACCAGGTACCAATGACATGCCAGCGCCCGGTTTGGACGCAGACGCCGGCCCTGCGGGCGGCGAAAACCCTCCAGGTTGTCATTGGAATGCGTGACCGGTTGCGCCGCGTACGCCACGCGCCGCGGCTCAAACGACCGAAATCTTGCGAGTCTTGTGAACATCGCTCACCTCCACTTCCGCGATCATGCGGCAGGCCGGTGAGGATCTGGCGGTCAGACGAAAGCTGACCACCCATCCACGCGGCTGAAGCCTGCGCGATCGGGTTCTATGTCCTGCGGCGTCACTGGCCCCGTCGTCGCCGGGATTGTGCCGCCAAAGTTGCTACTGCCCATGTGCCTTCGTTGATGGCTCGTGGTCGGGGTTTTACGCCCGGTCAGGAACGAATGTTCCGACAATCGGGCCGTACGCCTGACACAGATCGCTGTCAAGCGAATTCGGCTATCCTCCGGGGGGGATCATTGCTATCCTGCCAGGAGGATCATGGATATCCTCCCCGGGGGATTGGAGAACGTATGCAAGACCATCCGCACACCGCGATTGCCCAGCGCCTGAAGCGCGCCAACGGCCACCTCGAGAAGATCATCGAGATGGTCGAGCAGGGTGAGCCGTGCGTCCAAATAGCGCAGCAGTTGCAGGCCGTGGAGAGCGCGATCGAAAATGCCAAGAAGGCATTGATCCACGATCACATCAATCACTGTCTCGAGGAGACTCTCAAGCTGTCGGGGGGCGAAAGGCCGCGCGGCGCTGAAGGATTTCAGGCTGATCGCCAAGTATCTCTGACCTGCTGCGGTGGAGCGGTCAGGTTCTTAGGGGTGCAGACCTCGTACGGCAATCGCTTCAACGCGATGGCCCTGCCCTGCATTACTTTGGAAGGCATTCCACATTGTAGGCGATGATGATCTGGGACGGATCGGCCTTGCCTATGCTTTTGAGGTCCTCCAGGCCGCTTCTCAACCTGTCGCCGGCATGCTTGAGGCTGCCTTCGAGTGACGCCTTGGCCGCCTTGCATCGCTCTTCGCTCGAGAACTCCTGAAACACCACGGTCGGGAGCAGCCGCCATTCCGCCTTGTCGCTGGTCGCGGCGGGACTGACCGAATAGGAAAAGACATACATCAGGACCCACATCGGACTACTCTACATGTGATGCGATGGCAGTGGCGGACTTCGGCCCGACGCCCTCAAGCCACGCCAGCGCCGCGGTCTTCTGATCGGCTTCCCGTTCGCCGCAATGATCGGGTCGACCTCTCGCGCCAGTCGCGCAAAGTCGTCCGCCGAAAGCGGACCGGTCGGCGAGACAGTGAGGATGCCCTGATCCCGCAACAGTTCGTACTCAATCACGTCATTCGCTCTGCGGTAAGCGACGGTCGGAACGACAGGTCCTGTCGAGGCGGCCTTTGGCTTCTTCTTCAGCCAGCAGCCTCAGCAACATTTGCCGTCGCTCGTCGGATAGTTGGGGAGCGGCCAGCTGCTTCTTGAACAGGGTCAGGTTCTCGTAATGAATGAACGCTTCGAGGGATCCCATGGTTGTCTCCCTTCTGCGATACCGGGAACCGAGCTTAGACACGTCCGGTCTCAACGCGAAATTGTCCCAAGGGACAGCAACTACTGCCGTCGGTCTGGGGCGCAGTATCCGGCGCAGTCCAGCAATGCCGACTGGTCATCAATGCTGACGATGCGAAGGTCGGAAGTTCGAGGGTCACAACGCAAGCACTGAAAAGAGCGCTACTCTCGAACCAGGGCGTGTACTCAAAATCCCGCGCGGCAGTCAGTGCGCTTATGAGGTCCGCTACGCCTCCGATTGCGGCGCCATGGCTGACCTCACTGGACGTCCGAATTGGGCCGACCACAAGCCGAACTCTCGTTGATGACCGGTTCTGGCGCGAAAGCGGACCTCGGGCGGGTAGACTCCTACGCGGCAACGCCTTCGATGGTCGCAAGTCACCAGGCGGCCGTAAGGGCGACCAAGTGAACAGCCGGATGTAGCGTTCCGAGCACTGCTACAATGACAAGGATAACCAGTCCGAATATCGTCTCGATCACACTGTTTCGGATCAGTTGATCTAGCGCGATAGACGATTGCCGGTTTGCAGTGGAAGCGAGCCGCGGCGTCAAGCGGTAACGGTTGATGGCAGCGAGGGCGAGCATCGGCACGAACATCGCCACTTTCAGCATCAGCAGGCGCCCATATTCGGTCGCGATCAGCCCGTGGAGCGAGCCGACCAGAATGACGGCGTTGACAATGCCGCTGAGCAGAAGGACCGATACGCTCACGATGCCCAGAACCGAAAATCGTCGGACGGCATCGCGGGCTGGCGATATGTCGTTACGCACCTCGGTTGTCGCCAAAAGAATGATCAGTGACACCAGGCCGCCGATCCAAACCGCCGCAGCCACCGCATGCAGCGCATCTGCACCCAGATGCAGATAGCCGGTTGCGCCAATGGTCGAGCCGGCATGTCCGGTCCACGCAAGGCTGCCTGCAAACCCAATGGCCGCTGCGAGCCCTAGCCATCGTGTGGTCGCCCCGCGGTCATACGCGAGACAGGCTGCCAGGCAGATTGCAAGACCCGCGCGAATCGTCGTCACCTCACCGAATTGCGTTTCGTTGACGACAGTCGAAAGCACATCAACCGTTAGAGCCTCGTGGAGCGGCATTCCGCTCATCGAGGCCGCTTGCAGCATTAGCCAAATCGCGCCGGAGACTACGGCGACGACGAGACCGATCCACATCACCCGCCGCGTGCGCTTCCGAAATGAGGCGGCGGCCGTGGTGTCGTGCCGCAAGACAGGCATAGCGATGAAGCTGTCGAAAACAATGCTTCCGACAGTTATCGCTGTAGCCGCGAAGTGCACGGCGCGCGTCGCAATCATCGGCGCTCCTCCAGCGGACCAGTCCATCGCGACGGTGCTCTATGGACCGACCTGGAAGGTGAAACTCCCGTCGGTCGTGTGGGTGTCTACCGATAGCACGCGCCAGTTGACGTGGTAGGTGCCGCTTCCGGCCGGCTTCAGTGAGACCGACATTTGGTTGCCGCTGACGCGCGGCTTGCCGGCGTCGACCCGCTGCCCGGTCGGGCCGGTGACCGTAACGGTGCTGAACGCCGGCTCCAGCTTCTGGGTGAACCACAGGGTTACCCCGTGCGGAGGGCTTGCGACCGTGTTGCCGACCCGCGGCTCCGCGTGATCGAGAAAGGCGTGGGCCACCGCTTCGCCCGTCGCAAGCAGCGACAGCAGCGGAAGGATCAGGATCAGGGAAGAGCATCGCATCGATCAATTCCTCGGAAAGGGGTTGGCGGGCTGGACCGGGCCACCGAAGATCGGCTTGCCGATACCGTGCGGATCGACGTCGTCGAGGTACAAGTGCAGTTGAGCGATCACGCCGACATTGGTTCCGCTTTGCCGGTTGATCGGAATCAGCGCCTCGACGCCGATCTGAAACTTGTTACCGACCCAGAGAACTCCGGGATTGATGGTCCCTGTCGTCAGCGTGCCCGAGGTCAGCGTGTTCGAAATTGGCGTCTGCAGACTGGCTTCGACCAGCGGGATTAGGTGATTGATGAAATCCGGCAGGCCGAGGTCGATCACCGAGGACTTCAGATAAGGCATGCTGTATTGAATGCTGGCACCCCAGTTCAGCACACGCGGATGGAATTCGGTATCGGTCGTCTGAGCGCCGGTATCGGGATCGATGCCGAACGTCGTGGTGAAATTGCGGGCTGGGATCGCGTAGCCTACCTGGCCCGTGATCGCCAGGGGCCTCAGCCACGACAGTGTGTCCGGCAAATCGCCGAGGCCTTTGCCGAAAAAGATGGTCGGTGTGTAGGTGTTGAAGCGCTCCGCGCCGACATTCGAATCCCCGGTGCCGCCCCATTCGACGCTGAGGCCGACTGACATCACAAATTCATGCGCGGGATCCTTGAAGACCCGATATTTGAACGTGGTCTCCAGGTTCTGAAACCCGTTGGCTCCGGCCAACGTCGGATCGACGGTGTTCAGGAAGGAATAGGTCGAACCAAACGACACGCCAAAATCCTCGGTGATCCGTTTGGAGAATTCGCCGGACACATCCCGCTGCCGAACAGGCGGAATGTCGCCGGTCTTGAAACTATCGACTGTCGGCAGCGACAGTTCGTCGTTCACACCGGGATCGTCGATCGTGAGTGTCGCCGGAAAGAAGCGGTTGCCGACGATTTCGTGGGCGACACTTCCCGAGAGAGGAATAAGCGCAATCGCAGCGCCCCAAAGGCCTGCACGCGCATGAGAGATGGACATGGAACGTCTCCGCAGGTTGACGTGCAAATGCAGCGGCCGTTGGCCGCCTTGTTCACGCCAATGGCGGAGGTGCTCGCGCTTGGGAGTTCGAGCCGATGCGGGATGGTGCGGGCCTCAATTCCGCGTCGAGCCAACGAACGGGGCGGAACTGACGGGCGAACTGAACGATGGCGACAGGCTGGGGGGCATCAAGGGCCGCCGCCGCATGGCTTACGCAGATCGCGCAGAGGCCGTCATGGGCGTATGGCCCGTGATCCTGATCGCCTGCCCCGGCGGGCGTGCCACTATGGCAAATGCTGGCCGATTCCAGCGGGTCGGCGACCGCGATGCCGGTGGTCCAATACGCCGCGATCGGCGCCAGGATCTGCATCACCAGCGCGAGCAGGATGATCGGAAGACATCGTTCTAGCCGTCGACGCATCAGTCCACCATGCGCCAGAGGCTATCGCAAGGATGGGCCATGGTCGAGGCAGCCGGCCGTGCTGAGCTGCGGAAGGAGGCTGCTTCTGACGATTTAGAGGGGTGTGTTGCGCGCCCGCAACGGCGCGTATTCGCTCTCTGGGCGTCGTTCTCCGCGCACCTCGCTTGCCGCGACAGCGGCGCCAGCCCGGCAAGCGCCGATCAACGGGCGGGCGCGTCAAGCGCCTTCAGCTCGTCAGCCGCGGCGATGATCGCGTTCCGAATTTTGAGGAAGTACTCCGCATCAATCCGCGACGCGAGCCAGTCCAGTTCGCCCGTATGGCCGTGTTCATGCACCTTGCGAACCACGCCTTCGCCGATCAGCGCCTCGAGGCAGCGTCGGACGTTCGAGCGCGGGAGCCCGAGATATTTGGAAATGTCGGAGGCCGTGCGCGGCGGTGCGCCGACCTCGTCGCTCACACGAATCATCATCGCGACCAGAAGCTCTTCAAACACCGCGCCGACGTGCTTGCGAGGGTAACCGCTGCGCATCGCCACGAAGCAGGCCACTAACAACCTGCCGACAATCGCCGATTGCTTCTGGCGCTTCGTCAATGCTGCATCTGAACTGCCTGAGATTTCTCCGGCCATTTTCGCCACCGTTGCCTTCGCTTGCGATTGTGCTTAGCTGGCGCATGCTTCGGCCGCAAATGAAGCTGTGTTAAGGTTGGGGGAACATGGCTGATGCGTCGGCATATCAGAGAGACTCTTGAAAATGACAGGTTTTTTGCGATTGGCGTGACATGTCTCGGGCTCTTGCCGGTCGCAATATTGCTGATTGCTCTCTTCGTTAAGTGACCCTCCAGCCCTTCCTTTCGTCACATGCCTTCAAGCCGCTTGGCGTGGTGGCCGCGACGTCCTGCCTGCGCGTTTCCCGTCATTCACCGACAAACCAGCACGGGGGTTTTCGCGTAGGTCATCACCTTGTTTGTCACGCTGCCGATGAGAAGCGTCGAAAGTCCGCTACGCCCATGCCATGACATGACAATGAGATCGCAGCCTTGGTCCTCGGCCGCTGCGACGATGGCTTGATCGGGTGGCACATTCTCCACCTGAATGGTCTCGCAGGGAACACCGACCTCCCTGGCTCTATTTGCCGCGTGATCCAACACACTTGCAAAGTCGCCGGTGACGGCAAGAAGCGGCTCCACAACGTAGATGATGGATACCCTCGCTCCAACGGATTTCGCCAACGCCAACCCATGCGCCACCCCACGCTCCGCCAGCTCCGACCCATCTGTCGGAATGAGAATATGCCGGTACATGCTTCACCTCCCGATTGTCTGGACATATCGACGCCGTCGGAACGTTAGGCTGGGCCCGGGTTCCGGATTCACTCTTACGATAGATCAATATCGGCATGCGCGGCGCTGTTGGACCAGCATGTAGGCCGGTGGGTCGCCACGAGAGCATCAGGGTGACCGAGCAGTCCCGAGGGTCTCGAACAGCGTTTGTTGCCACCAATCGCTCTCGACTTGATCGAGAACAGCGAGATCGAGCATTGGCCGCAACGCGCTGTTTTTGGGCAGTACGATCGCATAACTCTCGCTGCTGAAGCTGGTATCGACGACGCGGATCGCACTCGAAAAGTCATTGCGGACCATCCAGGTCAGCAACGGCTTGTCATGGACGAAGGCATCTATCTTGCCGGCTTCCAACGCCGAGAGGCCGCTTTGGATATCGGGAAATGCTTGAAAGGACAGCCGCTGATGGCCGAAGTAATCGGTCGTCGGGGAGTTCGCGACCGCGCCGACACGTACGGAGCGAAGATCGTTGAAGCCGTGAACGGCACCTTCGAGGCCTCTGCGCGTCAGCGTGGACGTGATACCGGCGGTGAATACGGCGATTGCGATCACGGATGCGATCATCCATCCCATTGCGACGATCCGGCCTGGAAGAGTTGCTGGAGCATTATGGGCGGCCCCGGCCTGGGTCATCGCGATCGTCGACCACCAGAAGCTGGAGCCTAGTCCTTTCGCGCCTCCGCCAAAGTGTTCCGTCTTGCGTCGCTCGAACACCCATATGAGAAAGCCGACTCCCATTGCGAAACAAAGCAGCACGCCGACAGCCTGGAAAAAGCCGAAGGAAAGAAGCGCGCGCCCGATCGCGACCCACGGATTTTCATTGATCGGCACCGCGACCCCAAGCCCGGTATTGTAGAAGGGTTGGGTAAAGTCGACGCTGTGCGCACGCGCGGCAGTCACTGTCACCGCGGCAACTCCGGCATCGAACGTGCCGTTCGCAACGCCGTCCAGCAGATCCGGGACACTCTGGGTTTCGACCAGGCGGAAACGCAGATGCTCCTGATCCGCGATCTTTTTCCATAGCGTAATGCTGAGACCGCTCCAGCTCCCGTCCGGATGCTTCATTGCAAACGGCGGCGCCGCCTTGGTCGCCACCACCAATTCCCTGTCAGGGACCGCCGCCCCCTGGGCGTGGAGTTTAGTGAGGCCGAACGCAAGCATGGCCAGCGCCGCGAAGCATAGCAAGGCGGGGCGAAGCGGCAACATCACCGGCCTGGATCGAGAGGCCGGATGTTGTCGGGTGGCCCGATCGACGGCCGTCCGACACGACACGTCTTCCTTCGGGCTCAGGCCATGGGAGACCAACGGATCTTCATTGGACGAATTCACGACCGACCTCGAGGCATGCCCGACTCCCAACCAAGCGCGACTATTTGGCAATTCCACGGTGACCTCGGTGAAATGGTCTTCGGCGAAATGGTCTTGGGCGAAATGGTCCTGGGGGAAATGGTCCTGGGGGAAATGGTCTTTGCCGGTTTCCACCGGCCGCAGTTCGCAGACAATCCCCCGACAACTCAACGCTCAGCGCTGCCCGTCAGGCATTTGTGAAAGCGCACGCCTGAACGGCGCCGCGAGACTCTGTCCAACACTGAGCGATCATCCAACCCATTTTGCATTACGCGAACGGATGTATCGGGGCTTGCGCCTGGCCGGCGTTCCAGAGGGACGGTGCGCGAAAAGTTCAGTTCGTTTTGTGTCAGAAGCGAGCAGAAGGCGGTCTCAGGCTCGCACTCCCGTCTACCCGCCGAAGCTTGATTTAAGTCAAACACTACGATGGTGGGAAGCCGATTGTTTGCTCAACCGGAGCTAACTGTGCCGACGGCATGCTATCGCCGCGGGTTGGACGCGTCAAACTTGATCCCACGGCGCATTGGCCGGTGACGAAATCCTTCGGCCGACGGCTGGCTTACGAGGGGACGCTCACATGGGTGGATGGATCTGGGGAGGCTTCAGCAATGGCGGGTTCTGATCGTCGGCCTTGCGGCAATCGCGGGCGTGATCGGTATCGTGGCCATGCTCCAACCGGTCCCCGAACCGCCGAAGCCTGTTGCAGCTACATCTTCCAAACAAGATGAAGCGCCGAAACCGCAGGCCTCGCCGGCTGCTGCAACCACTCCAAACGCCAAACAGACGGCAACCGCTCCCTCCAATGCAAAACAGGGCGCCGAAGCAAATGTCGGGACTGCCAGCAAGCAAGCCTCCGATGCAAATGCCAAGGCCGCGGCTCCTGCTGCGCCCGCTCCGAAGACGGATCAGACGGCTGCGTCCACGACTGCGGCTGGCGCACCACCGCCGGCCCAAATGGCCCAGAGCGCGCAGCCGGCCGCACCCATGGTGCACGACCATGCGCCGACGCCAGCAGCGGCCGTCGCAACGTCTCAGCCCGCGATGACAGGCGACGCCGCCGAGGGCCGCCAGGTATTCAGGAAGTGCCAGGCTTGCCATTCGCTCGACGCAGGCAAGAACGGCGTTGGGCCGTCGCTCGCGAAAATCGTCGGTGAGAAGGCTGGTGACGTGCCCGGCTACAATTTCTCACCCGCCATGAAGGCGAGCAACCTGACCTGGGATGCCGCGACGCTGGATGCCTATCTCACCGACCCGCAGAAAGTCGTGCCGGGCAACAAGATGCCTTTCCCAGGACTGAAGACCGAGCGCGAACGCAACGCCGTCATCGCCTTGCTCACCGAAACTTCGAAGTCGGCTGGCACGGCTGCGGCTCCAGCACCGGCGGCGCAGAATGCTCAGGCTCGTGGGCCGGCAGCGCCAACGACCGAGGCGGTGCCTCCGACCTCGCCGGCAACGGCCCCTGGAGCAAACTATGTTCCGGGGCTGCGCTATACGCTTCGCACCGGAATCGCAGAAGGCCGCATGGTGTTCATTGGCGTGGGCGGCTCGATCGACGGTCAGGTCAATCCCGTGTTGTCCGCTGCCGAGGGCCAGGTTGTCCAGGTGACGCTGATCAACGGTGAGGGCGCCGAGCACGATATCGTCTTTGACAATCAGGGACCTGCAGGAAGCTCGGCGCACATCGTTGGAAGAGGCGCCAGCACCAGCATTGCGTTCCCTGCCGCCAAGGCCGGCGACTATGCTTATTTCTGCAGCGTGCCCGGGCACCGACTGTCCGGCATGGAAGGAAAATTCCTCGTGACGCCTCAGCCGCCGCCACAGACGGTGGTGGAGGCCGACATTTCGCAGAAGCCAAGCGACGTGCCACCTTCCGTGGGCAATCGAGGCCCGCAGACGGTGCGGGTCGACCTTGTCACTGTCGAGCTTGAGGCGCGGCTCACAGAAGGCACGACGTTCGGCTACTGGACTTTCAACGGCAAGGTACCGGGCCCGATGCTGCGCGTCCGCGTCGGCGACACGGTCGAAGTACATCTGAAAAACTCCGACAACAGCTCGATGCTGCACTCGGTCGACTTCCACGCGGCCACCGGCCCCGGCGGCGGCGCTGCGGCCACCCAGACCAATCCGGGCGAGGAGAAGAGCTTCAGGTTCAAGGCGCTGACCCAGGGCCTGTTTGTGTATCACTGCGCAACGCCGATGGTTGCCCAACACATCGCCAACGGCATGTACGGGATGATCCTGGTCGAACCAGAGGGCGGTCTGCCGCCGGTCGACCGCGAATACTATGTGATGCAAGGAGAGATCTATACCGACGGGGCATTCGGCCAGCACGGCAGTCAGGAATTCAACGTCGAGAAGTTGCTGAACGAACGTCCCGAATATTTTGTCTTCAATGGATCGGTTGGCGCGCTTTCCAGCTTCCACCCGCTGCAAGCGAAGGTCGGCGAAACCGTCCGCATCTATTTCGGTGTCGGTGGTCCGAACTTCACCTCATCGTTCCATCTCATCGGAGAGATATTCGACAAGGTCTACTTTCTTGGCGGCACGACCAGCGAGCCGCTGCGGGGTATCCAAACCGTAACGGTCCCCGCGGGCGGCGCCGTTATCGCCGAGTTCAAGGTTGATTTCCCCGGCAACTATACCCTCCTCGATCATGCGATCGCGCGGGCTGAGCGGGGGCTCGTCGGTATCCTGCACGTCGAAGGACAGCCAAACACGGAAATTTTCGACGGCAAGGTAGAGCCCGGAATGGGGCATTGACGAGCGCTGCCCGCACGAACATGCCTAGAACGTCACCCGCATCCCCGCATAGAACGCGCGCGGCCTTGCCGGGCTGAGCGAACGCGGGTCGGTGAATTCCGCGCCACCGTTGGTGAAATTGGGCAAGGCTCCCCTGTCAAAGAAGGTGCCCAGAGTCGAGTAGCGGTTGTCGAAGAGGTTGTTAACGCGACCGTAGATCTGGAAGTTCTTGGTGATCTGGTAGGAGGTGTGGACATTGAACACGGTATAGGACGGCAACTTCGGAAACTGGTTGGACTCGTCGCCGACGAAATATTGGCTCGAGACAAAGAGCGCGTCGCCGCCGACCTTCCAAACGTCGGTAACTGCATATTCGACGCTGGCTTTGACGAGGTGGCTCGGCAGGCGCGGAATGTGGTCGCCCGGCAGGACCTGGATGTTGCCGTCGGCGTCGGCGAACGGGCTGTTCGAGCCGAGCTGGAGTGCGTCGAGAAAGCGCGCGTCCAGGAACGCATAGCTCGCCTGGAACTGAAGCGCATTCGACTTGATGCTCACCTCGGCTTCGATCCCCTGCCGGCGCGTCCGGCCGACGTTCTGGAAAAAGCCGAATCCCGTTAAATCCGGAGTCGGCACCGCGTGAATGTCGTTGTAGTTGGTGGCACGGAAGGCGCCGATCTTCCAGCCGAGCGAGCCGATGTTCAATTCCTTGGTGCCGCGGAAGCCCGCTTCCACGGTCTTGGCTACGACTTGCTGCAGTGGCGGATCGGCGACCAGAAACTGTCCGATGATGCACGGTCTCGCCGGATCGGCGCAGCCGAGTTCGAGAGGGGTCGGCACCCGGTTGGCTTCGGAATAGCCCGCATAGGCGGTCACTTCAGACGTGATCTTGTAGGTGCCGCCGATGATGGGATTGAATCGATCATATTGATGATCGCCATTGAGCGCGGTGCCAAGCTGATCCATCAGGGAGATATGGGCCGCATTGAATCGCCCGCCTGCCGTGACCGCAAAGCGATCGTCGACGTTGAACGTGTCGAGCGCATAGAGACCCTGATATTGGTTGACGGTACGAAGCGACACGGGGCCAATCGATGTCGGAGCACCGGACGGACCCAGGAATATGCCGCTGCCCGTGACGAGATAGTTCGTGCCTATCGTTGCCAATTCGGCGCTACCGGTGAAGCGCGTGCTGCTGACATCATAGCTTGCGCCGATCACGAAGCGGTTCTCATGACCGAACAGCTGGTCGCTGTTGGTCGCCTGCCCGGATACGCCAAACGTGGTCGACCTCGTGCTGGTGCGATCGATCTCGCCGAGTATGGCACCCGGCGCAAACGGATTGACAAGCTGAGCGCCATTCAGGCCAAAGGCGGGGACCGTATCATCGCCAAAGCACAAGAGCGTCGGATCGGCACAGGGCTGGGCGCCGGTCGGGTTTCCGTCCACGGTATTTTGCCTGAAGCCCCGCAAATGCGCCGTGCCCTCAAAGGTCCAGGTCGGCGTCGCCTCCACCTTGCCGGTCAGGTTGAGATAGCCGACCTTGTTGGAAGTGGTTTGCGGAGTTGTATAGGTCGCACCCCAATATTGCTGGAGTAATTCGGCCGGAACAGTGCTGGGTCCTGCCAGGGAATTGTTGGCGAGACCCAGGTTGAGGTGGAATTCGTTGCCTTCGAAGCGATACCCGACATCGCCATAGAAGCGCCGGACGTCGGATGACGAGAAATTGCGGAAGCCATTGTCGTGAATGCCTTCGAGCGCTCCGTAGGCTGCCCAGTTGTTGTCGACCTGCTTGCCCCATTGTGCTGAGCCCTGAATGCGGCCGAATGAGCCGCCCATGATATCGATCTCGGCACCTTGATAATTAAAGCCGTTCTTCATCTGCAGATCGATGGCGCCGCCGAGCGCATTGAGGCCGAACGTCGGATTGTTGGTCACGACCACCGCCGATCGTATCGCCGCCGTCGGGATCAGATCCCAATTGACGATGTCGGAAAACGCCTCGTTGATGCGCACGCCGTTCTGGTAGACGGCGAGGCCCTGTGGCGTGCCGGCCAGGGGTGAGGCGACGAATCCGCGAAATTGCACGTCGGGTTGAAAGGGATTGCCGGTCACCTCATTGATGCTGAGACCGGGCACGTACTGCTGCAGGGCAACGGCGATATCCGGCGAGGCGGTGCGCTTGATCTGGCTGGCATCGACAGCGTTGATGGCTGACGGAACCTTGTCGACATCGAGACCTCTGCCGGCGCCCGGTGCGGTCGGGTAGACGTAAATGCGTGGCTTGGGCCGGGACGACGGCGCCCCCGCCACCCGCGCGACCGGCCGCGTTGGCGCGGTGCGCCTTGCCGTCGACTTCGGCGGCGCCGTCACCTCGACCGCCGGCAGGTTCTGGACGTTGGTCTCTTCATCCTGCGCGGCCCCCGCACCTGATACGAAGACCAGTCCCGACACCAGCCCGGTCGAAACCGACGCCATCAACAAACGACGCTTGCCCATCCCTGCCTTCCCACCCGTCACCACCGGCTGTTTTGATTTTCGCCGTTTTGGTTGAGATGAGTGTAATCGGCAGCAGCTCACGCGCCAGCCACAAAAGGTCGGGCCGTATCGGCACCCGTTTTCCCGACCAGATCGGGAATTTTTCCCGATCGCATTCCGCACGCTCAGGCCGCCGGCGTCGGAACCAGCGCCTCGACCGTAAGGCCGCCATCGCCGGAGACGACGTTGAGCGTGCCGCCCAGCGCCAGAATGCGCTCGCGCATGCCGACGAGGCCGAAGCCGAGCTTCTGGCCCTGCTCCATGCCTCGGCCATTATCGCTGATCCGCACCCGGGCACAGCCGCGACCGTCGCGCCCCAGCTGTTCCGCCGGTTCGATGACGACATTGACCGAGGTCGCGCCTGCATGGCGGAACACGTTGGTGAGCGACTCCTGCACGATGCGATAGATGGTGAGGTCGGCGGTCTCGCCGGTGAGCCCAAGCGCCGGCGAGATCGTGGTTTCGATTCTGACATCGGGATACGACTCCCGCCACAGCCGCGACAGCGATTCCAGCGCCTGACGCAGGCCGAGCTCGGCAAGGCCTACGGGCCGGAGGCGCTCCAGCACCCGGCGATTGAACTGCTGGAGTGCGTTGATCTGCTCCATCATGGCATTGCCATGTTTTCGCACGGCGTCGGCACTCGGGGCTCGTCCGTCCGCCAGTTTCGCCAGCGCACTGGCATGGGCGCGCAGCGAGAACAGATACGGCCCGAACTCGTCGTGCAGCTCGCGCGCGATCTCCTTGCGCTCGACGTCCTGGAGCGACACCGCGCGTTCGGCAAGGCGCCGCTTATCCTCGACCGCCTTTCCGAGCGTCGCCGCAAGATGATTGAGCTTGGTGCAGATCGCGGCGAGCTCAGGCGCGCCGCCCGGCTTAACGCGCGCCTCATAGTGCCCGCCCTCGATCTCGGCCATGGCTTGCGCCAATGATTGCAGCGGGGTGAGCGCGCGGCCGACCACTGTCATCATCACCAGGAACAGCACGAGAGCGATCACCGAGCCGACCTCGAGCTGCGTCACGATACTATCCCAGATCTCGGCAATCTCGTCATTGGGGTGCGAGGTGATTACGAGCGAGCCGGGCTTGCCGTGGATCGAGACGGGCACGCTCACCGCGGTCTGCTCGGGATGGACCAGGCTGACGAACCAGGCCGGCGGCCCGCGCACCTCGTCATCGGCCTCGGTGCGCGGCGGCGTCAGCGGGTTCCCGCCGGCGTCCCGAAGCGCGATGCTGACATGGCGCAGACGGCTGAGATCACGCGCGATCTGATTCAGCCTGGCATCCGGATCGGGGGCCTCGTTGAGATCCGCCACGATCATCTCAATGAACTCGCGCGCGAGCCGGATCACGCTCTGGTCCTCGGCCTGCACGCGCGGCCCGGCTTCCGCAACCTGGCGGCCGATATTGACGGCGAGCCCGAGCGCCAGCAGCAGCGCCAGCAACAGGTTGATGCGCACGCGCAAGGATAGATTTTGCCACATTGGTGCCGCCTGTGCCTCGCGAAGGTTGGCCCGCACCTGTCCGATGACGTTGACAGAGACGAAGCGCCCGATATCTAATCGGAAGCGTACAGCAAACCCGGCCGGGTTGCATGACCCGACATGAGACACACTCGTGTTGCTCGTTCGGCATCATGCGGCGGAAAAACAGGCAAGTTCTATCACGGGGAAGCGCTGTCACGGGGAACGCCTATGCGCATTCTGATCGTCGACGATCATCCTATCGTCGCCTCCGGCTGCCGTGCCGTGCTGGCCGACGAGGGCGAGATCGAGATCCTGGAGGCCGCCGACGCCGAAGACGGCGAAGGCGTGTTCATTGTCGAGCGCCCCGACCTCTGCATCATCGACATCAACCTGCCGACCGTCTCCGGCTTCGAGCTCGCACGCCGCATCCTCGAGCGGGCGCCCGAGGCCCGGATCATCATGTTCAGCATGAACGACGACCCCGCCTTTGCCGCACGCGCGATCGAGTGCGGGGCCAAGGGCTACGTGTCCAAGACCGGCGATCCCGATGATCTCGTCGAGGCAATCCGCACCGTCGGAGGCGGCGGCACTTATCTGCCGAGCGCGATCGCGCGTAGCATTGCCTTTGCGGGACCGGCGCTCGCGCAAAATCCGCTGTCCAAGCTGAATGCGCGCGAGATGGAGATCCTGCGACTGCTCAGCGCCGGAAAGAGCCTGTCCGAGATCGCCTGGCTGGTGCAATCGTCGTACAAGACGGTGGCCAACACTTCCTCGATCATGCGACAGAAGCTAGGCGTGAAGACCTCGGTCGAGCTGGTGCGGCTGGCGATCGACAGCGGCGTTGCCTGACGAAGCGCACCGGCCGCCACAAATTCGGTACACAAACGTTGCAATGTAGATGTGGCCAGGTGCCACGGAGCGTGAAGGCATGACGACTCAGACTGTCTCGACCAATAAATCCTATGGCGGCGTCCAGGGCGTGTATCGCCACGCGAGCCAGGCGACCGGAACCGACATGGTGTTCTCGGTCTATGTTCCGCCGCACCCGGATGGCGTCAAGTTGCCCGTGGTCTGGTATCTGTCCGGGCTTACCTGCACGCATGCCAACGTCACCGAGAAGGGTGAATTCCGCAAAGCCTGTGCCGAGCTCGGCCTGATCTTCGTGGCGCCCGACACCACGCCCGCGCGGGCCCGACGTGCCCGGTGATGCCAACAACGCCTATGATTTCGGCCTGGGAGCCGGCTTCTATGTCGACGCGACAGAGCAGCCGTTCGCACGCAATTATCGCATGTGGAGCTACGTCACCGACGAGCTGCCGAAGCTCGTGGCGGAGAACTTTCCGGTCGATGCCAGGCGGCAATCGGTGATGGGCCATTCCATGGGCGGCCATGGCGCGCTGACGGTGGCGCTGCGCAACCCGCACCGCTATCGCGCGGCAAGCGCCTTCGCGCCGATCGTGGCGCCGTCGCAGGTGCCCTGGGGCATCAAGGCGCTGACCGGCTATCTCGGACCCAACAAGGATGCCTGGCGCAACCATGACACGGTGGCGCTGATCGAGGACGGCGCGAAGTTCTCCGGCTTCCTTGTCGATTACGGTGATGCCGACAATTTCCTGAAAGAGCAGCTCAAGCCGGAGCTGCTGCAGGCGGCCTGCACCAAGGCCAACCTCCCGCTGACGCTGCGGCGGCAGGCGGGCTACGACCATAGCTACTATTTCATCTCGACGTTCATGAGCGACCATTTGCACTGGCACGCGGCGCGGCTGACGGCGTGACACCGGCCTCTCCTCCCCCTCTCCCCGTTGTTACGGGGAGAGGGCTGGGGTGAGGGGCTGCTTCTGCAAAGGCGGTGAAAGACGGACCTCGCAGAGACTCCCCCTCGCCCGTAACTTGCTTGCGCAAATTCCGGCCTCTCCCCGCACGCGGGGAGAGGCGAAAAACCTACTGCGGCTTCCCGTAATTCGGCGCCAGCAACCGGTTGCGGATCAGATAGCTCATGGTGCGCGACCAGGATTCGTCGGTGTTGCCGCGCATGTCGGCGCTGGCGGCGGTGATCATGTTGCCGGTCTTCACGTCGCGCAGGTAGATGTTGAGGTTGATGATCAGGTCCGAGACCTTCTGCACCACGCCGGTGATCTCGAGATCAGCGCCGAGCTGCCCGGCGAGCTTGAGGTCGCAGCCGCCGCAGGCCTGCAGATTGGCGTGACGGGCGGCATCCCGGACAGGTGCGATATCGAGCACCTGGAACCGGCCTGAGTCGGTCAGTTCCTTGCGCAACTGCTCGCTGATGCGCTCCAGCCGCGCCTCTTCAGGCTTGGAGCCATAGAACTCGCCGGGCAGGCTGGTGTCGACCAGCTCGAAATCGAACACCGCGAGTTTCGGCGGGTCGGCGAACGCGGCCGAACCCATCAACAGCAAAACGATAATCGATAGCAATGCTCGCATGATCGTGATTCCGGCTCGTCGCGTCGCGACGACCAAATGCGGGGTTGCAAGCCCGGCCAAATCGGTCATGCTTTAGCAGAGACAATTCTCCACCGGCGGTCAAGCCGGGGGGGATCGTCAGGAGGAAACATGATCCGATGGTTGGCCGGCCTGATCGGCTTCGGTCTGGTTGCGACGCAGGCATGCGCGGCCGACCCAGTCACGATCGGCGTCGGCTATCTCGGCGTCGCCGGCACCAGATCGACGCTGTCGCTGGTCGAGCAGCCCGCGGAGAATGACGGCGTTGCCGGGGCCAAGCTCGCGATCGAGGACAACAACACCACGGGCAAATTTCTCAACCAGCGCTTTACGCTGGAAGAACGCCGCATCAAGGAGAGCGAAGATCCGGTCCAGGCTGCGACCGCGCTCGCCGAGCACAACAGCTTCATCGTCACCGACCTGCCGCCCGATGCACTACTGAAGGTCGCAGATGCCTTGCGCGACCGCGGCACGCTGCTGTTCAACGCCGGTGCGATCGACGAGCGGCTACGCGAGGCCGATTGCCGCGCCAACGTCATCCACACCGCCCCGACACGATCGATGCTGGCGGATGCGCTCGGCCAGTATCTGGTGTGGAAGCAGTGGAAGCGCTGGCTGCTCGTGGTCGGCTCGCATGACGAGGACAAGCTGTTCGCCGATGCACTGAGGCGCACCGCGACGCGGTTCGGCGCCAAGATCGTGCAGGAGCGCACCTTCGAGGACAAGGGCGGCGCGCGCCGCAGCGATAGCGGCGTCACGCTGATCCAGCGCCAGATGCCCGTGTTCACACAGCAGGCGCCCGCCTACGACGTGCTCGTCGCCGCCGACGAGAGTGAGGTATTCGGCGCTTATCTGCCCTATCGCACCTGGGATCCGCGTCCCGTCGCCGGCTCGGCCGGCCTCGTGCCGCGAAGCTGGGATGCGGCGCAGGACCAGTGGGGCGCGATCCAGATGCAGAACCGCTTCATCAAGCTGAACTCGCGGCGGATGACCGCGCTCGACATGCAGGTATGGACGGCAGTGCGGATGATCGGCGAAGCGACCTCGCGCACAAATTCAGGCGACATCAGGAAGGTGACGGACTTCATCAAAGGCCCGGATTTCTCGATCGCCGCCTTCAAGGGCACGCGGCTGACCGTGCGCGACTGGAACCTGCAGCTCCGCCAGCCGATCCTGCTGGTCGACGGCCGCATGGTGGTGTCGGTGTCGCCGCAGGAAGGGTTTCTGCACCAGGTCTCGGAGCTCGACACGCTCGGCTATGACCGCCCGGAGAGCAAATGCAAGCTGAAGTGAGGGCATTTAAGTGAAGACTTGGATGTTGCGCGTGTGGCGTGTGGGGTTGCTGTCCGGGCTCGCGCTCGCGGCGGCACCCGCGCACGCGTTCATCGCCTATGTCTCGAACGAGAAGGGCAACACGGTGTCCGTGATCGACACCGAAAGCTGGACGGTGACCAAGACCATCAAGGTCGGCCAGCGCCCGCGCGGCATCGAGTTCACGCGCGACGGCAAGTTCGTGATGGTCGCGGTCGGCGACGACGACACCATCCAGGTGATCGACGCCAAGACGCAAGCTGTGGTGGACACCCTGCCCTCCGGCCCGGACCCCGAATTGTTCACCCAGGATGCCGCCGGCAAGGTGCTCTATGTCGCCAACGAGAACGACAACACGGTGACCGTGATCGACCTCGAAAAGCGCGCACGTCTCGGCGACATCCAGGTCGGCGTCGAACCCGAGGGCATGACCATCAGCCCCGACGGCAAGACGCTGATCAACACGTCCGAAACGACCAACATGGCGCATTTCATCGACACCAGTTCGCGCCAGATCGTCGCCAACGTGCTGGTCGACGCGCGGCCACGCTTTGCCGAGTTCAAGCACGACGCTTCCGAATTGTGGATATCCTCGGAGATCGGCGGCACCGTCTCAGTCATCGATCCCGTAAAGCACGAGGTGATCGGCAAGGTCACGTTCGAGATACCGGGCCTGCGCCGCGAGGCGATCCAGCCGGTCGGCATCGGCATGACCAAGGACGACAAGACCGCCTTCGTCGCACTCGGCCCCGCCAATCGTATCGCCGTGGTCGATACCGCGACGCGCAAGGTGACGAAATATCTTCTGGTGGGACAGCGCGTCTGGCACATGGCGTTCACGCCGAACGAGAAATACCTGCTCACGACCAACGGCGTGTCGAACGACGTTTCCGTCATCGACGTCGGCGCGCAAAAAGTGATCAAGACCATTCAGGTGGGCGAACTGCCCTGGGGCATCACGATCGCGCCATGACCAGCCCTGCTCCCATCGCCGAACAACGGGAAACGCCAAAGCATGATCCGGCAGCGGTGCCGGCGCTCGCGATTGACGGCGTCAGCCATGCTTACGGCCCGCGCCGGGCGCTGATCGACGTCTCCTTCAACGTGCAGCCTGCGAGCTTCACCGCGTTGCTCGGCCTCAATGGCGCGGGCAAGAGCACGCTGTTCTCGCTCGTCACGCGCCTGTTCGGCATCCAGTCGGGCCGCGTCGGCATTTTCGGACACGACATCAGCCGTGCACCCGGCGAGGCACTGCGGCTGCTCGGCGTCGTGTTTCAGCCGCGCACGCTCGATCTCGATCTGTCGCTGACTCAGAACCTGCTCTATCACGCCGCGCTTCACGGCATCAGCCGGCGCGAGGCCGCCGCGCGCAGCGCCGAGTTGCTCGGCCGCATCGGGCTTGCCGACCGCGCCGGCAGCAAGGTGCGCGATCTCTCCGGCGGGCAGATGCGACGGCTGGAGATCGCGCGGGCGCTGCTGCACCGGCCGCGCCTGTTGCTGCTGGATGAGCCGACCGTCGGTCTCGACGTCAAGGCGCGCGCCGACATCATCAGCCATGTCCGCCAGCTCGTGACCGAACAAGGCATCGGCGTGCTCTGGGCCACGCATCTGTTCGACGAGATCATGGCCGGAGACGACCTCGTGGTGCTGCACCAGGGCAAGGTTCTGGCGCAGGGGCCGATGAGCCGCGTCATCACGGAAGCCGGCGCGCAGGACGTCAACACCGCCTTCATGCGCCTGACCGGCGCGCAGACCATCCCGGGAGGCGGCGCATGAGCAGCATCACCACGCGCGACGCGCCGCGCGGTTTCTCGTTACAGGAGTACATGACGTGCCTCACCGGCATCGTCTGGCGCGAGGGCTTGCGCTTCCTGCATCAACGCGAGCGTTTCGTCTCGGCGCTGGTAAGACCGCTGGTGTGGCTGTTCATCTTCGCCGCCGGCTTCCGCCAGGTGCTCGGCATCTCGATCATTCCGCCCTACGAGACCTACATCCTTTACGAGGTCTATATCGCGCCCGGGCTGATGGCGATGATCCAGCTCTTCAACGGCATGCAGTCCTCGCTCTCGATGGTCTATGACCGCGAGAT
>NZ_LGHL01000533.1 GCF_001908205.1 Bradyrhizobium sp. NAS80.1
TTGGGCGGTGGCGGCGCGCGCATCGCTTGCGGCGTTGCCAAGTAGAGCTGCCAATAACGAGTGAAATCGGCCCTTTTGTTCGCGCCGGTGCCGGAGCCGACCATCAAAACCGGTGTTGAGGCTATGAACACTTGCCGTGCTGAGTGTGTTCGACCGGCACGCGCGGGGAAAATAAACCGTCTGCGACGCCTGATCTCGTCACCAGCACGGCGCGTCAGGCCGACGAGGTGCTCGAAGAGGACGCAACTGCTGCGATGCAGGAGTCCGGTGTTGCCCTTCGCGTCATTTCGTTGCCGCGCAGTAAGCTGGTCGGTTTCGGAGAAGAGCAGACATCGAACGGCGGCCGAAACCCGCAGAGTCGGTCGAGAATGACCCTGGCTGTGTAAAAACGCGAATGATCGAGACACGGCTAGAATTACATTCTTCAGTTCGTCGTCTAAGTTGAAGCGACGTGCTAGCTTAAGCGCTAGAACCGCCTTGGACGAATAACTTCTTCTATCGCGCTCAAGCGCCTTGGCGTTTTCACACAGCCAAGACCCAAAGGCGACATCGGCCGGATCGAAATCCCGCAATGCAGCAGGCATCTGCAGCGCCTTGAGTTGATATGTGAACCTCGCAGCAGCCGAAACATACCCACATTATGTGCCTGACAAATCAGTCATACCGAGCCTAACAAGGCCGGGCGGACGAGGGTCTGGCCGGCATATGGCCTTACAGACAGCGAGCGCTATCCACACATGTGGGTCAGCTGCAGCTCTTGCATGATCGCCTCATGTACATAGTCATTCGAAAGTACACCAATGTTCGTTCGGTTTCCGATGCGGCTCGCCGCGCCAAAAGCGGCATCGGTCAACTCCTAAAGCAATCGCACG
>NZ_LGHL01000456.1 GCF_001908205.1 Bradyrhizobium sp. NAS80.1
GAGTATGAGCGACAGCTTGGAGGTGGAAGTCCTCTATCCAGCCTGATGGCGGTGAAGGATTAGCGAAGCGCAAGGGCGTCATCGCGAGGTGGGGTCTGAAGAAAGCGTGGAGCAAAGCCGCGGCCCGATGGACAAACACCGGATAACGAGGCCTACCCGGCCGGACGAGCGAGCAACTGATCGCGAAGTCCATGGTCATCAAAGGTCGGGGTGGTAAATCCGGCGGGCGTGCGGTGAAGGCGGTCGATCTTACCTCGGGAGGTCTGCACTGTGTCACGGCAACGGGACTGAGATCGTCGTAAGGCGATCTGATCGCAGCGCAGAAGTCAGCCGAGGGCATAGTAGGCGGCAGCGCGCCGCCGAAGGCCCGAACGGTGGAAGCGGTTAGTAGAACGGTCTATCTCGCGCGAGCCATGCGGCAGAAGCATCAGATCGAACTGAACTTGGGAACCGGAGCAAGCGGTGAAACCGCAAGCGCCGCCGCCCAAGAGCCCGAAGCACGTGCGGCGAAAGCCAGTCTCGAACGCCCGGCGGTCGCAGAGCCGACGATGGAAGCAGTAGTCGAGCGTGAGAATCTGAAGAGAGCGTTGGCGCAAGTAAAGCGCAACAAGGGCGCGGCAGGCATCGACGGCATGAGCGTCGATGACCTGCCGGCCTACCTGAAGGAGCATTGGCCTACGATCCGGGCTCAGTTGCTTGATGGCACTTACAGGCCGCAGCCGGTGCGGCGGGTGGAGATACCGAAGGCGTCGGGCGGCGTGCGGCTGCTCGGCATCCCGACGGTGCTCGACCGCCTGACCCAGCAGGCGGTCATGCAGGTGTTGCAAGCTGACTGGGACGGAACGTTCTCCGAGACGAGCTACGGCTTCCGGCCGCAGCACTCGGCGCATCAGGCGGTGGAGCAGGCGCAGGCGTATATTGCGTCCGGACACGCCGTCGTCGTGGACATCGACCTGGAAAAGTTCTTCGACCGGGTCAACCACGACATCCTGATGGGGCTCGTTGCCAAGCGGGTTGCCGACAAGCGTCTCCTGAAGCTCATCCGCGGCTTTCTGACCGCAGGTGCGATGGAAGGAGGGTTGGTCAGCCCGACGGAAGAGGGCACGCCGCAGGGCGGTCCGCTCTCGCCGCTATTGTCGAACCTGATGCTGGATGTGCTGGACAAGGAATTGGAGAAGCGCGGTCACCGCTTCGTGCGTTACGCCGACGACTGCAACATCTATGTGCGCAGTCAGAAGGCGGGCGAACGGGTGCTGGCCGGCATCGAACGGTTCCTCGAAAAGCGCCTCAAGCTCAAGATCAACAAGGCCAAGAGTGCGGTCGCAAAACCGGGCGTTCGCAAGTTCCTGGGCTTCAGCTTTACCAGCGGGCAAGAACCACGACGGCGCATCGCGCCGCAGGCGCTCGCCCGCTTCAAGGCGAAGGTCCTGGAGCTTACGCGACGCACGGGCGGGCAAAGCCTCGCGCAGATTGCCAAGGAACTGTCGGCCTACCTGATCGGATGGCGCGGATACTTCGGCTTCTGTCAAACCCCGTCGGTGTTGCGCGTGCTTGACCGGTGGATCAGGCGGCGGTTGCGCGCCGTCGTCTGGAAGCAATGGAAGTACGGACCCGCTCGCTTCGCCGAACTGCGACGCCGCGGCGTCGGCCGGGATCTGGCAGCGCAAACTGCCGGCGCCCCACATGGCCCTTGGCGGCTCGCGAACAGCCCCGCGCTTGCCATCGCCCTGCCAAACAGCTTCTTCGCTTCACTCGGCTTGGCTTCCGTCGCGGCACCGCGGCCCGCATAATCCGCTGAACCGCCGGATACGGACCCGTATGTCCGGTGGTGTGGGAGGGGCGGCGTCGCGAGACGCCCCCCTATCCCGATTGTGWSGA
>NZ_LGHL01000457.1 GCF_001908205.1 Bradyrhizobium sp. NAS80.1
CACTTCGCTCGAAAACGCTCTAGCAGGCTGTTGAAGAAGTCGGTAGCGAAGCGTTTCGTGTCGTGATTCTCTAGGATCAGGATTTAACTAGGGGGCGCGATGCGTGGGAGTGACGAACGGTCCGGCTCGCTTTTCAGTTATGTAGACTTGGAGGCTCGGGTTCGCGTCGACCACCCGCTTCGGGTGATCCGCGACTTGGCGAATGGGGCGCTGGGCGACCTTTCTGGGGAGTTCGGCAAGCTCTATGCGGACTTCGGTCGCCCCTCGATCGCACCGGAGAAGTTGCTTCGGGCGATGCTCCTCCAGGCGTTTTATGGGGTTCGCTCGGAACGGCATCTGATGGAACGGATGGAGTTCGATCTTCTGTTCCGCTGGTTCGTTGGGTTTGGGATAGACGATGCGGTTTGGAATCACTCGACTTTCTCGAAGAACCGCGACCGGCTGCTCGAAGGCGAGATTGCGGCCAAGTTCCTGAACGCGCTTTTGGCGCAGCCAAAGGTCAAGCGTCTGCTATCGAGCGATCATTTCTCGGTGGATGGTACGCTGATTGAAGCTTGGGCTTCGATCAAGAGCTTCCGGAAGAAGGATGGCAGCGACAAAGACGAGGACGGTCCGGGACGCAACGCCGAGCGCAGCTTCCACAAGGAGAAGCGATCCAACGAGACCCATGCGAGCACGACCGATCCCGAAGCACGGCTCTACAAGAAGGGGGACGGCCAGCCAGCCAAGCTGAGCTATATGGGCCATGCGCTGATGGAGAACCGCAATGGTTTAGCGGTTTTGGGTGGAGTAAGCCAAGCGACGGGCACCGCCGAACGGGAGATTGCGCTTGCCATGATCGACAAGCGCGGGTGCGCGAAGCGGATCACTCTGGGGGCGGATAAGGCCTATGATGTCACGCAGTTCGTGCACGACCTGAGAGATAGATCGGTTACCCCGCATATCGCGATTGACGGACATCTGAGTAAGACCGGCAAGCGGCGCAAGACAGCGATCGACGCGCGTACCACACGTCACAGCGGTTACGACATCAGCCAACGCTGCCGCAAACGCATCGAAGAAGTCTTCGGCTGGATCAAGAGTTCCGCTGGCTTGGCCAAGGTCAAGCTGCGAGGCCGCGACCGGGTGGATGCCGTCTTCGTCCTGGCGCTTGCGGCCTATAATCTGATCCGGCTTCCCAAGCTTCTGGCGACACCGGCATGAGCATTCGGGGCAGATGGCAGGTCGTCGAGACACCGGGCTACGACATGGCCTTGGCGAGCGCCTACATCCTGTTCGATGAGGCCGGCGGCGAATTCGCCTTCGATTGCCTCACAGGCTCCATTCATGGAGCCTGCCACGGCGATGCCGTCCAGTTCGGCTGGCAGGGAAACGACGAAATGGAGCCGGCCGAGGGGGGACGGCTGGGCCGAACTGCAGGATGACGGCTCACTCGAAGGGGAGATTTGTCTCCTCAACGGCGACAACATCCCGTTCATCGCGCGCCGTTCCAAGACTTCTTCAACAGCCTGCTAGAGCGCCTTCGCAAGACG
>NZ_LGHL01000458.1 GCF_001908205.1 Bradyrhizobium sp. NAS80.1
ACCGGGGATTGTGTTGCAAAACTCGTTTCTGACTTGGGGCGAGCTTGGCTTTTGAGTTTCGGCGGTTTCTTTTGGTACGGGGTGCCGGCGGTTTCCGTTTTGCTTGTGCATTTCAGCACGCGACTGCCAGTTGTGGCGGGGGACGGCAGATTAGCTTGGCCAGCCGCCTCAGGTTCTGCGCGGTGGCTGTGAGCAGCACTTCGTCCCTGGCGCCATTCAAGCCCCGCAGCCGAAGCCGGTCGAGCCTGAGAATGCGTTTCATATGAGCAAACCGCATCTCGACCTTTTTGCGCTCGCGGCGCGATTGCTCGAAGGCTTCCGTATTGGCCAGCGCACGGACACGATCGCGCACATCTTCGTTGATGTCGCGGGTAATTTTGCGCACGACCGCCGTCGTGCATTTGGGCTTCAAGGCGCAGCCAGCGCAGTCGCTCTTGCTGGCTCTGTAGTAAACGATGTGACCTTGATCGATATTGCCGGTGCTGGTCAGTTCCGTGCCACCCGGGCAAACATAGACATTGCGCTTCTGGTCGAAGACGAAGTCGGCTCGGCTAAAGGTGCCATCGGGGCGTGCCGACTTGTCCCATACCGGAACGTGCGGCGTGATCTTGCGATCCACCAGCCATTTGAGCAGTCTGACCGCGCCGTAAGCCGTGTCGCCTGCCAACCTTTTGGGGCGCAGATCGAAGCGACGCTCAACACGGTCCACCATGGTCTGGGTGACAGCAATTTCAACCGCACGGTTCGCGCGCGTGCCTACCGCATCGAGGATGATCCCGGCCTTGTTGTCGATCAGATAGTTCGCATCGTAAGCAAAGAATGGATCCACGCCCGGCCTCGTAACCCATGTTGCTTGCGGATCGGTGAGCGAGACTTCCTTGGGAGGCTTGCGGCGACGGCTGCCTTCACTTGAACCGCCGCCGTCTTCGTCGCTGTCCTTATCGCTATTGGCGGCATCAAGCGCTGCGATGTACTCGCGAACCGCATGGGATGCTTCCTCCGCCTTTGGCCAGGTAATAGGCGGGTCGCCGGGACGTCGCCTAGTCTTGTTCACATCTGCCTTGATCAGGCTCGCATCGACTGAGAACGCTTCGCCTCCGACCAGCCCCGCCGAAATACACAGCGCCACTACACGCTCAAAAACCCGGCGCAAGGCATCGCTCTCACGGAAGCGTTCGCGCCGCGCCCGGCAGAACACCGAGTGATCAGGCATATGGTCCTCGATGCCGAGCTTGCAAAACCATCTGTAAGCCAGATTGACCTGGACCTCGGCGCAGAGCCGACGCTCGGAACGAAGTGCAAATACGTAGCCCAACACCAGCATCCGGATCATGAGCACCGGATCAATCGAAGGCCGGCCAGTGTGCGAGTAGAATGGAGCGAGCTCGTTGTGCACCCAACTCAGGTCCAGCAAACCGTCGATTTGCCGTACCAAGTGATCAGCCGGCACCACCTTGTCGAGATTAAAGGAGTAAAAAAAACTGGCCCTGACCGCTCTCCTGCCGCCCTAACATCCGCTGCTCCCGCAAATGCCGCCTCAAACCAACGGAATCACGGTTCGCGAGTCGCCTCAACCGGAGTTTTGCAACACAATCGAGGTCGATTCAGAC
>NZ_LGHL01000459.1 GCF_001908205.1 Bradyrhizobium sp. NAS80.1
GCTTGATCTCTCCACCCTTTAAGCCAAGAGCAACTGTGCCGGAAGTAGACCGCTGACCGGCCGGGCTCAAGGCTGGCGCTGGCGCGCCCCCGCCTTCGGCGGCTGACGGCCTTGACCCCCATCCGCTCACCGGTCTGTTGGCTTTGCAAGCGCTCGGTCTCCGACCGCGCGCGGTGAAGTGCGCTCGGTCAGTTCACCGCATAGCGGTGGGGATCCCATTTCTGCCGTCGTGCGATCATGGTGTTGAGGATGATGATCAGCTTGCGCATGCACGCCGTGATGGCAACCTTCGGCTCCTTTCCCTTGGCAATCAGGCGCTGATAGTAGGCCTTGAAGACGGGATTGTTCAGCGTGGCTGCGCCAACACAGGGCATGTAGATGGCGTTTCGGACCCAGCGGCGGCCGCCCTTGATGTGACGATCGCCGCGGCGCTTTCCGCTATCATCGTCATAAGGGGCGACGCCCAACAACGCCGCGACGATCTCATCACTCACTTGCCCGAGCTCCGGCATCCCTGCAACGAGGGTCGCCGAGGTCGCTTTGGCGAAGCCCGGCACGCTCTCGATGATTTCGGCGCGCTCGGCAAGATGGGGTGAGGCCCTAACTTGGGCCGAGATCGCGACCTCGAGCTTGGCAATTTCCTCAAGCAAACTCTTCAGGACGCGGACGCGCGCTTTATGAGCCTGTCCCGGTGCAGCATGCTCGCTCTGGGCTTCCAACCGTATCTTGAGATCGACCAGATTGAGACGAGCTTTCACCAGCGCCTGCAGTTCCTCCTGCGCGGCATCGTGCACTTGACCCGGCGCCTCGCTGAATGTCTCTGCAAACCAGGCGATCATCTCCGCATCGATCGCGTCGTTCTTGGCCAGACATCCGGCCGATTGCGCGAAGCTGCGGACCCGCTTGGGATCGACAATCCGCACCTCGATGCCGGACCCGCGCAGCACCTTGGCCCAATCACGCTCATAGCCGCCGCTGGCTTCCATCACCGCCTTGTTCACCTGGCACTTGCGAAGCCAGGCAACCAGCTTGCGGTGCCCCTGGGGCGTACTCGGACACATCTGCCGCTGCGACAACTCGCGAATGCACGCATTCACCTTGTCCTTGGCAACGTCGATGCCAACGACAACGAGACCATTCTGTGCCATCATCCACGCCCTTCCTTGCTCGGTTCGGGCTCGAAGCCCTTGCAACTGTTCGGGTTGAGGAAGACACCGGAGCTGTCCCTCGCTCTGACACAGGCTCGACGGCCTTTGGGCGCAACGGGCTCAGCTCCAGCAACGGGCGGTTCTGATCCAACCGCCCGTTCGCACATTCTGGCAGATTTTCAGGACACAAGGGCGCAGGGAAGGCCGGGTGCCAGCTCGCACCCGCGGTCCGCTGCGCGAATATGTAGCGCAAGGAGACCGCACAGCAGCATACAGGTGAAGCCCAACACACGGCCTTCCCTGCGCGGTG
>NZ_LGHL01000460.1 GCF_001908205.1 Bradyrhizobium sp. NAS80.1
AGATCCGCTAGACTGTATGTCCCCTCCACAAAATGAGGCGACTCACCCTCGATGTTGCAACGAGGGTTGCCCGGATGGACTGGGCAGAGCCTCAAACAAGGAGGGCGAGTCGTGGGTCATCATACCGAGGCCTTTGTCGGAATCGATACGTCAAAATTGCGTAATGCGGTAGCAATTGCTGATAGCGGCCGTGGCGGCGAGGTCCGGTATCTGGGGGAGTTTCCTGCTACGGAGGCAGCGATCCGAAAGCTCGTGGCAAAGCTTGCAGCGAAATGCTGTCAGTTGACGTTTTGCTACGAAGCAGGGCCGACAGGATATGGCCTCTACAGACTGCTCAAGAGCCTCGGCCATGACTGCCTAGTGGTCGCCCCCTCGCTCGTTCCGAAGAAGGCCGGCGATCGAGTGAAGACGAACCGGCGCGATGCGGTAAGCCTCGCCAAGCTGTTGCGCGCGGATGAGCTTACCGCGGTATGGGTGCCGGACGAGCGCCATGAGGCTATGCGCGATCTCTCGCGCGCCCGTCAGGCAGTGAAGAAGGACCTCCAGGGCAAGCGTCAACAGATCTCATCATTGATGCTGAGGCTGGGACGCATCTATCCGGGCAAGACAACGTGGGGACCAGCCCACATGAGGTGGCTGATGGAGCAGACGATCGAGCACCGCGAGCAGCGCATCGCATTCGAAGAGCTGCTCGAGGGAATACGCCAGGAAAGCGAGCGCGTGGAGCGTTTGGAAAATGCTATCCGCGAAGTGGTGCCCGAGTGGTCGCTCTCCGAGGTCGTCGCGGCCCTGCAGGCGGTGCGTGGGATTGATCTCATAGCCGCTGTGGGGGTGTTGGCCGAGATCGGCGATCTCTCCCGCTTTCAAAACCCGCGCGAGCTGATGGGCTATCTGGGTCTCGTGCCCTCAGAAAGCTCGACCGGTGACAAGGTTAAGCGCGGCGGCATCACGAAGGCCGGTAATGGACGGGCGCGACGTCTTCTTGTCGAAGCGGCCTGGAGCTATCGATATCCGCCGCGCGTGAGCCGAGACAAGCAGCCAAGGGTGGAGGCCGCACCGAAGCGCGTGCGCGAGATTGCGTGGAAAGCGCAAACCAGACTGTGCGGGCGCTTCCGGTCACTCGAGCGGAAGGGCAAGCGACGAACTGTAATCGCCACGGCGATTGCCCGCGAGCTATCCGCCTTCATTTGGGCGATCAATCGCGAGCTCTTGGCACATCGACAGGCGTAACGTCGCCCGGGAGCTGTGGACCGCTCGAGTCGTGTGGTGCGCTCGACCGGCCCACAGCTCCCTCCGTTGCAATCAGAATCGGGGGCATAGTCGCAGACATCAATCGTGCAGAAGTGAAGGCGGGACCACGGCAGGGGAATTCCTGAAACCCATTATGTGGCCGATCATCCGATCGACGCCCGACGCTAGACCAGGGACAGCCCCAGACGAAAAAACGGAAATGCGGTATCCAACCCGCGCATCAGAGCCTGTTCACCGACGTCTTTGGGTCCCGCCTTCTCCTCTGCACGATCCATCAGTGCAAGAACTTCACGACGAGTCCTCGTGGAGACGGGAAACCGTGCGCTGTGTACTTGACTGGGGACATCAGAATGGGATGGTCCGGCCGTGCTCCGTCCCTGCCAGTACGAGAAGCTGGCAAGGGGCGCTCAAGACGAGGAGCACGCCATGTCTCAGAAACTCAACGCCGCGATCACCGTGATCGGCATCGATATCGGCAAGAACTCGTTCCACATCGTCGGCCAGAATCACCGCGGTGTCATCGTGCTGCGGCAGAAGTGGTCACGCGGACAGGTCGAAGCGCGGCTCGCCAACCTGCCGCCGTGCTTGATCGGGATGGCGGCCTGCGTCGGCGCCCATCATCTCAGCCGCAAACTCCAACTGCTTGGCCACGACGCCCGCCTGATGCCGGCGAAATACGTGCGCCCGTATTCGAAGGGACAGAAGAATGACTTCCGGGATGCGGAAGCCATCACGGAGGCGGTCCAACGCCCGACCATGAAATTCGTCGCGACCAAGACCGCCGATCAGCTCGACCTTCAGGCCCTGCACCGGGTCCGCGAGCGATTGGTCGGTCAGCGTACCGGCGTCATCAATCAGATCCGTGCGTTCCTGCTGGAGCGAGGCATCGCCGTGCGGCAAGGCCCGCATTCCCTGCGGTTCGAGTTGCCGGGTCTCTTGGCAACTCGCACCGATGTGCTCTCGCCTCGCATGTTGCGCATCGTCGAGGGTCTGGCGGACGACTGGCGCCGGCTGGATGCGCGCATCGAGGGGCTCTCGAGCGAGATCGAAACACTCGCCCATCAAGATGAGGCCTGCCAGCGACTGATGACGGTGCCTGGCATTGGCCCGATCATCTCGAGCGCAATGGTGGCCGCGATCGGCACTGGAGACGTGTTCTCGAAAGGCCGCGACTTCGGCGCCTGGCTTGGACTGGTGCCGAAGCAGATCTCGACCGGCGACCGCACGATCCTCGGCAGCATATCACGGCGCGGCAATCGCTACCTGCGCACGCTGTTCGTGCAAGCCGCGTGGGTTGTGCTGGTCAAGGTCAGGTGTTGGGAGCGCTATGGCCTCAACTCGTGGATCGAAGCCGCCAAGAAGCGGCTGCACCA
>NZ_LGHL01000461.1 GCF_001908205.1 Bradyrhizobium sp. NAS80.1
AGGAATTTGACTTGGAGCACTAGCACTACTTTGGCAGAACTTGTTTGTGCAGCGACTTTTCAAGGATTTGTCTTCTGCAGTACGGGCACCGCTGAGCCCGCGGCCGCAGGATGAGATCGACGATGGCGTGACGTACTGCGGGCATGGTTGGCTGAGGCGGAGGCCCGTTGATTCGTTTTTTTCCGCCCCGCGTGTGCGAGGCGACGGTGTTGCAAGAAGGCGTAGGCGATCATGGTCATTAGAGCGTGACGATGAAGACCTTGCCATGATCGCCCTTCGAAGTGATCAAGTCCAAGCTCCTCTTTCAACTGCTGATGCGCCTGCTCGCAGATCCATCGTGCCTTGATGGTGGCGGCCAGTGTGCGCAGATCCGTCGACGCAGGCAGGTTGGCGAGATAGTATTTCTTCTCCCCTGAGGCACGTTGCTCGCCAATGAGCCAGGCTTCGTCGCCCGGGAGATGCTGCTGACCCTTATCCCATATCCGCTGCGGAGGTCCGTCGGCGGTGCGGACACGGACAGCAGCGAATCGGGCTTTCAGCCGACCTTTCGTCCCGCTGCGCCAACTCACGGTTTTCCACTTGATGCTGGCCAGCATTTGTTCTGCCGCGATCGACAAGACGTCTGGTACGTGGTGCTTTCGTGCTCGACCCCGAACTTTAGTAATCGGCCAAATGAGCTGCACATCAACAGGATACACCTTGAGGTGCCGAGGGATGCCGACGGCCCAGGCCAGCCCGCGTGCCGTTAGCCCTTGTCGAAACGGTGCGCTGAGCCCGTATCCTGCATCCGCCAGCACACACCCGAAGCGCACGTTGGCTGCCATCACCCGGTCAATCTCGGCCAAAGCAATCTCCGGCTTGGATCGTGGCGTTCGGTATTCGGCCGGTACGCGGGCGCGCTTCAAACGAGGGGCGTCGCTTGTCCAACTCTCAGGCAGAAAGAGACGCAGTGCGACCATCACCGGCACCTCGCCGCGGGCGAGTGTCAGCGACACCAGCGTTTGGCAGTTCGCCGTTTTGCCAAGAGCCGACGCATATTGAGCCGCAACACCAACCGAGCGGTCTCCCTTCTTCGGCATTGCGGTGTCATCAATAACCAGCACCGCGTCCTTGCCGCCGACAAGCCGGTCCGCCTGGTTGAGCAGCTCAGATTCCAACGGTGATGCGTCCCAGACGCCATCGGCGATGAAATGGTGCAACTGATCGTAGTTGCCCGTTGCAAGGCGTTCTGCCATCGGCTGAACGCTCTTGCGATCGCCAGGGCCGATCAATCCCGCAACGTACAGTGGACACATCCGCTGCCGGGTCTTATGACCCAACCGTTCCAAGAACGGCTTCAGCCAGCGTTCGAGCTCGACTTCCCATTCCGTCATGGTCAGCCCTCCAAGAGCCGACCACCCATGAATCATTGAAAAATCGATTCGGGAATCCTAAAAAATCACGAAAATCCAATAATCTGCCAAAGTAGTGCTAGGCCGCGTACCCATAAACCC
>NZ_LGHL01000462.1 GCF_001908205.1 Bradyrhizobium sp. NAS80.1
CGTAGTGACGCTCCGCAGAGCCGGCAACTGTTATGTTGACCTGGTCTGTAGGTACGGCTTCCTGTCGCGCATAATGGCGTTGAGGACCGTCAACAGCTTCCTGGCGACGGCAATGAGAGCGAGCTTGGCTGGTTTGCCGGCCTGTCGCAGTCGTGCGTAGAAGGCCTTGAACGGATCGGCCCGGCGGACTGCGTTGAGAGCGGCCATGTAGAGAGCGTCACGCACGCGCTTTCGGCCGCCGGCGATCTTGCGCTTGCCGCGGAAGGCGCCGCTATCGACGTTGAAGGGAGCCAGGCCGGCTAGCGCCGCCACCTGCTTCGGTCCCACCTTCCCGAGTTCGGGCATCTGCGCGATCAGCTGCATGCAGGCGACGGGACCCACACCAGGCAGGGATCGCATCAACTGCGCATCATCCGAGATCTCCGGCTCAGCCTTGATCAGTGCGCTGATGTCGGTCTCGATCTCGGCGATCTCGCTGTCGAGGACCTCAATGAGACGGCCGATACGATCTGCCATGGCGCGGTCATCGGCCTCGCTGCGTCGGTTCTTCTCCTGGGCGCGCATGAGGACCAGCTGGTCTCGCCGTTTTGCAAGCCCCGCCAAGGCCTTGCGGGCGGGATTGGCGGCCAGCTCGGTGGCCGGCTGTATGGCTCGCGCAAAGGCCGCCAGCATCCGTGCATCGATCGGGTCGGTCTTGGCGAGCTGGCCGCTGGCGCGTGCAAAGTCGCGGGCCCGGGCCGGGTTGATCCGGGCGAAGCGGATGCCGGCCTGGCTCAGCGCCTCGCGAAGCTCGAGGTCATAGACCCCCGTGGCCTCGAAGACGACCAGCACATCGCATCGCCAACGCGCCACGATCTGTGTGATGGCCTGTGTCGCGTTGGCGATGCGCTCCGGCACGCCCAAGCTCTCATCGAAGATATCGAGATATCGTTTGGAGACGTCGATTCCAACGTAGCGAAGGGGTATGATCACGGTGCCTGTCCCTGTGATGCGAGGTCTGTTGGCGCAGCCTCGTGCAACTGTTCAGGTTGATAGATGGAACGGGCGGGAGACCGAGCCGGCTCACGGCGTCAAGCGCCAAGGACCCAACGGCTTCCCGCCCACCC
>NZ_LGHL01000463.1 GCF_001908205.1 Bradyrhizobium sp. NAS80.1
GGCGAGCATCCTCAGGCGCATCTGGCCCGGTATGCCGGCATCCTGCAGGCCGACGCCTATGATGGGTACAACCAGCTCTATCTGGCGGGGCGCCAGCCCGGACCGATCCGGGAGGCGGCGTGTTGGGTCCATGCGCGGCGCCCGTTCTTCGCCATGGCCGATATCGAAGAGAATGCGCGGCGCAAGGCCGCCGGTAAAAAGGAGATCCCGCTCTCACCCATCGCGGTCGAGGTCGTGCGGCGGATCGATGCGCTGTTCGAGATCGAACGCTCCATCAATGGCAGGAGCCCCGAAGGGCGTCTGGAGGTGCGACAGACGCTGAGCCGGCCTCTGGCCGAGGACCTTCAGGTCTATATGCGGGAGCAACTCGCCAAGCTGTCCCGTGGGCACGACCTGGCCAAGGCATTCAACTACATCCTGAAGCGCTGGGCGAGCTTCACTCTCTTCCTCGAGGACGGCCGCGTCTGTCTCTCGAACAATGCCGCCGAGCGAGGATTAAGAGGTATCGCTCTCGGGCGAAAATCCTGGTTGTTCTGCGGCTCTGATCGCGGCGGACGGCGCGCGGCTTCCATGTATAGCTTGATCGTCACGGCCAAAATGAACGGCGTCGATCCGCAGGCCTGGCTCACGGATATCCTTGCCCGCATCGCCGCCCACCCAGCTCATCGGCTCGATGAGCTTCTGCCCTGGAATTGGACGCCGGGATCAGCGATAGCTGCGCAAGCGGCGTAATCTACGAACTGATGACGCTGCGTGATGACTAACCCGCCTGTGGCCCACGCCGGCTTTCAATTACCCACAAGCGCCTGATTCAATTGCGGGAGGCTTCGATCGAAGAATCTTGAATCGGATGAATCGCTTGTGATTCATTGTTGAGCACCTGAATCGCGAGCGCGAGGTGCCATCATGTGTTCGAGCGGTACGACATCTCGTCGGTTGGCGGGGCCGGATGGTCCCCAGGATGAGCCTGATGAAAGCGCCGTCGAACACTGGACCGAGCGCGAGATCGACAAGACGGCATTCAAAGACGCCCGTCTTGGTCAACGATTTGGCGAGCTGTTGAGGCAAATCGGTGATGGCATGGGCGGGAGCATACCGTTCGCGTGCCAAGACTGGGCGAGCACAAAGGCGGCCTACCGCTTCTTCGCCAACGAGCGCGTGGACGAAGCCGACATTCTCAGCGGCCACTTCGCTGCCACGCGCACGCGTTACGATGATTGCACAGGCCCAATTCTCCTCATCCAGGACACGACGGAATTCACCTATCAACGCGCGAACACGAACGCCATCGGCCTGACCAAAAGCGTCAATAGCGGCCGTGACAAAGGCGGCCGTTGGCGCCATCACACGGTCTGCGGAATGCTGATGCATTCCAGCCTCGCAGTGACCGTCGAGGGCCTACCGCTGGGATTGGCGGCGGTGAAATTCTGGACACGGAAAAAATTCAAAGGCACGGCGCAGCTCAAGAAGAAGATCAACCCGACCCGCGTTCCCATCGAGAAGAAGGAGAGCGTTCGTTGGCTGGACAATCTCAGGCAATCGATCGAACGGCTCGGGCAGCCGGAGCGTTGCATTCATATCGGCGACCGCGAAAGCGACATCTACGAATTGTATTGCCTGACGCAAGACCTTGGCGCTCACTTCCTTGTCCGCGCCTGCGTCGATCGGCTGGCAGGTGATGGCGGCCATACGATTGCGACCGAGATGGCAGAGACCAACGTCAAGGGCCTGCATTACATCGACATGCGGGACGACAAAGGCCAGATGACGAAGGTCGCACTGGAGATCAAGTTCAAGCGGATCGCAGTGTTGCCTCCGATCGGAAAGCAGAACCGTTATCCCGCCCTCGACCTGACGATAATCCACGCCACCGAACGCGGTGCGCCAAAGGGCCGTAAACCGATTGAGTGGAAGCTCATCACGGACCTACCCGTCCGCGGACGCTCCGAGGCAATCGAGAAGATCAGCTGGTACGCCATGCGGTGGAAAATCGAGGTGTTCCACAAGATCCTGAAATCGGGCTGCAGGGCGGAAGACTCAAAACTCCGGACCGCGGAGCGCCTCGCCAATCTGATGGCAGTCTTCTGCATTCTCAGCTGGCGCGTCCTCTGGCTCACCATGCTCAACCGCACAGCCCCGGACGCGTCACCGAAGATAGCGTTAACGGATACCGAGATCGCATTGCTCGATGAACTCATCAGCGACGCCGGCAATCGACGATGTCGCCCCGGAACCCTCGCATTCTACCTGACCAAACTTGCACGATTGGGTGGCTATCTGGCCAGGGCCGGCGATCCGCCACCCGGAAATGTTGCCATCTGGCGTGGCCTTTCCAGATTAACCGATATCGAACTCGGCGCCGAAATCGGAGCGGCTGGAAATGTGGGTAATTGAAAGCCGGTGAAGGCCGCCTTGCCGAATGAGGCGTGTTGTTGAGTACTGTTCTTATGGACAGTGATAGGCGCAGTGCCCAAGTCGAACGGCTTGAAGTGGTGGACACGGGCCGGCGGCGGCGCTGGTCCGAGGACGAGAAGCTCAAGATCGTCCTGGAGAGCTTACAGGCGCCGCGCCAGGTCGCGGCTACAGCGCGGCAGTATGGCGTTTCGCGCTCATTGCTGCTGCGATGGCGACGGTCGTTTCGGCCTGAGCCGAAGGATGGCGCCCATCAACCTGGCTTCGTACCGGCGATGGTGGTCGCGGAATCAGGGCCGACGCCTTGTCCAGTCGCGCCGGCCAGCAGCGGCGGGTCGATCGAGATCGAGTTTGCCGCCGGGGCTCGGATGCGGATCACGGGTACGGTCGACGCGGCAACACTGAAGGCCGCCGTGGCGGCGCTGACAGATGGACGCTTGCGGTGATCCCTATTGCGTCGAGCGTGCGGGTGTGGATTGCGACCGGCCACACGGATACCCGCCGAGGTCTGCGAGAGGATGAGGCAACGATGGAGGATCGGTCTTCCCGGCGCATGCGAACACTGGTGACCCAAATGGCCCGGTCGAGGCCTGTCCGCTAATCAGATCGCATGCGCGCTGATATCCATGATGGCCCGGAGCACTGCGCTCCAAGCAGAGGCCGGATACATTGATGCAAGACCACATCTGCCGGATCGTCGAAATCTTCTTGCACCGCGCGGCCGGACCATACATTGGGTCAAAATGCGAAGAAC
>NZ_LGHL01000464.1 GCF_001908205.1 Bradyrhizobium sp. NAS80.1
CTTCTCGATATGAATGCGGATCGTGTCCCTTGGCGTGGTGTAGCTGGGCGGGTGTCACCACGTTCGCCGGCATGGGCCGGATCGGTCAGCTGGCGATCGCCGGGAAGCTGACGGCGGGATCATCGCCTAACGGCGCGATCGTTTCCAGCGTCATGTAGCGGCCGCGCTGGACGGCCCACTCGTCGTTCTGTTCGAGCAGGATGGCCCCGATCAGACGGGTGATGGCGTCCTCATTGGGGAAGATGCCGACCACTTCAGTCCGCCGCTTGATCTCGCCGTTGACGCGTTCGAGCGGATTGGTCGAGTGCAGCTTGGCCCGGTGCGCGGCCGGGAAGCTCATGTAGGCCAGCACGTCGGTCTCGGCCTCGTCGAGGAACGCCGCGAGCTTGGGCAGTTTGGGACGCAGCTGATCGGCGATGCGCCGCCATTGTGCGCGTGCCGCCTCGGCATCGTCCTGGGCAAACGCGGTGGCGATGAAGGCGGAGACGACGCGCCGTCCGCTCTTGCCGGCATGCGCCAGCGCGTTGCGCATGAAGTGCACGCGGCAGCGCTGCCAGGTGGCGTTGAGCACCTTGGCGACAGTCGCCTTGATGCCTTCGTGGGCATCCGAGATCACCAGCTTGACGCCACGCAGGCCGCGGCGGGCGAGCTTGCGCAAGAACGCGGTCCAGAACGTCTCGGCCTCGGAGGGGCCGATATCCATGCCGAGTACCTCACGCCGGCCGTCGCTGTTGACACCCACCGCAATGATCACCGCGACCGAGACGATGCGCCCGTTCTGCCGCACCTTCACGTAGGTGGCATCGATCCACAGGTACGGCCAGTCGCCCTCGATCGGGCGGTTGAGGAAGGCCTTCACCTTGTCGTCGATCTCGCCGCATAGCCGCGACACCTGGCTCTTGGAGATGCCGCTCATGCCCATGGCCTGCACCAGGTCGTCCACCGAGCGGGTCGAGACGCCCTGCACGTAGGCCTCCTGAACCACCGCGGTGAGCGCCTTCTCGGCCATCCGCCGCGGTTCGAGGAAGCCCGGGAAGTAGGAGCCCTTGCGCAGTTTGGGGATGCGCAGCTCGACCGTGCCGGCGCGGGTCTCCCAGCTTCGATCGCGATAACCGTTGCGTTGGACCAGGCGCTCCTGGTTCTTCTCGCCGTAAGCCGCCCCGGTCAGGCCCTCGACCTCGAGCTCCATCAGCCGGTGGGCGGCAAAGCCGATCATCTCACGCAACAGATCGGCGTCTGGGGTCTTCTCCACGAGCGCGCGCAGGTTCATCATGTCGTCGGTCATCGGTGGTTCCTCGAATCAGGTTGGTGTCGCAACCCAAACCTTACCGACGAATCATCGGTGACCACCGCAAAGCCGCCCGCCCGCTACGGCGCTATTGGAGGGCGCGCGTGCGGACGGCTTTGCTCTACCGAGCTACACCATCACTGGGGGACACGACCGGCAGGCGAC
>NZ_LGHL01000465.1 GCF_001908205.1 Bradyrhizobium sp. NAS80.1
GCGGTTTACCTGGTGGACTCAACCGGTCGGTGCAACACTCTAATCCTTTAGCAGAGATGGAGTGTGGGCATGAAGCAGCGACGTCGCATCTATTATTCTGCGGTTCAGCGGTCTGAGATCTGGGATCGCTGGCAGGCTGGCGAGTCCATGAGGTCCATCGGACGTCGATTTGACCGGGCATCGTCGTCAGTTTTTTCCGTGATTTCGCCAACGGGTGGCCTTCGTCCACCGGTTCGGCACCGCGCCAAGCAGGCGCTTACGCTCTCTGAACGAGAGGAGATTTCTCGATGGCTCAGCATGCGCCGCTCGTTGCGGTCGATCGCGCGCCACTTGGGACGATCTGCATCGACCGTCAGCCGCGAAGTCAGCCGCAATGGAGGAGCGGACCGGTACCGGGCCGCGGGGGCAGATCAGGCGGCTTGGGATCGGGCGCGGCGTCCCAAGCTTTGCAAGCTGGCTTGCCACCCGTTCTTGAGGCGGACAGTATCGATCGGGCTGCGGCGACAATGGTCGCCGGAACAAATCGCGGGCTGGCTCAAGCGCACATATCCAGGGGAGCCACAACATCAGGTGTCACACGAAACGATCTACCGCAGCCTATTCATTCAGGCGCGTGGCGTGCTGAAAAAAGAGCTGCTTGAGCACCTGAGAGCGAAACGCACGATCCGCCGCTCCAGGCACGCCAGCCTGAAACGGAGCGGGCTCGGCCAGATCAAGGATGCCGTATCCATCAGAGAACGACCGGCATCTGTTGAAGATCGTGCGGTCCCAGGCCACTGGGAGGGCGACCTGATCGGCGGATCGAGGAACAGCTATGTCGCAACACTTGTCGAGCGCCAATCGCGCTACGTGATGCTGGTCAAGGTTGCGAACAAGGATACGGCGAGTTCAACTGATCGCCGCAACACATTCTGCGAACTTCTCAGCTGGGGTTTGAACGGGAAATCTCCTCTCGTTCAGAGAGCGTAAGCGCCTGCTTGGCGCGGTGCCGAACCGGTGGACGAATGCCACCCGTTGGCGAAATCACGGAAAAAACTGACGACGATGCCCGGTCAAATCGACGTCCGATGGACCTCATGGACTCGCCAGCCTGCCAGCGATCCCAGATCTCAGACCCCTGAACCGCAGAATAATAGATGCTACGTCGCCGCTTCATGCCCACACTCCATCTTTGCTAAAAAATTAGAGTGTTGCA
>NZ_LGHL01000466.1 GCF_001908205.1 Bradyrhizobium sp. NAS80.1
CTTTGCCCACCCTTGTATTAGCCCGACCGCTTATATTGAGCCGTTCCGTGAGGAATGGCCCAGCCCGGGTGGCCGCCCGAGCTGGGCCGCCGCTCGATCGGATCGATGCCCACCGAAGCCTCGAGGGCTGTCTGACGTAGCGAGATCGCGATCGGCACTTCATCGGGACCCGAATGGTTGAACGAACTTTAGGTTCGCATCACAAGGGAGGGATCGACGAAGATGGCCAAGCATACCACGAGCTGTGCCGGGATCGATACCGGCAAACGGAAGCTTGATGTGGCGATCGCGGGTTGCCGCGAACCGCTGCAGGTGATGAACACGCCGGAAGGTCATCAGGCTTTGTTGGCGTGGCTGCGACAGCAGCGCGTCAAACGCGTCGGCATCGAGGCGAGCGGCGGCTACGAACAGCCTGTCGTCGCCGAACTGCGGCGCAAGCGGTTTGTGGTTGTGGTGTTTCAGCCGGCTCAGGTCCGGGCCTATGCCAAATTCCACTTGCAGCGGGCCAAGAACGATAAGATCGATGCCGCTCTTATCGCAGCCTGCACCGCAGCAGTGCGGAAGATCCATGCCGCTCCCGACCCTCGGTTGCTGCCATTCGCCGAGCAACTGACCATGATCGATCAGATCGGTGAGGATATCGCGCGCCTCAAGAACAGAATCGAGAGCTGCCGCAATGTAGGGATCAACAAGCTCTGGCACGAGGATATCGCCCGCCTGGAGCAACGTGAGAAGGCCGTGCTCAAGGCTCTGGTCGCCTCGATCCGCAAGCATCCCGACCTTGCCAAGAGGCTCGCGCTGATCAACAGCGTCGACGGCATCGGGTTGCCGACCGCCGTTGCCATCCTGGTGCGTCTGCCTGAGATCGGCCAACTCACGCGGGAGCAAGCTGTCGCGCTCGCCGGCCTTGCGCCCTATGACGACGACAGCGGCGACCAGGTCGGGGTTCGGCATATCGAGGGCGGACGAAAGCGGCTGCGTCGCGCCCTTTATACGGCGTCCCTGGCGGCATCGTTTCGATGGAACCCGCAGCTCATCCAGCTCTACCAACGGCTGACCGCCGCCGGAAAGGAACACAAGCGCGCGCTCGTTGCCTGTGCCAGGAAGATGCTCATCTTCGCCAACACAGTGGTGGCTCGCGGCACGCCGTGGTGCGACGAACCGCCGGTGCGATCATTCTCTGTTTCTTAGTTCGACCGGAACGTGTTTCTTCGTCCCGACCTACGGCCCCTCATGACGTCGCGCGCAGCGTCCGTCAAGGATGGCCGTCGCGCGCCCGGACCTCACGCGATCTGCCGCCAGGCCATGCCTGGACGGACGCGAGCACGGCGTCATCATGGCAGACGCCGACGATCCGAACGGCGCAAACACAGCCGTCATTTAATGGTTGCTACGAAGTACG
>NZ_LGHL01000467.1 GCF_001908205.1 Bradyrhizobium sp. NAS80.1
CCCCCAGAGAATTGTCGATTGATCTGGTAGCTGACGAGCGGTCTGGACGAGCAATCGGACGGACCGAAGCCTCGTGACAAAGGTCGCCTTGGGCGGCCGAGCAATCCAGCGGGCCGTAACGTGAGTGAAGCCTGAGCACGCCTCGAAAGTTACGATGTGAATGCCGACCCGATCGTATGGCGGGGAAGGCCGCGCCGACAGGGAAGCAATCGACGCATGCACCTGTCTGGTTCACCGGGGTAATGGGCACGGCACGCTGGAAAGGTAGTGCGGGTAATCGGGGGAGACCCGTCTTGGTCGAAGGTCGCGCCTTCAGCATTGAGTAGTCGATGGACCGGGCGGGAGTCGGACAGGGTCATAGGTACCGATGAAACCGGGTAATTCCGGTGGAGGAAAGGACCCTGACTTCAGGTGCGCTTTTGAAGATGGCGAGGGAAAGGGTAGATTGGCGATGAGCCTTGAAACGCCCGATAAGATCAGGAGCCTTCAGAGAAAGCTTTATTGCAAGACGAAGGCGGAGCCTGCCTTCCGCTTCTACGTGCTGTACGACAAGATCTGCCGCGAGGACATTCTGAGCCACGCCTACAAGCTGGCCCGCGCCAATGCGGGTGCGCCAGGAGTGGACGGAACAACTTTCGAGCAAATCGACGCGTCGGGACTCGAAGCATGGTTGGCTGGCCTGCGCGATGAACTCGTCACGAAGACTTACCGGCCCGATCCAGTGCGGCGGGTGATGATCCCGAAGCCCGGCGGCGGCGAACGTCCGCTCGGTATCCCAACAATCCGGGACCGAGTCGTCCAAGCTGCCGCAAAGATTGTGCTGGAGCCGATCTTCGAGGCGGATTTCGAGGATGGCGCTTATGGATATCGCCCGCGTCGCAACGCGGTCGATGCCGTCAAGGAAGTGCACCGGCTTGTGTGCCGGGGCTACACGGACGTTGTTGACGCCGATTTGTCGAAATATTTCGACACGATTCCGCACTCGGACCTCCTCAAATCGGTGGCCCGACGCATCGTCGACCGGAATGTGCTGCGGCTGATTAAGTTATGGCTGCGAGTACCGGTCGAGGAGCGGGATAGCGACGGGAAACGGCGCATGAGCGGCGGTAAGAGCAACAAGCGTGGCACGCCACAGGGCGGTGTCATCAGTCCGCTGCTCTCCGTCATCTACATGAACCGGTTCCTGAAACATTGGCGTCTCAGCGGTCGGCGTGAAGCATTCCATGCCCAGGTTATCTCCTATGCCGACGACTTCGTCATTCTCAGCCGCGGCCACGCGGAGGAAGCATTGACGTGGACGAAAGCGGTGATGACCAAGCTTGGGTTGACGCTCAACGAGACTAAAACCTCGGTGAAGAATGCCCGATTGGAAAGCTTTGACTTCCTTGGGTACACGCTCGGACCCCGCTGCTTCCGCAATGGGGGACGATGGTATCTTGGCGCGGCTCCTTCCAAGAAAAGCGTGCTGCGGATCAAGAGGAAGGTCAGCGTACTGCTGACGCCGGGCAACAAGGGCGCTTGGCCCGAAGTACAAGCACGACTGAACCGCCTTCTGCGCGGCTGGTCCGCTTACTTCAACTATGGCTCTCTTGCTACGGCTCATCAGGCCGTTGATCGACACGTCTTCGACCGCGTGCTCGCCTTTCTGCGCAGACGACATAAGACGCCAGGACGTGGCGTCAGACAGTTCTCTGATCAGTTCTATGGGAACCCTGGCGTACTTGTGCTGAACCGCGTGCGCAAAGTGTCGCCGACGTGCGCCTTGTGACGAAACCTGTCGGAAAGCCGGATGCGGGAAAACTGCACGTCCGGTTTGATGAGCGGGGAGAGGAAACGGAACGCGCAACAAGCGCATCACCGCGCCTCTCCTCGACTCTACTCAAGCGGCAGAAGAACGACACCACGGACGCGGAGGCGATTTGCGAGGCGGTCACGCGACCCACCATGCGGTTCGTGCCGACCAAGACGGTCGAGCAACAGAGCTGTCTGATGCTTCATCGCGCGCGCCATCTGTTCATCCGCCAGCAGACTGCCGTCATCAATTCAATCCGCGCCTATCTTGCCGAGTTCGGGATTGTCGCCCCGGTCGGGCGCCGGGGTGTCGAGCAACTGCTGGAAGTCGTCGCCGATCCAGCCGAGCGCCGGCTCCCGGAGGCGGCCCGCGCGTGTCTTGCTGCGCTCGGCAGTCAATTGCAGGCGCTGAAGGCCCAAATCCTGGAGTTCGACCGACGCATCATCGCCTGGCATCGATCAAGCGCGACGAGCAAACAGTTGGACGCGATCCCTGGTGTCGGGCGGGCGCTGGCAACGGCGCTAGTCGCAAGCGTTGCCGATGCCAAGGCCTTCCGATCGGGTCGGGATTTCTCGGCCTGGGTTGGGCTCGTGCCGAAGCAGAACTCGAGCGGGGGCAAGGACAAGCTTGGCAGTATCAGCAAGCAAGGCGATCGCTATTTGCGCAGCCTGTTCACGGCCGGCGCACTCGCCGTGATCCGCTATGCCAAGATCCATGGCACGGGGCATCGACCCTGGCT
>NZ_LGHL01000468.1 GCF_001908205.1 Bradyrhizobium sp. NAS80.1
TCCCTGGGGTTGATGGGGTGGACGGCCCCCTACGGCATCAATGTGCCAGAATGAGGTTGTCAGAAACTCATTCACAGGAGCCGTCCGTGAGCCAGATTATCCGCATTGGGATGGATACGTCGAAGTATATTTTTCAACTGCATGGGGTGGATGCTTCAGAACGGGTAGCGTTGCGGAAGCGGCTTAGCCGCAAGGCGATGCTTGAGTTTTTTACCAAGCTGCCGTCAACGGTGGTGGCGATCGAGGCCTGCGGGGCAGCTCACAACTTGGCGCGCGAACTCGGCGAGCTGGGACACACGGTCAGGCTGATCGCGCCGCAGTTGGTGAAGCCCTACGTGCCGCGCAACAAGAACGACGGGCGCGATGCCGAAGGGCTGTGCGAGGCTGCAAGCCGGCCGCGGATGCGGTATGTGCCGGTGAAGACGGCCGAGCAGCAGGCCGCGCTGATGCTGCTGGGCGTCCGCGAGCAATTGGTCGCGCGTCGCACGCAACTGTCCAACACGATCCGCGGGCATGCGGCGGAGTTCGGTCGAACCGTGGCCCGGGGGGCTGGACAAGCTCGCCGCGCTCCTGGCGGCGATCAGCCGGGACGAAGGCGTGCCGGCGCTGGCCCGCGAGCTGTTTGCCATGCTTGCTCGCCAGTATGAACAGGTTCAGGACGAGCTGAGGACGATCGAGGCCAAGCTGCTGGCCTGGCACCGTGCCAATGCCTTGAGCCGGCGTCTGGCGCAGATCCCTGGTGTTGGTCCGGTCACGGCCGCAGCCCTGGTGATGAAGGCGCCTGACCCGAACGCCTTCCGCTCGGGGCGGCTGTTCGCAGCCTGGCTTGGCCTGACGCCCAAGGACCATTCCACCGCGGGAAAGACCAGGCTCGGCAAGATCACCCGGGCAGGAGATGAGAGACTGCGTCAGCTTCTGGTGGTCGGGGCTACCTCGCTGGTGAAGATGGCCAAAGCGAAAGATCGCGGGCCCCGCTGGCTCATCGAGCTTCTCAAGCGCAAGACACCGAAGCTTGCCGCGGTGGCGCTGGCCAACAAGATGGCCCGCATCGCCTGGAAACTGATGACGACGGGAGAAAGCTACGATAGCGCGCGGATTGATGCCCAAATGGCTGTTGCCGCGTAGTTGAGAGGTTCGGCCGACCGGCAACTTAGCCCATCGCCCGAACCGAAGCTGCAAGAGCAGAGGAGATGGTGTGATCGGTCGACCCGAGACGCGAGCAAATCCGTGGGACCCATTGGCCAAACAAGGTCGCAGGGTTGATTGGAACTCGTGTTGCGGAAACCATCTTGGCCAGCGGCGACCAAGCTGCACAGACAGGCCGGACATCTGGATGCAAGCGATCCGATCAAACCTCACAATGCTCTTGTGCCACGGGGGCCGTCCACATAT
>NZ_LGHL01000469.1 GCF_001908205.1 Bradyrhizobium sp. NAS80.1
GCTACGGCAGATATGGAACCGAAAATGTGGTGCGAGACGTGGTGCGAAAAATTCACCCAGAATGAAATGGGTCATAAATCATTTGAGCGGCCCGAGACATAGGTGACAGAACGTACCGGACACATGGGTTACACTTTCCGCTTTTGTTCTGCGGGAGGTGTGGATGCCGTGGAAAGCGAGTTCGGTAATGGAAGAGCGCCTTCGCTTTGTCGCCCGGCTTCTGGATGGAGAAGCCATGGCCGAGGTCTGCCGGGAGTTCGGCATCTCCCGCAAAACTGGCTACAAGATTTTCGATCGTTACAAGGAGCACGGGCTTGAAGCGTTAAGCGACCGCTCCAGGCGGCCGATCCGTTACGCCAACCAGCTCCCGCAGCAGGTCGAGACCCTGATCGTTCGGCTGAAGGGCGAGAAGCCACACTGGGGCGCCCGCAAGATCCGCGAGCTCCTGGTGCGACGGCTCGACGGCGACGTCCGGGTGCCGGCCAAAAGCACCATCCATGCGATCCTCGACCGCCATGGCCTGGTCAAGCGCGGCTGCGTGCCGCGCCACCGCGCGCACGGCACGCCGCTGTCGCAGGGCACGCTTGCCAACGATCTGTGGTGTGCCGACTTCAAGGGCGAGTTCAAGCTCGGCAATGGCCGATACTGCTATCCGCTGACCGTCACCGACCATGCCTCGCGCTTCCTGCTGCTCTGTGAAGCGCTGGATTCCACGCGGGAAGACCCTGCCATTACTGCCTTTGAACGGCTGTTCCGCGAGCGCGGTCTGCCGTTTGCCATCCGCTCCGACAATGGCGTGCCCTTTGCCAGTCCAAACGCGCTGTTCAACCTCTCGAAGCTGTCGGTGTGGTGGCTCAGACTCGGCATTGCGATCGAACGCATCAAGCCTGGCCATCCGCAGCAGAACGGCCGTCACGAGCGCATGCATCTCACGCTGAAGAAGGAGGCCACCCGGCCGCCGGGGTTCAACAGCTTGCAGCAGCAGGCACGCTTCGATGCCTTCCTCCGCGAGTTCAATTCTGAACGTCCCCACGAGGCGCTCGACATGAAGTGCCCCGGAGAGCTCTACACAGCCTCAACCCGCCGCTACGATGGTCTGCCGGAACTCACATATCCGTTCCACGACCGCGACGGTGTCATCACCGCCTGCGGCCGCCTCTGCCTCCATCGCAAGAAGATCAACATCTCGACCGTGCTGGCCGGCCAGAAGCTCGGCATCAAGGAAGTCGACGACGGCATTTGGCTCGTCAGCTTCATGCATTACGATCTCGGTTACTTCGACCTCGAACAAAAGACCTTGCAGCCCCTCGACAACCCGTTCGGCCCGAAGCCCGCCACCCATGTCTCAAGTACAGCCTCGGCGCTCTGACCGAGATGCGCTTTCCTGCATTCTTGGCATGGTGGCCAGTTGCTTGGCCGCGCTGAGCCGTCACCCCCCGAAGCCCGCAGGGGCGCGGCCTTTGCCGCGCGGGGTTGACGGCGAAAGCGCGGACCGAGCAATAATGGTCATGCCATGAACGCGTCTCGCCGTAACACACCAAATCGGATGCGTTGGGCGTTGGCTGGATCGACCCTGGAGTAAATGACCTTGCAACCAATCGGCAACCCGCTCGGCACGAGGTTGTCACCTATGTCTTAGGTACGATCTGTTACCGATGTCTTCGGTCTGGACAATTGATTTTACTGGTAGCGGGGGAGGG
>NZ_LGHL01000470.1 GCF_001908205.1 Bradyrhizobium sp. NAS80.1
CCGGCGGTGAAAATGCTCACCAATAAGTAGTCGTCTGTGAAGAACTGACGCGGCGCCCCGGCTCAAGCGATGTTTTGAGCCGGGACGGTCTCGATGAAGGCTCGAATGATGACACGCAAAAGCTCTGCGAGCCATCGCAGGAGCAGGCCGAAGTTGTAGCCGGCGCCGGCGAGGACGGCGTTGATGCGGTCGCCGACGCGGCCTTTGAGATAGTTGCGCTCCATGCGGTGCTCGGCCTTGACGTGGCCGATGACGGGCTCGACAGCCGCACGACGCTTCATCTCGCGTCGGATCGAAGCCGTGACGCGACGGACCTGTCCCGAGATCCAGACCCTGAGCCGGTGCGGGTGGTTGTGGCCGCGGTACCCCTTGTCGACGTGGATGCGGCGAGCCTCCACGCCGGTGAGCTTCTCCATGTCGGCGATCACGGGGCCGAGCGTGTGGCCGTCGAAGGGATTGCCGTGCAGGGCCTTGGCATGGAGCACGAACTGGCCACCCTTCGGAGACGTCACGGGGGTAACGATACTAACCTTGCAGCCGAACTCGTAAGGCGCGCGGGCTTTCCCCTTGCCGATGCACTCGACCTCCGGCGCATGTAACGCATAGACCTTGGGGCCGCGCCGATGCTGATCCTGGCTGCGCACCTGTTGCGCTAAACCGAGCAGCGGGCCGAAGCGAGCCTCCAGCACCGTATCGCCATCAATCTTGCGGCGGATGTCGCGGATGATCCGGCCAAGCCGCGTCCGCAGGAACTTGAGTTGGCGCCGGGCGCGCTTGAACTGGTGGGCGTGGCTATAGCGGCCGACCATGATGGCGGCGCGCTTGGCCAGGCGCAGATAGCTCTGGCGCAGCGGCACACGGTTGCGCTTGGCAAGCCCCACGAGCTTGGTGATGGCCCGATGCATCAGACGCGCGTCGGTCGGATGGGCAACGGCCTTGGGCTGCACCGTGGTATCGACCACCACTCGCTCCAGGTCCTTGGGGCCGATCGCGCCAGTCTTGTGCGCCACCGACAGACTTTCCTGGATCAGCGCGACGAGCTGTTCCTCGCCGAGCCGCTGGCGCCAACGGGTCATCGACGATCTATCGAACGGCAGGCGGTGGCAGAAACTCAATTCGCCGCAGAAGTATTGGTAGTAGGGATTCTCGATCCAGCGAGTGCACAGCACCTCATCTGACAGGTTGTGCATGTGCTTCAGAATGAACAGGCCGGCGACAAGCCGCGTCGGCAAGCCGGGCTGCCCCGACCCTGTTTGGCATACCGAACTAAAGCGCTCATCCAGAAACGTCCAGTCGATCAGCGCCGCCAACCGTACCAGCGGGTGGCCCATGTCGATGATCTGATCGAGCGCCGGAAGCAACAGGTCTTTCTGGCGATCATCCCGCGGTTTGCTCATCGCATTCCCCAATGTCGACGACCACGTCAGGGAATCACGAATCGCCAAAAAGCAAAATCCCAAAACGCAAGAAAGCGAGGTCCAACACCTCGCTTTCCTGCAAAATCGAATATTATATCAAGACCAATTCTGCTTATTTCTCAGACCGATCCGTATTCTTCACGGACGACTAAGTACCGCGTTATTGGCGTACGCTAGGCTGCGG
>NZ_LGHL01000471.1 GCF_001908205.1 Bradyrhizobium sp. NAS80.1
ATCGAACACAAGCCGACCCCGCAGAGTCGGTCGAGAATGACCCTGGCTGTGTAAAAACGCGAATGATCGAGACACGGCTAGAATTACATTCTTCAGTTCGTCGTCTAAGTTGAAGCCACGTGCTAGCTTAAGCGCTAGAACCGCCTTGGACGAATAACTTCTTCTATCGCGCTCAAGCGCCTTGGCGTTTTCACACAGCCAAGACCCAAAGGCGACATCGGCCGGATTGAAATCCCGCATTGCAGCAGGCGTCTGCAGCGCTTTGAGTTGATATGTGAACCTCGCAGCAGTCGAAACATACTCACATTATGTGCCAGACAAATCAGTCATACCGAGCCTAACAAGGCCGGGCGGACGAGGGTCTGGCCGGCATATGGCCTTACAGACAGCGAGCGCTATCCACGCATGTGGGTCAGCTGCAGCTCTTGCATGGTCGCCTCATGTACATAGTCATTCGAAAGTACACCAATGTTCGTTCGGTTTCCGATGCGGCTCGCCGCGCCAAAAGCGGCATCGGTCAACTCCTAAAGCAATCGCACGGATTCAGATCTTACTATGTACTGGATGGCGGCGGAGGAGTCGGTGTCGCCGTGATGATATTCGAGGACCGGCAAAGCGCTGATGCGGCGAACGATAAAGTGATGGAGTTTGTGCGGGCGAGCTTGCATGACCTTAATCTCGGAGATCCCCAAATCATCGGCGGGGAAGTTTTGGTGAATATAGAGCCGGATACGCAATCCTTCGTAGGGGCAGCTCATCCGCTGTGAGCAAAGCACAGCGTCGAGCGGCCGTTTGGTCGGCGTTTGAATTTTCCCGTCAATCATGGCCATAGGCCATACTGGCGGATTATTTTCTTTTGCTGACTCGGGGTATTTGCATGACCAGCTTGTCTCCTGACGTAGTGATCATAGGTGGAGGAATTGCCGGCGGCACCATGGCCAACGTACTCGCCCGGAACGGGTTAGAGGTCACCGTGTTGGAGCGGGAGACGAGTTACCCCGACCGAGTGCGAGGGGAATGGATCGCCCCCTGGGGAGTCGCCGAGTTTAAGCGACTTGGGCTTATCGAACTCCTGCAGGACAATGGCGCAATTCACGTCGAACGCAAC
>NZ_LGHL01000472.1 GCF_001908205.1 Bradyrhizobium sp. NAS80.1
CGGCGGCGACGCGGCGCTCCACAACGCAGGCGACGCTGCCGTCGGCGGACCACGCGGCAGAGATCGCGCGTTTGCAGCGAGAGAACGAGCGGCTGCGCATGGAGCGCGACATTTTAAAAAAGTCGATCGCGATCTTTGCTGGAACACGGACATGAGATTCCGCTTCATCGAAGATCGCCGCGCCGATTATCCAGTGACGCTCCTGTGCGACGTGCTCGGTGTCTCGCCGGCCGGCTATTATGCCTGGCGCTCGCGCCCGGAGAGCCGGCGAACTGCTGCCAATCGTGACCTCGTCGACGACATCAGGCGGGTCCACCGCGACACCCGCGGGCGCTATGGCAGCCCGCGTATCCATGTCGAGTTGAAGGCTCAGGGCCGCGGGGCGAGCCGTGGTCGCATCGAGCGGTTGATGCGACGTCACGGCATCAGGGCCATCATGGCGCGGCCACGCCGGGTGCGGACCACCGACAGCCGCCACGACCTGCCGGTCGCCCCGAACCTGCTCGACCGCAACTTCATCGCCACTGCTCCGAACCAGATCTGGCTGGCCGATATCAGCTACATCGAGACCGATCAGGGCTGGCTCTATCTGGCCGCCATCATGGATCTGTACAGCCGCAGGATTGTCGGCTGGGCGATGGCGGATCATTTGCGCGCCGGCCTGCCCTTGGCGGCCTTGCGGATGGCGATCTCGGCGCAGCGGCCAGGTGCCGGCCTGATCCACCATTCCGATCGCGGCGTTCAATATGCCTCGGCGGATTACCGCAAGCTGATGCATTTCCGCCGGCCTCAGGGCGTCGATGAGCCGCAAGGGCGACTGCTATGACAATGCTCCGATGGAGAGCTTCTTTCACACGCTCAAGACGGAGCTCGTCCACAACAGGCACTATGCAACACGGGCAGAAGCCACACGGGATATCTTTGCCTATATCGAAGGCTTCTACAATCGAACTCGTCGTCACTCCGCCATCGGCTTTATCAGCCCGATCGAGATG
>NZ_LGHL01000473.1 GCF_001908205.1 Bradyrhizobium sp. NAS80.1
CGGTATAGAAGCCGATGTCTGCTGGTGACCCTGGCTGTTCTCTAATTCCGGGCCTGCGGTCAAGACTCTCCAAACACATCCTTGCCGGGTTCATGGTTCTCTCCGCGGTAGGGGCATGCCCTCCGCATGATGGCGTAGGATGACGCTGGCGGATCAATGTGTGAAGCGCGCTTGCTTTTTTGAGCATCGCAAAGCCAGGGGCGATCGCACCAACGCCAGCGTCCCGGCAGGGACATTGGCTCCCGCCGCAGGTCGGCGGGATTCGATAGTCTTACGCTGTCTGGTCGGCAGTCTCCTTTGATAACCATTTGAAGTCAGTACCTTCAACCCACATCCGGTGCAGGATGACGGCAAGTTTTTCGGGCAACGGCAACCTTGGCTTTGCGCAGACCGCTTCGCTTCGCGAGCCGAATGCCCCAGGCTTTGAGCGGCGACCATTTTGCTACGCGGGTGAGCAGTACGTTGGCTGCTTCGTAGAGATAGCCGCGCAACATCTTGTCGCCACACTTTGAGATCCGACCCGTCCAGTCGATCTCGCCAGAAGCGCACCGTCGGGTCGTTAATCCGACATAGGCTCCGACGCTTCTTGACCTTTTGAAGCGGCTAGGGTCATCGATCGTTGCAAGAAAGCAAAGAGCCGTGACAGGGCCAATGCCAGGTGCCGTCATGAACTGTCGCACTTGAACATTATTGCGTGCAAGCTTCATGACCCTACGGTCGAGATCCGCAATCTGCTGCTCGATAGCCACGCGTGCGGTGAGCAGCGGCGTTACCGCAACGGCGAGTTCCGGTCGCTCTTCGATGAGCTCTTCAGCACGCAATGCGAATGTGTTCATCTTCGCCGGGCCAATAACAAGCCCAAGGTTCTTCAGGAGCCCGCGGACTTGATTTTCGAGATCCCGCTTGATCTTGACGAGCAATGCCCGGCTCACCAGGAGAGCCTTGACGGCGTGGCTGTCGAGGTCTTTGACGCGCACTTCTTTATACCAGCCACATTGCATGATCCGGGCGATGCCTACGGCATCGTTGCGGTCGCTCTTGTTGATCTGCATTTTCAAAACCGCCTTGGCGTGCCTGGCGTCGATGCAGATGACGGGCAGCCCTAACTTGTTCAACTCCGTCCACAGCCATGTCGACGTTGCCCCCGCTTCGAGTCCGATCCGCACGACATGCGGCGCATTTGATATGACGAATGCTGCAATCGCTTCCGGGTCGGAACGAACTACTCCTTCGCGTTGGATCTTTCCCGTTCGATCAACGATGCAGATCGCTGTTAGCTTCAGGGACACGTCCAGTCCGACATAATGCTCCATTGCAGCTCTCCTGTTTGCAGGCCCAAGAGGTGAGCCTCATCGATCCCTGGAGAGCTGATTCCCAGAGCCTCAGTGTGGCTCTGGCCCGGAATTACCCCATGTGTGAAAACACTGAGCTGCTGTTATGATTCTCCTGTGATTCTTTGGGGGAATCGATGAGGCGCTTCGTTGAAGAGGCGGATCGTGGGCAGCGAACGCTGTTGCCCGAATGCCTCGATGACTTCATTGACGAGAGCAACCCAGTTCGCGTGATCGACGTATTTGTCGATGCGCTCGGTTTGGCTGGGATGGGCTTTGAGGGTGTGGAGCCGGCGGCCACCGGTCGGCCGTCGTACCATCCCTCGGTGCTCCTTAAGCTTTACATTTACGGCTATCTGAACCGGGTGCAGTCGAGCCGGCGGCTGGAACGAGAGGCCGGGCGCAATGTCGAGGTGATGTGGCTGCTGGGTCGGCTCGCTCCCGATCACAAGACGATTGCGGACTTCCGCAAGGACAACGGCCTGGCACTGCGCAAGGTCTGTGCGCGCTTCGTCGAACTCTGCCGCGAGATGGGTCTGCTGGCGAAGGCGAGCGTCGCCATCGATGGCAGCAAGTTCAAGGCCGTGAATAACCGAGACAGGAACTTCACGCGCGCGAAGGTGGAGCGGCGGCGTGCTCAGTTGGAGGAGAGCGTCGCGCGCTATCTGAGCCAACTTGACACGGCCGACCGACAGGAGCCGAGCGAGGCTCTGGCGGCGAAGGTGACGAGGCTTACCGAGAAGTTGACGAAGCTGAAGGGAGAGATGGGCAAGCTTGCTGCCTACGAGAAGCAGATGCTGGCTTCGCCGGATCAGCAAATCTCCCTGACCGATCCGGATAGCCGTTCGATGGCAACCAGTGGCCGCGGATCCGGCGTTGTCGGCTACAATGTCCAAGTCGCCGTCGATACCGACCATCACCTGATCATCGCGCATGAGGTGACGAACAGCGGCTCAGATCGCGCACAACTTGCCAATATGGCCAGGCAGGCGAAGGCTGTTCTGAAGACTGAGACGCTCGAGGCCGTTGCCGATCGCGGCTCCTTCAGCGGTCCGGAGATCCTCGCCTGCCACGAGGCCGGCATCACAGTAACTCTCCCCAAGCCGATGACTTCGGGCGCCAAGTCGGACGGACGCTTCGGTAAGCAGGACTTTGTCTATTTGCCGGAGGAAGACGCCTATCGTTGTCCGGCCGGGGAGCGATTGCCGTATCGCTATACAAATGAAGAAGCCGACAAGATGCTCCGGCGCTACTGGACCAACGCCTGTAAGAATTGTTCGATCAAACCCCAGTGCACGCCCGGGTCAGAGCGACGGATCACGCGATGGGAGCACGAGAATCTGCTCGACGCCGTGCAGCAGCGGCTCGATGCGAGCCCGCTCGCTATGCGCCTTCGTCGCGAGACTGTCGAGCATCCGTTCGGCACGATGAAGGCACGCATGGGAGCGACGCACTTCCTGACCCAAACTCTCCCAAAGGTAGCCGCCGAGATGGCCCTCTCGGTTCTGGCCTATAATCTGACCCGAGCAATGAATATCCTCGGGATCAGGCCGCTGATCACCGCGATCACGGCCTGAGGCCGGCCCAGTTTGGGCTTCAAGGCCGACGGCCCTGTAAAGCCGTTTTTACACGGCCAAGACCCGGAACGGACTT
>NZ_LGHL01000474.1:2500-5701 GCF_001908205.1 Bradyrhizobium sp. NAS80.1
CAGACAGGATTGCACGTGTCCCGCCTTACTCGTGGATACATCATCGCATTACTCGTACGGGGCTATCACCCTCTGAGGCCCAGCTTTCCTGACTGGTTCCGATTGTCTTTGATGTATCACTGGCCTGGTCCGCGTTCGCTCGCCACTACTAACGGAGTCTCTGTTGATGTCCTTTCCTCCAGGTACTTAGATGTTTCAGTTCCCTGGGTTTGCTTGAAACCTCCTATGTATTCAGAAGTCTCATACCTTCTCTTGATAACCGGAAATCCAAAACCTCTTCGATCGAAATCTAAAGGTCTGGCTTCTTCCAGTTCTGGTCGAACCCCACACCTTCCGTCTTTCGACAAAGGTCTTGGAGTTCCGGCTATCGAAGGTGGGTTTCCCCATTCGGAAATCCGCGGATCAAAGCTTCTTCGCAGCTCCCCACGGCTTATCGCAGCGTAGCACGTCCTTCATCGCCTCTCAGCGCCAAGGCATCCACCGAACACCCTTAAGGCACTTGATTGCTCTCATTATCAATGTCCACACACTCGGCAGAATGTTGTCTGCAGAATTACCTTGCGGCACGCGCCCTCGATGAACGCTATCTGCAGCCGGACATTGACTAGAAAGACCAGCTTGCTTCGTAAGATCGTTCCGATAGCGAGGCGGTCAAGCTTCGCTAAAAGGATCATTTACAACCCGCATTCAACCTCACGGCTGAAAGCGAGCGCCGAAATGATCCGGAGATAATGAAGGCCCGCGCAACAATTGCTGCACGACCCAACTCGGATCGATCTCCTCTTTACGATGTCAGAAATCACGCAACGTGCTGTCTATCCAGACTAGCAGTTGCGAAGTGATGTTTCGCGGACGACGGTTGATACCTGCAGCTAGACGCGTCGATGATCAAACCATCTGGTGGAGCCAGACGGGATCGAACCGACGACCTCATGCTTGCAAAGCACGCGCTCTCCCAGCTGAGCTATGGCCCCGTAACCAGAAGACGAATGCACACTCGATGAAAGTGGTGGGCCTGGGAAGACTTGAACTTCCGACCTCACGCTTATCAAGCGCGCGCTCTAACCAACTGAGCTACAAGCCCCTAACGCATATCCCGTCAAGGACAGGGACCCTGCTTCACGCAGGCCCAGCGCGTGTTCGTCCGCGAAGAAAGAGAAACGAAGACGGCGAAATCCCGCCAATGCAGCTCAACGATCTCAAGATCTGTTGGCCACTGATGTTTCTAAAACGATCCGATAGTGAGCATAAAGCTCGCTGAAGGATCATCCTTAGAAAGGAGGTGATCCAGCCGCAGGTTCCCCTACGGCTACCTTGTTACGACTTCACCCCAGTCGCTGACCCTACCGTGGCCGGCTGCCTCCCTTGCGGGTTAGCGCACCGTCTTCAGGTAAAACCAACTCCCATGGTGTGACGGGCGGTGTGTACAAGGCCCGGGAACGTATTCACCGTGGCGTGCTGATCCACGATTACTAGCGATTCCAACTTCATGGGCTCGAGTTGCAGAGCCCAATCCGAACTGAGACGGCTTTTTGAGATTTGCTAGGACTTGCGTCTTCGCTTCCCATTGTCACCGCCATTGTAGCACGTGTGTAGCCCAGCCCGTAAGGGCCATGAGGACTTGACGTCATCCCCACCTTCCTCGCGGCTTATCACCGGCAGTCTCCTTAGAGTGCTCAACTAAATGGTAGCAACTAAGGACGGGGGTTGCGCTCGTTGCGGGACTTAACCCAACATCTCACGACACGAGCTGACGACAGCCATGCAGCACCTGTGCTCCAGGCTCCGAAGAGAGGGTCACATCTCTGCGACCGGTCCTGGACATGTCAAGGGCTGGTAAGGTTCTGCGCGTTGCGTCGAATTAAACCACATGCTCCACCGCTTGTGCGGGCCCCCGTCAATTCCTTTGAGTTTTAATCTTGCGACCGTACTCCCCAGGCGGAATGCTTAAAGCGTTAGCTGCGCCACTAGTGAGTAAACCCACTAACGGCTGGCATTCATCGTTTACGGCGTGGACTACCAGGGTATCTAATCCTGTTTGCTCCCCACGCTTTCGTGCCTCAGCGTCAGTATCGGGCCAGTGAGCCGCCTTCGCCACTGGTGTTCTTGCGAATATCTACGAATTTCACCTCTACACTCGCAGTTCCACTCACCTCTCCCGAACTCAAGATCCTCAGTATCAAAGGCAGTTCTGGAGTTGAGCTCCAGGATTTCACCCCTGACTTAAAGACCCGCCTACGCACCCTTTACGCCCAGTGATTCCGAGCAACGCTAGCCCCCTTCGTATTACCGCGGCTGCTGGCACGAAGTTAGCCGGGGCTTATTCTTGCGGTACCGTCATTATCTTCCCGCACAAAAGAGCTTTACAACCCTAGGGCCTTCATCACTCACGCGGCATGGCTGGATCAGGGTTGCCCCCATTGTCCAATATTCCCCACTGCTGCCTCCCGTAGGAGTTTGGGCCGTGTCTCAGTCCCAATGTGGCTGATCATCCTCTCAGACCAGCTACTGATCGTCGCCTTGGTGAGCCATTACCTCACCAACTAGCTAATCAGACGCGGGCCGATCTTTCGGCGATAAATCTTTCCCCGTAAGGGCTTATCCGGTATTAGCTGAAGTTTCCCTCAGTTGTTCCGAACCAAAAGGTACGTTCCCACGCGTTACTCACCCGTCTGCCGCTGACGTATTGCTACGCCCGCTCGACTTGCATGTGTTAAGCCTGCCGCCAGCGTTCGCTCTGAGCCAGGATCAAACTCTCAAGTTGGACTTGAACTTTGAACCGGCTGATCACAACGTTTGACGAGGTCCCACCATTCTTCATCGGCCGAAGCCAATGAGCTGCCCACGATTCACATCGCTGGCAACGATGGTGTAACCTTTAAAACGTGTACCGCCGAAGTCTTTCGTCCGGTCCCGATCCAAAAAGCCGAAGCTCCCTGGAAGCGAGACCCGCAAGGACTCCGCCGTCCACGTTTCTCTTTCTTCATCTTCACTTGTCAAACAGCCCGGAACCGTGGAGGTCCCAACCTTCCTGAGCGGAAGGCTTCGATACCCTTACCGACGAAGAATGAACCCAACCGACTGGTGTCAGTTGTTGTGTTCACTCAACAAGGTGAGGAGCATCAGCGGCGCGTTCGCTCGCCCTGGTCAGTGACCCGGCGGCGCCGCGCTCAGTGGTTGGGTTATAGTCCCCGCCGATCT
>NZ_LGHL01000475.1 GCF_001908205.1 Bradyrhizobium sp. NAS80.1
GCCGTTCCTGACAATGTCGAGCGTTGCAAGTGCTGGCCAGACCTACGGCCATTGGCGAAAAACGACCTGGCTGCCAGAGCGGGTAGCAAATGCCCAGGCTGGACCGCTGATCCCAGACCAATATCGCACTTTGAGGCTCTGCACCTATCAAGGTGGGCCAAAGACCAACACTTGGTCGTGCAGGTGATGCGCTGACTGGTTACCGCAAGAGTAGTCCTCACGGAGGGCTTCCCCTTGGCGAAGCAGCCAAAAACCAGCGCTGAACTCGAAGATATGATCCTTCAGAAGCTGTTGATCGGCGGCGCTTACGTATCAGTTCGCCCCGACCCGATCTACGGCTGGCAGGCGACTGTAATCACCGCGCCGAAACATGCAAAAGGCATTCAGGAGCGCGCCGATACGATCGCTGCCGAACTTCGTAAGAAGTTCACGCTGAAGGGTTGATGGGCTTACGGGCGGCGCGGCTTGGGGTCAACGGCGCAGCTTTGATCGGATGACTGTAGGAGGGAGCGATGTTGACAGGACCCTACGCCACTCTAGTGGCTGCTGCTGCGATGGCTAATGCAGTTGAGTCCTACGATGTTACGAATTGTGGGGCAACCCCGTTTCTAAATTGTGCCGCGCTCTATGGCAGGCGAATTGGAGGCAAAACTGCAAAGACCAGTATGGCGATAGCGAGGATCGCCACAACGTAACCGAGGTCGCAATTAAGCCGAGCAAGTGTGTCGTAGGGAGGCTCGGTCAACTCCGAAGCGATGCGATTATCCGGCCCACTCGGAGCGCCCGGCGTAAGCAAAGCTCTTTCCGATCGCCTAGTGGCCGCTCTCCGTGTGAAAAAGATGTACAGCAAATAGCCGTCGATCAAAAATGTGAGGACCAGAACGACATAGGCCCAGGGGCTTTGCACCAAATTCAGCTCGATCAATACCCGCGAGAAACCGAATCCCACGACCCACGCATCAAAGCTCATGCATATCCGACGAAACGTCTCCGCATCCAGATGGCGGATGACGTAGGCGCCGAGCGGTACCCCAAGCGCAACGCAGGGCACAAACACCCATAAGATGTTCTGGCTTTCAGCCGTAAACAGGCCAAGCTGGTAATAGACGATGGCGGTCACGCTCGACTCGGTCACGCGAACCAATGCGAGACCAGCCCGGAACTCGGTTTTGACCAGACCTTGGTTATTGAACAGGATCGCCAGCGGCGGTCCCGAGATGGTGGTGACCGAATACAGGATGCCCAGCGCTGTTCCAAAGGGAAGACCGACCCACCATGTTTGCCGAATTGGTCTCCGCCAACCGGCGGCCTGAACCAGGATGAGGGGCAGAATGAGTGCGTAGGTCCCGAGTTTGATCCAGCCTGGCTCAACCGACGTGAGAACCAAGGCTCCGATTCCGATGCCGGGCAGGAGCCCGGTGATGATTGGAAACACCCTCTTCCATACAGCTGCAACGCCGTTCAGATTGATGAATAGAACGTAGAAGTTGGTGGCCACCTCGACCAGGACGACGGCGGGATTCAGGATGCGGTTTGCATAGAAAACGAGAGCCACCGGCACGGTAAGCGAGGAAAACCCATAGCCGAGCGCGCCATTTACGAAGGCTGCAAGAAAAGCGATGCCAGCGAGAACGATCACCGCAGTATCAAGAGGAGGCATCGTTGGCTCCCCGTGTACGGGCAATGGTCGCCCGCGCGGGGCGACCCACCTTTATCTTACCACTTCTTACGGTTTGTTTGCTGGCAGGAACCCTGCCGTTTTCAAAAAGGTTCGTCCGCCGGGATCGGCTCTAACACAGGGCCGAGCACCTCTCTGAGCCCGGCGGCCACTACTTCCGCTATTGGCCCGAAGCGGCGGTCCCGG
>NZ_LGHL01000476.1 GCF_001908205.1 Bradyrhizobium sp. NAS80.1
TCCAGATCAACGGAACAGACCACGATCGGCATAGGGGGCGACCTTGTGAGGTCGCTCCCCTGCCACACCACCCGGCATGCGGGTCCGCACCGGGCGGTTCGAGAAGTTGAGGTCATGAGAGTCGGGGTAATCCCAGCCGGTCAGACCAGTCGAGGGTAAGCACGGCGTTGAGGAGCATGCCGCTGTTGCGCCACCAGCGGCGGCTGTTCGCCGCCACCCGTTGCGCCACATCCGGTTTGGCCCCAAGCGCCATCAGTTCCCTGTACATGGTCTTGCCGCGCTTCCATTGTTTGAGCTGGATAGCACGCACCCGATGGCGCAGCCACTTGTCCAGCTCGCGCCAGACCTTTGGCGTTTGCGCCAGCCGGAAGTAAGCCCGCCAGCCCAGAACGTAGGACCGCAGGCGGTCCATCACATCCGGCAAGCTGCGCCCGCCACTGCGGCTGGTCAGTTGCCGGATACGTTGCTTGAACGTCATCAGCGGTTTGACGGCGACCTTGCGCTTAATCACGCCGCCGGGAGCCATCCAAAAGGTGTAGCCCAGGAACTTGCGACCAAACACGTAGTCCACTGCGCTCTTAGTCTCGTTGACCGTCAGGCGCAGCTTGCCGTAGAGCCGCCGAAGCAGCGCCATCACCCGCTCACCAGACCGGCGGCTACGGACGTAAACGTTCGCATCGTCGGCATAGCGCACGAAGCAATGGCCTCGACGTTCCAGCTCCCTGTCCACTTCATCCAACAAGACATTCGCCAGCAGCGGCGATAGCGGCCCGCCTTGCGGCGTGCCCATCATCCGCTGCTGAACCAGGCCATCGCTCATGATGCCGCTGTTCAGATACGCCCGGATCAACCGGATCACTCCGGGGTCTGCGATCCGTTGCTGAAGACGGTCCATGAGGATGTCGTGGTTGACCCGGTCGAAGAACTTCTCCAGGTCCACGTCCACCACGATCCGGCGTCCCGATTGCACATATGACTGCGCCGTAAGGACGGCGTCATGTGCGCTTCGACCCGGGCGGAAGCCGTAGCTATGCTTGCTGAAGGTGGGATCAAGGATGGGCTGCAGCACTTGCAGCAGCGCCTGCTGGATCAACCGATCCGTCACCGTTGGGATGCCAAGCTCCCGCTCGCCACCCTCGGGCTTGGGAATCGTCACCCGACGTACCGGACTGGGCCGGTACGTCCCCCGCAGCAGTTGTTCCCGGATGACGGGCCACGCCGTACGCAGATGTTCGGCGGTTTGGTCAATGTCCAACCCGTCGACACCGGCTGCGCCTTTGTTGGCCCGCACCCGTTGCAACGCCCGTTGCAGGTTCTCTCTCGTCAGTGCTGCCACCAGCAGCGCCGACCCTGTGTTCTGCGTTGCATGTCGCGGGCGGAAAGCTTCGCCGCTGCCCGAGGTCCACACGGCTTCACCGCGTCCTCCCTCAAGCCGCCCTGCTTGCGCAGACATCTGGCGCGGTGCTTCCCACATCGGCATGGTGCCTAACACTCCTCCTCGTTCAGTCCTTCGCCGCGATGCAGCTCCTCGCCGTATCGCCGACTACTACGACCTCTGCTGACTCCTCGCTCCGGCTCGACACCGTCGCCCTTTCGGGCGTGAGGCAAGGTCTCCCCAGGTAAGAACGCACTCCTTCACTGCACGACCGCCGGATCTACGCCGCTTCCCTTTGATCACGAGAGCTTCGCGGGTCTTTGTCCGCTCGCCCCGGTCCGCAGCGCCTCCTATCCGGTTCTTGTTCATCGGCCCGCAGCTTCGCTCCACGCTTCCTCCCCACATTCGGTCGCCCTCATGCAGTTGCGCTTCACTTCGCTCGCCATGATCAGCTTACGATGGGACTTCCACCCACAAGAGTGCGCCCATGCTGGGCGCACAAAGAAAAGAGGACCCGTGCCAGG
>NZ_LGHL01000477.1 GCF_001908205.1 Bradyrhizobium sp. NAS80.1
CGCGGCATCGACATCCTCGCCGACGCGGTGCGGGTCACGCTGGGTCCTAAGGGCCGTAACGTCGTGCTCGACAGGTTCGGGACGCCGCGGATCACCAAGGATGGCGTGACGGTTGCAAAGGAAATCGAGCTTGACGACAAGTTCGAAAACATGGGCGCGCAGCTGGTCAAGGAAATCGCGTCAAAGACGTCGTACCTGGCGGGTGACGGCACGACAACGGCAACCGTACTTGCCCAGGCAATCGTCAAGGAGGGGGCCAAGGCTGTCGCCGCGGGCATGAATCCGATGGACCTGAAGCGCGGGGTTGACCTGGCAATCGATGCAGTTGTCGAAGACCTCAAGGAAAAGTCCAGGAAGGTGGCCTCGAGTGAGGAGATTGCTCAGGTTGCCACGATCTCGGCCAACGGCGATACAGAGATCGGCCGGCTGGTCGCAAATGCCTTGGATCGGATCGGCAGCGAGGGCGCCATTACCGTCGAGGAAGCAAAGTCGCTCGAGACGGAGCTCGAAGTGGTGGATGGGATGCAGTTCGATCGTGGCTATATCTCTCCCTATTTCATTACCAATGCCGAAAAGATGCTGGTCGAGTTTGAAGACCCGCACATTCTGATTTGCGAAAAGAAGTTGTCGGGGCTGCAGGAGTTACTGCCGCTACTGGAAAAGGCCGTGAACAGCGGTAAACCGCTTCTCATCATCGCGGAGGATGTCGAGGGCGAAGCCCTTGCGACGCTTGTCGTCAATAAACTCCGGGGCGGGCTGAAGGCCGCTGCTGTCAAGGCGCCAGATTTCGGCGACCGACGCAAAGCGATCCTCCGCGACACTGCAATCCTGACCGGGGGCACTGTGATCGCCGAGGACCTCGGCATCAAGCTCGAACATGTGACGCTTGATATGCTCGGCCGCGCCAAGAAGGCGTTGATCGACAAGGAGAGCACGACGATCGTTGGCGGCGCCGGCACGAAGGCCGAGATCGAGGCTCGCATTGCTGAGATCAAGCTGCAGATCGAGGAGAGCACCTCTGACTACGATCGTGAGAAGCTCCAGGAGCGGCTCGCCAAGGTCGCCGGCGGCGTAGCGGTGATTCACGTCGGCGGGGCGACCGAAATCGAGGTCAGGGAGCGGAAGGATCGCGTGGA
>NZ_LGHL01000478.1 GCF_001908205.1 Bradyrhizobium sp. NAS80.1
TTCAACCGCCAGCGCCCGCGTGAATGCGGCGATAGCTCCTTTGGCGGCAGGGCAGATCGCCGCGCTGATCTTCACACTCGCAGCCGTGGTGCTGGCGACGCGCTAGTGTCSTCCTGAACCAGAAGTTCGCAGCATTGGGTCGTGTTTTGCGGGGGCATTGTAACGACAGAAGCGCTCGATGGAAGCAAGGATGTCGTCGGCGGATTTGGTCCATCGGAACGGTTTGGGATCGGCGTTGTGTCGCTCGATGAACGAGGCGATATCGGCCCTGAGGGCGGCTACGCTGCGATAGACGCCGCGCCGGATCTTCTTATCGGTGAGGAGCGCGAAGAAGCGCTCGACTTGGTTGAGCCATGACGAACTGGTCGGGGTCAGGTGCACGTGCCAACGTGGCCTTTTGGCCAGCCATCTCCGGATCATTGGGGTCTTGTGGGTGACGTAATTGTCCATGACGAGATGGACGTCGAGTTCGCGCGGTACGGCCGCCTCGATTTCGTCAAGGAACTTGCGGAACTCGGCGGTGCGGTGGCGCCCATAGCACTTGCCAATGACCCGTCCGGTGGCAATATCGAGGGCAGCGAACAGCGATGTGGTGCCATGCCTTTTGTAGTCATGGCTCCTTCGGGCCGCCTGGCCGGGACGCATCGGAAGCATCGGCTGGCTACGGTCCAGCGCCTGAATTTGGGACTTCTCATCCACACACAGAACGATGGCGCGCTCCGGCGGTGAGACGTAGAGGCCCACGACATCGCGCACTTTGGCCACGAAGTTCGGATCGGTCGAGAGCTTGAACGTCTCCATCCGGTGCGGCTGGAGCCCAAAGGCCCGCCAGATGCGTTGTACCGTCGATACCGATAGGCCGCTGGTCTTCGCCATGTCGCGAGAGCTCCAATGAGTGGCGTTCTCAGGACAACTCTCCAACGTTCTCACGATCACGGCTTCGATGCGGGCATCGTCAATCGTGCGCGGCGCGCCGGAGCGCGGCTCGTCGTGCAGCCCGGCCACGCGCTGCTCCATAAAACGCCGCCGCCACTTGCCTACGGTCTGCCGGTCCAGCCCCAGCTTGGCCGCCACTTCCGTGTTCTGACCACCTTCCGCGCAGGTCAGCACTATCCGGGCTCTCAGAGCCAGCGCCTGCGCCGTCTTCCGCCGCATCGTCAGCGACGTCAGTTCGGCGCGCTCGTCGTCGCTCAATATCAGGGGGGCAAGTTGCTGGATCGGCATTGGAGACTCCGTCGCTGTTTGCCTCCATCCTTGGCACAGCGACGCGAATCTACTGCGAATCTATGATTGCGAACTTGTGACTCAGGACACTAGGGCGGAACGATCACCTTTC
>NZ_LGHL01000479.1 GCF_001908205.1 Bradyrhizobium sp. NAS80.1
TAGAGAGGTGAAACATGATTTAAGTAGCACCTCTTACGCTCGCTGATTTCCTACCGACGGCTGAAATGTCGTCTCGACTGCTAGAGCGACAGTCGAAAGGGGGCTGAAAAGCTCGACCGGGCGTCGCCGGTTGGGTGCCATAAGCAGATCAGCCTTAACTGTATCGGATGCGAGCCACCACTCGCAGGCCGGGCTACCGCAGTGTCTATGGCGAGACAACGAAGTGAGCGCCGGAAGCCTCTGTATTTATCGATAACGCCTCCTCAGGTGTGATGGCACTGGAGGTAACGCGATTAGAAGCGGCAGGGCTCAGTCCATCTCTGCTGCTGGACACGTGCAACGTGCCCGAGACAGGAACGGCTCTCTCAGCCTGTCTCCAGTATCGCCAGGGGTAGAGCTCACCGCCTAACGGCACAATGGTTGGAGATCGGAACACGGGAACTCGGATCGTCTGCCCGGCACGGAATCGGGCTAGTCGCGACGGCAGAAGATGGACGACACCGAGGGCGGAGCTTTCATAGTAGTCAGGGCACGGGAAAGCCGCGCACGGGGCGAAGGAAAGCAGGAAGATGATAGGTCTGCATGACGGGGAAGCGATCTGTGGACATGGATTATCAGGCCGATGAGGCTTGGGTACTCGACGTTCAACGCAGGCTTTATCAGCAGAGCAAGGCAAATCCCGACGAAACGTGGCGGGATCTATGGGGTTGGCTTACTGACGACCGCATGATCCGCCACGCTTGGCGGCGCGTCTCTACCAACAAAGGTAAGCGCTCCGCCGGCGTCGACGGGATTACCGTGAATCGCATCCGGCAAACGATAGGTGAGCGGACGTTTCTTGAAGGCATTCGGCGGGAATTGCGCTCGGGCACATACCATCCGAGTCCTTCAAGGCGGAAGCTCATTCCCAAACCCGGTAAACCGGGGCAATTCCGGCCCTTGGGCATTCCCACGGTAAAGGACCGCGTCGTTCAAGGCGCGGTCAAAGCAGTTCTCGAGCCAATCTTCGAGGCGCAATTCTGGCCTGTTTCCTACGGGTTTCGCCCCGGCAGAAGCACGCACGGCGCCTTGGAGCATATCAGGCAATCCCTGCAACCGCGAAAGCGGGATCAGGATAGCCGACGGCACCGAATGCCGTACAACTGGATCATTGAAGGCGACATAAAGGGCTGTTTCGACAACATCAACCATCACCATCTCATGGACAGGCTGCGCACACGCGTGGCCGACCGGCGGGTCGTGGGGTTGGTCGGAAAGTTTCTGAAAGCCGGAGTTCTGGCGGAGGATCAATTCCTGCGCACAGACAACGGCACGCCTCAAGGTGGGATCATCTCCCCGTTGCTTGCCAACATCGCGCTTAGCGCAATCGAGGAACGCTACGAAAGATGGACGTATCACCGGTCAAAACTCCAGGACCGCCGCCTCAGCGATGGGGCAGCGGCGGCACGAGGAGCACGGGGTCGGGATCACAAGGCAGGACGCTGCGTGTTCTTCCCGATCCGATATGCTGATGACTTCGTTGTTCTAGTGTCTGGGACTGAGGAGGATGCCATCGCAGAGAAAGAAGCGCTGGCTAACTACCTACGTCAGATTACGGGCCTCGAACTGTCACCGGAAAAGACAAAGATCACGCCAGTGACAGAGGGATTTGAGTTTCTCGGATTCCACGTCGCGATGCGATGGGACAAACGATACGGATATTTTCCCCGTGTAGAAATCCCTAAAGCAAAAGCCGCTGATTTGCGTCACAAGATCAAGGTACTCACAAAGGTCAATACGAACCTAGTGACCCTTAGTCAGAAACTCGAAGAACTGAACTTCATCCTTCGCGGCTGGGCTGGCTACTATCGCCACTGCGCCAGAGCGGGCAAAGTGTTCACGGCTATTGACTGGTTCGTGACACGCCGCATCTGGTGTTGGCTTCGCAAGAAGTACCGGAAAGCGCGGGCACGCGACATGATGCGGTTTTTTGGACCGAGCAGTCGCCGCCCGACAAGGCGTCTTTGGCGAGAAGGACAACGCGAGCAGTATGTTCTCGCTTGGACTTCGATAACCCGATTTCTCCTTGGTTGGATGAAACCGCCTCCTTTTGCAATATCTTCTGGAGAGCCGGATGCGTACCGAAAGGCGCATGTCCGGTTCGGCGAGAGGCGATGAGAAACCATCCGCCGTAAGGCGGAACTGGCGCTCATCGCCTACTCTACCCTTCTAC
>NZ_LGHL01000480.1 GCF_001908205.1 Bradyrhizobium sp. NAS80.1
CGGGACGCCAAGTTTGTTGTGCTGCCAAGCGCTGTGTAATTCATCCGTTCGGCCGAGCCGAGATTGCCGACCACGGCCTCGCCAACATGAATGCCGAACCGCGTGAAAAACGACTGCAAGCCCTCGGCCTCGAATTGAGCGTTGAGGCGTTCGCTGGCCAACTTACCTGCAAGCGCCGCCCGACAGGCACGCTCGACGTGATCGGGCTGTAAATTCGGGGCGTTCCAGAAAACCATCACTGCATCGCCGATGAACTTGTCCACCGTGCCGCCTTCAACAAGGAAGGCCTCCGTCAGCGCAGTGAAATAACGGGACGTCTGGCGCATCAGCGCATCGGGGTCCGAAGCCTCGGCAATGGTCGTGAAGTTGCGAACGTCAGTGAAGAGGACGGTGATTTCTTGCCTAACGCCGCCTAGCTCCGTGGAAATCGAATTGTCGACGACTCGCCTGACCAACTCCTTGGGAACGAAACGCGAGAACGACCATATTGCGCGCTCGGCGAGGCTTACGGTGAGGCCGAGTTCGTAAATTTCCCTGATGTAGGAACCGATCGGCGAGCTCTCGGGGGCACCCATCGTCTGCAGCTTGGCCGCCTGGGCCGTTATCGCCTTTATGGAACGGGACATCTTGCTGCCGAAAAACCAGACAGCCGGCACAAAGGCGACACTGGCGATCGATGCGATGATCAGCCCGACCCGGTTCAATCTCTTAATATCTTTGACAAAATCGTCTTGCTGCGCGACCATCAGGACGTAAACGCCAAATTGTCCGCCCAGTTTGAATTTCCTCAACCGGAAGAGGAAATTCCGCCCTCGTTCATCGCGGGTGTTTCCGTCGTATTGGTCGGCACCATCCCAGGCTCTCAGGATCGACGACGCCAGTCCGCCACCCATTTGCTTGACGCCGAACAGCTGCGGATGCGAAGGATGCGTCATCGCATCCTCGACGAATTGCACAAAATCAGGATGTGCGAGGA
>NZ_LGHL01000481.1 GCF_001908205.1 Bradyrhizobium sp. NAS80.1
TTTCGCGATCTCGCAGAGACACAGCGCGCCTTCGACGCCTGGCGGGAAGTCTACAACCGCGCATCAGAACACCCATCTGTCTATGTTGTTGAAGAGAAGAGACTTTGCTGATTGGGATGCGATCCCGTGGGGTATTTTGGGTTCTGTCGCGCTCGTTCGGCGATAGATTGAGCAGCAGTTGTTATCAGCGAGGCGCGGGCGAAGATCCACGGGCCGTCCGACAGCGGATGGAGGGCCTCGATCTCGCCGGCTTCAGCGGCCAGGCGGAGCGTCTTGGGCGCGATCTTCAGGAGCTTTGCGGCGTGGCTAAGGTTGAGCCAGGGTTCGATCCCGTCATCGGCGGGCTTAAATACCGGGATGTGGTGATAGGAGCGTAGCGACGTGACGCGCTCGCGGGTCCAACGATTGCCGTTGCCCGTCTTGAGGCCGTTGCGGTTGAGGAGGCCGGCGATCAGATCGTCGCCAGCAATCAGCACCAGTCGGCGCACAGCCTCGATAATGTTGGCGGAGGTGCTGTTACGCTGGCCGCGCCGGCGCTTGGGCAGGCGTATCTCGCTGTGCACGCCGCCGACCCAGTGGACGATGAGGACGATCTCGGAGGCCGCATCGTCGATGTCGGCCACGACCTCATGGATGAGGGTGCGCACAATGCGCTTCTTGAGGCGGGCATCCGTCGTCGGCGCATCCCAGACCGTTTTGAGGTTTGAGGCCAGAACGCCGAGCGAAGCTGGATCAGCAATGGATGCGGGCGTCGCCGCATCATGCATAGCGATCTTGCCTTCGACCTCCGCCGCGTGAGCGAGCGCCCCGTTCCAGCGCGCTTCAAGTTCACTCGCCACGAGCCGGTTCGCGGGGTCGGCGGCATCGTATTGCCGGAAAGCCCGGTCTGCGGCATAGCGCGCCGCTTGCAGATCGCGACTGAGAGCATCGCGCACCTGATCCTGTCGTTCTTCGGTTTCCTTGGCGGCAGCGGTTGCAGCGGCGATAGCGCCTGGGCCGACAACCCCAAGCAGTGCTTCCTCGATTGCATCATCGACGCGTAATCCGCCGAAGGAGAGGCAGAGAGGGCCGCCATTGTCCATCCAGGCGCGGCTGCAGCTGTAACGCGGGATATGGTGCTTCATGCCTGTGTACCGGACTGTGAGCTTGCGGCCACAGCGCTTGCACCGAATCAGACCGGGCAGCAGCGTGTCTCCATGCTTGGGCGCGCCGTGATGTCGACCAGTGGGAACGTTGCTGCTGACCATGGCGCGGATCGCCTCGAACCTCTCCCAGCTCACATACCCGTCGTGGGTATTGGGCTTCAACGTCAACCATTCGTTCCGCCTCTTGCGGCGGATCTTCACGCTTACGCCCTCGGCGGTGTATCCGGCCGCCACAGCCGTCTTACCATAAGCATAGGCGCCGCCGTAGACCGGGTTCTCAATGATCCGGTGGATGGTGGAGTAACTCGGTTGCCGCCAGGCCGTGTCGCCGTTGGACTGCTTCACCGGCAGATCGAGGTTGTACTCGTGGAGCCAGCAGAGCGCCTGTCTGGCACTGCCCAGTTCCTCGACCTTGTCGAACACCAGCTTGATCGCTTCCTGGACACGCCGATCCGGATCCTTCTCATAACGGTCGCCAGCCTTCACGAAGCCGACGGGCGCTGCCACAACCAGCTCGCCCCGGCGCGCCTTCTCGTAGCGGGCCGAAAGCGAGCGCTGGCGCAACAGATCCAGCTCGTACTCGTTGAGGCTGCCCTTGAGCCCGAGCAGCAGGCGGTCGTTGCCGTGCCTCGGCGCATAGATGGTCTCCTGATCGACCAGAACGGTATCGACCACGCGGCACATCTCGATGAGTTGCTGCCAATCGCGGCTGTTGCGAGCGAAGCGCGAGACCTCGCGGGCGCAAACCGCACCAACCTTACCGAGGCAAACCTCCGCTACCATCCGCTCAAAACCGGCGCGTTGTACCCCGCCGGCGGCTGAACGCCCGAGATCATCA
>NZ_LGHL01000482.1 GCF_001908205.1 Bradyrhizobium sp. NAS80.1
CACGGAGCCGACATTGACTTTTGAGCGGCGCTGCGTTGCACAATCGCCACCCGTCAAGGAGCGGGTCCTCACGACTGATAGGCGATCAACGCCTGCAAGGGCATTGCGGCCAAATCATCGCATTAACTTCGCCTTGTGAGCACGCCCGATCGTGGGATAGTGTCTTATCGTGGTTGGTGGTCCACGTCGGCACGAGGAGGTTGGCGTGGCGGCAGAAACCAAGACAGCGAGTATCACGCGCCGTGCGGTGTTGACGGCCGCCGCTGCGGCGGGGGCTGGATTTGCGGGCGGTGTCTTCACTTCGTCGGCGGATGCGAGTGACAGCGACGACGGTGTTGCGATCGTCAGGCAACTCACTCGAAAGACTCCCGTAGAGTCTGATCGCGTTCACCTCGTGATGCCGAGCAAGTTCCCAAACGGTTATACCGTGCCTCTCTCGCTCGAGATCGATAGCCCAATGACTGAAGCGGACCACGTGCGTCAGGTTCGCGTGTTCGCGCCGCGCAATCCGCTCATTGAGGTTGCTCGCTTTCACTTCGTGCCGCAACGCAGCGAGTCGAGAGTGTCGACACGGATCCGCCTGGCCGAACCACAATACGTCCTGGCGGTGGCGGAAATGAACGACGGTGCACTCCTGATGACCAAGACATGGGTCGAGGTCGCGACCAACGGCTGCGCCTGAGATCTCCCAGAGGGAGGCAAGAATGCTCACCCCGACACCACGCGTGCAAGTGCCAAGCGTTGCGGCAAAGGACGAAATCTTTCAGGTCAAAGCCCTGATCAGCCATCAAATGGAAACGGGGCTGCGGCATGACCCTCAGGGCGAGGTGATCCCGCGCAAGATCATCAACAAGTTTGCCTGCCGCTACAATGACATTGTCGTCTTCGGCGTCGATTTGCACGAGGCCATGGCCGCCAACCCCTACATTGAGTTTTACCTGCGCGCGACTGAGAGCGGCCGGCTGGAGTTCATCTGGGAGGAGGATGGCGGCCAGACCTACGCGCTGACCCACCAACTCACGGTCGGCTGATGCCGGGCGGCTCGACCGAGATCATTGCGCTCTCGATGGCCGCGAGCTTGGCAATTTGCGTCGCGGAGCGCAGCTTCGCGGCAGACAATGATGAGGGCGCCCAACTGGCAGCCACGTGCGCAGCTTGTCATCGCCTCGAAGGCCATGACAGGGGCCTCCCGTCGATTGTCGGACTGAGCGAGGAGCAGTTTGTCACCGTCATGACAGCCTTCAAGTCGGGCGAGCGCTCCGGTCCGATCATGCAAACAATGGCGCGCTCGTTCAGCAACGAAGAAATCGCGATCCTGGCGCGCTATTTCGCGGCACGAGCAAAGGAAACCCAGCGGCGATGACAGATTGGACGCGTCGTCAGTTTGGTTATCTGGCCGGTGCGATGTCCAT
>NZ_LGHL01000483.1 GCF_001908205.1 Bradyrhizobium sp. NAS80.1
AGCCCGATGACGTGCTTTGGATTTTTGAAGCCGAGCTTGGTCGGAATGCGCAGGCGCATCGGAAAACCGTATTTCGGCGGCAGGACCTCTCCATCGTACTTGAAGGTCATCTGCGTCTGCGGATGCAGCGCCGTGGCCATGTCGATGGAGCTCGAATAGCCTTCGGCGCAGGTGAAATGCACGTACTTTGCCCGCGTATCGGCGCCAATCCGGCGGAGAAATTCGCGGAGCGGCGTTCCCGTCCATTTTCCAACCGCACTCCAGCCCTCGACGCACACAAGGCGGGTGATCTGTGTCTCCTGGGGCAGCGCGTACAGCCGATCGAGCGTCCACGGCCGTTTGTCGTCGACCAAACCGTCGATCAAGAGTTTGTAATCGTCTTCGTCAATATCGGGTGCATTCTCCTCGCGATAATACGCATTGAACGGGAAAGGACGCGTGATCGCGGCTTCTGGATAGGTCGGTGCAAGTCGGTTCGGGTTGAATAGCCGCGCCTGCATCCGATCATTGAAGCGAGACACGGTGCGCAGCGCATTCTCAACCGACGGCCCATCGATGATGTCGCAGCCTGTCAGAAAGGCGAGCGCGCCAGCGCCTGCGCCGGCCCGCAGGAAGGCGCGACGGGTTGGCTCGGGCAGGAGTTTGACAGCGTCCTTGGCCAGCAGTTCGGCGTCGATCCCGGGCACCGATGATCTCGAGCGAGACATCTCTGGTCTCCTCAGCGGCCGCAGATTTCCAAAGCCTATCACCGCAAGCATCGCTACGGCGTTGATCCAATGGGGCACCCGGACATCGAGCTGAACCGACTCTTTCGCCTTTGCGAAACCCGCCCCGCCGAGGGTCGCGTCCGCCGCGCTTCCTGGTTCCCACATGGGGCAACTGTGGTAATCTAGGTCCTGGCAGCTATCAAATGCCGCAGGGATCGGCAGAGTTCCTCGAAATCCCTAGCGCGCGAGATGGAATTGACCCGGTCGTCGAGGGTCATCCTGGCAGCTGCCAAGCCAGTGCTCCAAATCGATCAGGGAGGAAGCGATGTCTCGCACGATAGCGTATTCGCTGCGAATGATTGGTTTTGCCGCCATTCTGGCGGCGCCCGTGGCATGGGCTCAGGAGCCTCCGCCGGTACGGGTGCGTGGCACCATCGAAGGCGTCATCGATAGCGCTACCTACGTGGTTAAGACACGCGACGGAGCCGAACTAAAGGTGACGCTTGCCGAAAAGCCGCAGATCGCCGGCATCGTCAAGGCGTCGCTTTCCGATATCAAGGAGGGCTCGTTCGTCGGCGTTACCGCCATGCCCAAGGCCGACGGCAGCTTGAGTGCACTCGAAGTACACATTTTCCCAGAGGCCATGCGCGGGACTGGTGAAGGACACTATCCGTGGGATCTTCGGCCCCAGAGCACGATGACGAACGCGAATGTTGAACAGATCGCTGCTGCTGTTGATGGGCGCACGTTGACGTTAAAATACAAGGACGGGGAGAAGAAAATCTTCGTCCCCGCCGATGCACCCATCGTCGCTTACGCCCCGGGAGACAAGAGCGATCTCAAGCCGGGCGCGAAAGTCCTCATCATCGCGACCAAGCAGCCCGATGGAACATTGCAGGGTCGCGCCTGGCGCGTCGGGCGGGATGGACTAACGCCGCCAATGTGACTGCAGCATGAGCGAGAAGCGCCGACGAGGTGATGGAATAGAGATGTAGTTTTGCTGCGCCGCACGAGACCGGAAGTGACCCGGGTCAACGCTTGCAGATGGCGCGCAGGGTGCACTTGCGGAAGGTCAGAAAACGCGATTTCCGTGAACAACATGACCGCGACGGATGACTCGGATAGCAAGGAGCGAGTTGCCAGGGGCATGAAATACGCGACCGGCATCATCATCGCGCTGATTGTCGGTGTGTCCGCCACGATGTTGATCAGATCACGTCCGGCTGTCGCCGATGTGAAACGGCTCGCGGAGATTCCGAAGTCTTTCTGGGGAGCATGGGCGCCAAACGCCGATGCCTGTGCTAACGTGGCAGATCAATCGATCATTACTCTGTCAGGCAAATCCTACACAAGCTCGCAGACTTCATGCAGCGTTATCAATGTGAGCGAAACGCCTGGCACAAACAGGCCAACTTATTCTGCTCGTTTGAAGTGCATCGGGCAAGGACAGACCCAACCCACACCTTCGAATTTGATCCTTCGCTCAGAAGATTTGAATCGTATTTCCATCGGTTCTGAGTTCGCGACTCTCAACGTGTATCAGAAGTGCTCCGCAAAAGGGCCAGTCACGAAGGGCCCTCAGTAGTCATGTCCCTGGGAGACCATGATGGCCAAGAAGCGGCGGCCCATACTG
>NZ_LGHL01000484.1 GCF_001908205.1 Bradyrhizobium sp. NAS80.1
TGGTCAACGGACCCTCCTCGGGATCATCACCATGGAAATGAATCGCTGCGCCAGCCGGGATTTTGCGTGGCTTTCCGTATTCCTTGACGGACGCGGTCTCGACCACCTGTAGGCCCGGATTATTGGCGAATGCAGTCAGAGCAGTGAGCTCGGCAGTGCTCGCTCCACCCGAGCGCCAGGAAGCCTCAAGCACGCCGGATCGCCACTGTTCGCGACCGTCGATACCTTGTCCGACGTCGTAGTTGCGGCGTGAGGCCAAGAAGCCGGGATATCTGGCAGCGTTGCGGTCATATGTTCGAGCTTGGTTTACGGCGAGCCGCTCTTCGGCAGCCATGGGAAGACTATCGAGTTCTGACCAGCCGCCCCGAACACAGATGAGGTGCGAGCCCCCGTAGACTGGGAGTCCGTGATTGTTCGCAATCGTCCGCTGTGTGCCGTGATAAGCGATCGAGCGATCTCCGATGGCCGTGCACCCGACGCTTCGGGTGACGACGCGACGCAGGTTGGTCTCGATCACGAGGCCATGAGCGGCGAGCTTCTCAGCCGGAAAATTCTCTAGATACGCTTCCAGTTCGGCCATGCTCGCGACAGTGGTTTGTCCGTGGCCGCCATCGCCCAGTGGCTCCTTCAGGCGGACCCTTCCAAGGGTAAAGAGCCGATCGGCGGCCCATGTTGCATCCTCAGCGCAAAACGTCGTGTAGCCCGGAAGAACCGCACTTTGGATGCTATCCGTGAATGCTGATGACCAGCCACGGGGATGTGGCGCATGTGCGCCCACCAAACCGTGTGTGATCGCTTTGGTCTTGACGAAGGGGTATGGCACGACCGCGCCATAGAGCTGCTGCGAAGAATGAATTCCAAGGACCTGGGCCTCATCCAGCATTAGCGTGTCGCTGGGAACGAAGAAAAGATCGGCCGCGACATGTGCCTTCGGATCGAATTCGCCCACAAATCGGTGCCCGACCAGGCGCGCGATGCTCTTCGCGACCACGGACAGCGTGACCTTCTCGTGGGTGTACACAGGGCCGCCCAGACCCGGGAAATGGATGGCGACTGCCTCCATGGCGCGCTCTTCGCGCCGGATGCGGCGAAGCGCTGACGGCTCTGAAGGGCCAAATCTGTGGTGGGAAGGGGGCTTGGGGCGGTCCATGCGCAACCATCTCAAACGAGTGAGCATTGGT
>NZ_LGHL01000485.1 GCF_001908205.1 Bradyrhizobium sp. NAS80.1
CTGAACGCCCGAGATCATCATCGATCACTTCGACCTCTGACCAGCCGAGCGCCATCAGCCGGTCCCGCATGGCGTATTGCAGTGCGCGGCTCTCACGATTGTGCAAGACCTGATGTGCTGAGGATTGACGCACGTAAAGAATCGCCTTGCGCTGCAAATGATGAGGCCTGACCTTGTCAGAGATCATGATCAGCCTCCTTCGCGCGCGGCGTCGCTGTCGTCGCAGCATGGTCGAGGATCAACCGCGTCATCAGGATCGTGAGCGCCGACCGCGCTTCCGCCGGCAGCTCCGACCATGCGGGAGCGCCGATGGCGCCGTTCGACAGGCTGCTCCCGAACAGATCCATCTGCTGTTGCGGACGCGCTTGTCGCTTGTGTCGGCATCCGCTCCCTGGCCTTGCCGTCTCGCGTGACATGAGTCCCTCCCCGATTCTGGTCGTGAGAGGCTCCGGATGCGCCAGAAAACAGGGCGGCTGATGGCGTTTGATCCTTCAACGCCAGATCGAACAGCGCGGAGAGCGCCGCGAGTGCCTCGATGCTGACATACGGTTGAGCTGCCAACAGCCCGAGGTCAGGGCATGCCGTCCGGTCGAACATCCAGGCCGGCACTTCAAGCCCCCGGCCTGCTTGCGACTCTTCCGGCGTGCAGCGGAAGACGACAAAACCATCCTTGTCGACGGCACCATGAATGCAAACTCGGCGACCAAACCAGGGATGATGCCGATAAAGAACCTTGCGAAGAACGGTCCTGTGGGCGTTCTCAAACCTCGTTGTACAACTTCGAACGGCCACATGAGGCGCTCGGACAACAGGTCCCGGCCAGTCGATATCGGCCGAGCCAGCGATCTATGCCCGACCGCTTGCCTGAGGTCGAATACGATAGCCATGAGATCGTGCGCCGCGTCTCCACGACCAAGGCCTATGTCAGCTTCAAGGGATGCCTTTGGAAAGTACCGCAGGCCTTCTGCGGCGAGCGCCTTGCCATCCGACCCTCGGCAAACAGCGCGCAATACGGGGTCTTCTTTGCCGCCCACCCAGTCGCTATCATCGACTTGGCGAGCGGAGAAAGTGTCGGCTATGTCCCCGAACACCCGTCGGTCATGTCCCCGGGCTGAACATCAAGTCGGGCG
>NZ_LGHL01000486.1 GCF_001908205.1 Bradyrhizobium sp. NAS80.1
TGACGAAACCTGTCGGAAAGCCGGATGCGGGAAAACTGCACGTCCGGTTTGATGAGCGGGGAGAGGAAACGGAACGCGCAACAAGCGCATCACCGCGCCTCTCCTCGACTCTACTCAAACGGCAGAAGAACGACACCACGGACGCGGAGGCGATTTGCGAGGCGGTCACGCGGCCCACCATGCGGTTTGTGCCGACCAAGACGGTCGAGCAACAGAGCTGTCTGATGCTTCATCGCGCGCGTCATCTCTTCATTCGCCAGCAGACTGCCGTCATCAATTCAATCCGCGCCTATCTTGCCGAGTTCGGGATTGTCGCCCCCGTCGGACGCCGGGGTGTCGAGCAACTGCTGGAAGTCGTCGCCGATCCAGCCGATCACCGGCTCCCGGAGGTGGCCCGCGCGTGTCTTGCGGCGCTCGGCAGTCAGTTGCGGGCCCTGAAGGCCCAAATCCTGGAGTTCGACCGACGCATCATCGCCTGGCATCGATCAAGCGCGACGAGCAAACAGTTGGACGCGATCCCCGGCGTCGGGCCGGCGCTGGCAACAGCGCTGGTCGCGAGCGTTGCCGATGCCAAGGCCTTCCGATCGGGACGGGACTTCTCGGCTTGGGTTGGGCTCGTGCCGAAGCAGAACTCGAGCGGGGGCAAGGACAGGCTTGGCAGTATCAGCAAGCAAGGCGATCGCTATTTGCGCAGCCTGTTCACGGCCGGCGCACTCGCCGTGATCCGCTATGCCAAGATCCACGGCACGGGGCATCGGCCCTGGCTCGCCGCGTTGTTGGCGCGGCGCCCCACCAAGGTCGCTGCGATCGCGCTCGCCAACAAACTCGCCAGGATCGCATGGGCGATGATGGCCAGGAACGAACGCTACAAGGAACCCGCCGCTCTCACGGCGTAAACGAGACCACAGCCGGACACGCCGGTGTGACGTAACGGTTGGAAGGACGAACAGCACTTAATGCAGCGCCGGTCGATCCGGCGATCAGGACAACCCACATGGGCCATGGCATCTTCGAATGCGTGCTGTTGATCGGGACCTGATCCGCGGAGGGCATTATGGCCAGCGGTCAAGTGAACCGCGCAAACAGGCCGAACACATGGCCGCTCCGACCAACGCCGCAAAGTGAAGATTCC
>NZ_LGHL01000487.1 GCF_001908205.1 Bradyrhizobium sp. NAS80.1
TCATCCTACGCCATCATGCGGAGGGCATGCCCCTACCGCGGAGAGAACCATGAACCCGGCAAGGATGTGTTTGGAGAGTCTTGACCGCAGGCCCGGAATTAGAGAACAGCCAGGGTCATTCGCGACGAACCCCACCGATCATGACCGACATCCGGTGTCCGCTTCGTCCCGCTTGCGACCGAAACGGCGTGGCACCGCAATATGTCGCAAAGGGCCATTGCAGACATCTAAAGTCTTCAGCGCGTGATCGGAATGCCCGGACATCGGTCCGAAACGAAGAGACCGTCACCAATCTTTGAACGTTGGCTCGATGCATCCACCGCAGACCCAAGGAAACGTCCAATCCGCGGTGCGTTTGGCACTGTCCGGGACGTACTTGCTCCAGGCATCCGCCCTGACCGGATTGATTGATTGCCAAATGACATCAAAGGTCCCGGAAGAGTTTACTCTTCCTATCATCACTGGCTTGGAAAGATGATGATTGGTGTTCATCGCGACTTCGAAGCCGCTCGGCGCCTTTATTCTTTGGCTGTACATGGCCTGCCGGACGGCATTCACGTCGGTGGTCCCCGCCTGAACAACGGCCTGCGCCCACATCCTGAAGCCAATGAAGGTGGCTTCCATCGGGTCATTCGTGATTTTGTCTCGTTGCTGGTTGAAGTCAGCCCACATTCTCATGAATGCTTTGTTTTCTGCTGAGTTGATCGACTGGAAGTAGTTCCGGGCGGCTAGGTGCCCGACGGGGAAAATGTCCGCGCCGAGTAATTCGCGCTCGCTGACGGACAAAGACATAACTGGAATTGCGTTGGCGTCTACCTGTTGGTCTGCGAGTTCCCTGTAGAAGTACGTATTTGCATCTCCGCTAACGGTTGATATCACCGCCGTCTTTTTTCCCTGCGAACCGAAGGCTTTGATCCTCTCGACGATCCCTCGCCATTCGGAATAGCCGAACGGCGTATAAATCGTCGTAATGTCGTCTGGCAATACGCCCTGCGCGGCGAGAAACGCGCTCAAGATTTGGTTCGTCGTGTGTGGAAAAACGGCGTCGGTCCCCAGCAGAACCCATCTGCGAACTTCGCCTCCGTCCTTGCTCATCAGATATCGAACGGCCGGAACTGCCTGCTGATTCGGCGCTGCTCCCGTGTAGAAAATGTTGCGCGAGCTTTCTTCTCCCTCGTA
>NZ_LGHL01000488.1 GCF_001908205.1 Bradyrhizobium sp. NAS80.1
CTGAACCGCAGAATAATAGATGCGACGTCGCTGCTTCATGCCCACACTCCATCTCTGCTAAAGGATTAGAGTGTTGCACCGACCGGTTGAGTCCACCACCCCTATCGGACATTCGGCGTGACGCTCTCGTGCATCGACAGTTCGCGCCTGGGGTGACTACGTGAACAAGCGGTCGGTCGCTTTATCGAGCCGCTTGTCCGAACCGCTCGCCTCATTGAGATGACCAATCAACTCTCCGGACAACCGGTAGATGTTGATCCCTTTGAGGTCATACAGCTTCGTACCATTAGGGGCGAAAATCTCTCGACCCACTATGACAGCGACGTGAATACCCTTGCTGTTGAATATATTGCCGTTCAAAAGAGCCTCCTTGCTTGAAGTCGAGCCGTGCGATCGCTGCTCTTACGCCGGTGTATCAGAGCCGCCTTTATGAGGCGGCTTCACTTCATCGCCGCGCTGGCTTTGCCGAGCACGACGCTGCCCACTTGCTCATTGAGCTGTCTTCGTTGAGCCCACGCCGGGATCAGCAATCGTCTCCCAGTCATTACCGCAAGCGGAACAACGCCATTTGTTGACAACCCCAGCGGGCAAATAGGTCGAACTGACCGGAGCAATAATGAGGTGTCCGCAGGTACAGGTGCTGGTCCCTTGTGATGGAGAGCGGCGCGGCCCGTCGCTGACCATTCTTGAGGCCCAGCGGCGCTCGAATCTTCGCTGAAAATGCAATGGATAAAGGATCGAACTCATGGGCTCCCTCCTGTCGGATGGCGGGAGCGCGGTACGGTCTCTCAGTCGCTGAAGCCTTTTTACGATCAGCGATGCTAATAACATATGGCGTCAGCCATCCGATTGCTAGTCGAAACTCTTTGAAAACTTTCGCGCCCGCTGTGGGGACGAACCAGCCTCAAGCGGATCGACCAGCGGACGTTCGTATGCCTGCTCCGCGCTCGCGGTCGACAGAGCACACAGAGCGGTCGGTACCCCGACAGCAGTCCTTCCCTATGTGCCGCGCGGTGACTGTCGAGGTCGAGTGGTTCGTCAGCCATCGGAAGCACTCGCATCGATACGCTGCGCGTCTGCAAGATCGACCGAGCCGATCGAGACTCTCTCGGTCACCAGTCCGCGCGAGCCTTCTGCGGGCACGCTGATCATCGTGGCGACACGGCGGAACGCTTCGAACGAAATGCCCTCGATCGTCTCCTCATCGGTAATGACCTCGTAGTCGCCGGCGGGCAACAGGCGATCGATTCCCCTGATCCGGAACGGATGTTTGAAGGTGACAACTTCATGTCGGGAGCGGATAGTCATGCGCGCATTACCTTTCGCGAAAACGTTTGGCGCCGGCGCTAGCGCCGGAAGGCAGCATGTGCCCCTTAAGCGGCAATAGCCACCCCTTTCTTGCCGCACGCTGCGAACAAGCCGCCACCCGTCTCTTCCTGCCGCAGCTGATGCGAAGCGCTTTAG
>NZ_LGHL01000489.1 GCF_001908205.1 Bradyrhizobium sp. NAS80.1
GGCACGAACTGTTTCAGGCTAGGGACGAGATGGCTCCAACTCGGCGATCTGTAAACCCCGTCTCGATCGCCAACGACATAGAGTGCCGGGACCTGAACCTTTGCGCCGGACCATGGTGCGAGCAACTCCCAATTGCGATCAATGTTGCGATACCAATTCAAACCTCCTCCAAGGCCGGTGCGCTTGAACTCCTCAACGTAAAATTCGATGTCACTGTCCGTGAGCCACGTCGGCAATGATTGGGTTGTAGGCTTCCCATCAAGCCACCCCCCCTCACTAGGAAGCATCGTGAGCGACGCAGGATCTTCAACCGGCGCATCGCCAGATAGGGCGAACAATGTCGTCTTGATTGCGTTGTGGACGTCTTTTTCGAGTTCTGCCTCGGCAACGCCCGGCGTCTGGAAATACAGTTGATAGAAGCGCTGCTTTTCGGCCCTCGGCATGACCGTGCTTGGTCGGTCGGGACCACGCACCGGAGACGGCACGCTCAAGCCAACGACGGCCCTAAATCGATCCGGTCTAAACAGAGCGCAGCGCCAAGCGACCGGCGCTCCCCAATCATGTCCGACAACGACTGCTTGATCCGTGCCGATCGCGTCGAGCAATCCGACCATGTCTCCGGTCAAATGCAATAGGGTGTATTGATCGATCGCATCCGGTTTGTCCGTCTGCCCGTAACCACGCATGTCGGGCGCGATGGCGCGATATCCGGCGGCAGCGAGCGCTTCCAATTGGTGCCGCCACGAATACCAGCACTCCGGAAAGCCATGGCAGAGAAGCACGGTGGGGCCGCTCCCTGCTTCGGCCAGGTGCATTCGAATGCCATTTGTCTCGATAAATCGATGCGAGATCGTCATTGCCAACCTCCGCAAGATCATTGATCTGATAGCTAATCAGTCACATTGTGAGCTCCAGCCACAACCGAAGTAGCTCCGC
>NZ_LGHL01000490.1 GCF_001908205.1 Bradyrhizobium sp. NAS80.1
CTGCTCGGTTCTTGACTCGGTTCCTCAGGCTCGCCATGTTGCGATGCACAACTATATTTTGCGATGCAAAATAGGAGTGGTCCCGATGCGCGATTTACGCGAAATTCTTCCCCGTCTTCAGGCGTTTCGAAGCAAATTCGAACATCTTCTTGCTGCGGCCCGAAAGAACGCGGCACAGGCTCGCGTGTCGCCAGCAGGCCGCGCGACACGGCTGCGAGAATTGACCGGATTTGGTGTAAATCCCGGCAATCTTCGTATGTTCGTGTACGCTCCCAAAGAGCTGCCGCCCAAGGCGCCGTTGGTTATTGCGCTCCATGGCTGCACCCAGAACGCCGCAGAGTATGACCACGGTACCGGCTGGTCGTCGCTCGCCGACAGCCTCGGCTTCGCGGTCGTTTATCCGCAGCAGCAGCCTGCGAACAATCCGAAGAATTGCTTCTCGTGGTTCCTGCCAAACGACATCGCGCGCGGCCACGGCGAGGCGCGTTCGATCAGGGAGATGGTCGAGCACGCCATCGCGACATTTGCTGCCGACCGCCGAAAGGTCTTCGTGACGGGCCTCTCGGCCGGCGGCGCCATGGCTTCGGTTATGCTCGCAACATACCCGGAGGTTTTTGCCGGCGGCGCCATCATTGCCGGACTGCCCTATGGGTGCGCAGGCAACGTTCAACAAGCATTCGAGGCCATGTTCACCGAACGGGGACATGCCGCGCAAGCGCTTGGCAATCGCGTACGAGCCGCATCCAGACATCGCGGGCCGTGGCCGAAAATCTCAGTATGGCATGGCGCTAACGATCCCATCGTGAGACCTTCCAACGGTGAAGACATCATTCGGCAATGGACCGACGTGCACGGGATTTCGGAGAGTCCCTCGCACCATGAATTTATCGAGAACCACACGCGCCGCGTATGGAGCGACGCAAACGGCAAGCCACTGATCGAGGCGTTTTCCATCAGCGGCATGATGCATGGCGTGCCGCTCGCGACGACGACGGGAGAGCGTTGCGGCTCTGCCGGTGCATTTTTCCTGGATGTGGGAATCTCCTCCACGCATCACATCGCACGCTTCTTTCGCCTGCACGAGTCTCTGGTTGAAATGCCGCGTGCCGCAGCGCCGGTGTCAACGACCATTCAGATTCCAA
>NZ_LGHL01000491.1 GCF_001908205.1 Bradyrhizobium sp. NAS80.1
GCAAACGTGCTCCCGACGCTTCAATGTGCGGTCGGAGTTGCGGCCCAGGAGGACCATCCCGACGGCGCCAAACAAGAACGGCACAGCGGACAGCAGGCCGGTCTGGAAATTGCTCACGCCGAAGTCCTTTATGATCGTCGGCAAGAAGAACGCCACACCATAGCTCGCCGCGTTCAAACAAAAGTAGACGAACGCGCAGGCGAGGACGCGGAGGTCAGTGAGCGCCTTGAGGATGCCGACGTGCTCGACCGACACCTTGTGCTGCCTCTCGGACTCCAGCCGTCGTTCGAGCCAGTTCCTCTCGTCGTTGGCGAGCCACGTCGCGAGCGTTGGCCGGTCAGTCAGATAGAAGACGACTCCAAAGCCCATTAGGATCGACGGCAAGGCTTCGAGGATGAAGAGCCATTGCCAGCCATCCAGTCCAGCGCCGTAGATGTTCAGCAGAGCCCCGGTGATCGGTCCGCCCACAATCGACGAGAAAGGGATGGCCAGCATGAACAGCGAGACAACCCGGGCGCGGTAGATCGAAGGGAACCACAGGGTCAGGTAGAAAATGATCCCGGGAAAGAAACCCGCCTCGGCGAGACCGAGCAGAAAGCGGAGGATGTAGAACACCCACTCGGTCGAGATCCCGGTTGCCGCTGAGATCGGGAGGATGAAGGCGAACAGAGCAGAGATGACGCCCCAGCTTAACATGATGCGGGCGATCCAGAGCCGTGCACCGAACCTGTCCAGCGCAAGGTTAGATGGGACTTCAAATAGGAAGTAGGAGATGAAGAACAGGCCCGCACCGAAGCCGTATGCGGCCTCCGACAGGCCGAGCGCCGAGTTCATCTGCAATTTGGCGAAACCGACGTTCACGCGGTCGAGGTACGCGACGAAGTAGCAGACGAAGAGGAAGGGTAGCAAACGCCACATGATCTTGCGGATGGTCTTTGCTTCGATCTCGTCCATGGCACCGTTACCTCCGTCTCGGGGCTTAGGGGGCCTGCCCAGATCAATTTTGGGGACACTTGTTTTG
>NZ_LGHL01000492.1 GCF_001908205.1 Bradyrhizobium sp. NAS80.1
AGAAGCTGCGATAGGCACTCCCGGCCCTTGAACATGTCCGTTATGCCCTCAGTAGCGGCATCAAGCAGGACATCGCACGAGGTCGCAGATGGGCCATTCTGCTGGTTTGCAAATGGCGGACCGCAACCCATCACATTGATGGGCTTACCAGGAACTTGAACCCGTTCCTTTCAAAAATGTTCTTCGCTGCCGTCGAACGTAGGAAGGCGAGATACTCGGTCGTCTTTGGCTTTGCGGTCGTCGTTGCCGCCACTGGATAGATAATCGTGGGATGCGAATCTGCGGGAAAGGCGCCAACGATTTTGACGCCGGGCTCGACCTTGGCGTCGGTCGAATAGACTATGCCGAGAGCAGCCTCACCACGTGCCACCAGCGTCAACGCGGTGCGCACACTCTCGGCCATCGCGAATTTCGGCTCAGCGGCTTGCCATGCGCCGAGCTTCTCCAGTGCTGCCTTGGCATATTTGCCCACCGGCACCGACTTCGCGTCGCCGGTCACGATCCTGCCGTCTCCGGCAAGCTTGGCGAGGTCGAAGCCGGGGCCGATATTGACAGTATCGATCTTCGAATCCTTCGGTGCGATCAACACGATGCTGTTGCCGAGCAGATTGACCCGCGTGAATTCGTTGATGGTGTTCTTGCTGATCGCATAGTCCATCCAATCGGTGTCGGCGGAGACAAACACATCGGCGGGCGCGCCCTGCTCGATCTGCCTTGCTAACACCGAACTCGCGGCATACCTCGCCGTGATCCAGGTGCCGGTCTTGATGATGTAGACCGCGTCGATCTCGTCGAGTGCACTCTTCATCGAGGCGGCGGCGAACACAGT
>NZ_LGHL01000493.1 GCF_001908205.1 Bradyrhizobium sp. NAS80.1
ACGAGAACGTGGATGCCCGGGACAAGTGTTTAGCCCGGAGACATCGCTGACACCTGTTCGGACACATCACTGACAGGTTGGCCATTGGTCAAGTCGATCGATGCGACCTGCCAGCTGGCGAAGAAGATTCCGTAGTGGCCATCCCGATCCAGCGGTCGGATGGCCAGGCGTTCACGGGCGAAGGCCTGCGGAACTTTCCAGAAGCGTCCCTTGAAGGAGATATAGGGTCTTGTCGATGAGACCCTGCGCACGACCTCGCCACTGTCGTATTCGACGTTCGGAACGCGGGCCGGCATGGCACGAGCACTCGGCCGGAAGCGATCGGCGGGGACGTGCATATCGAGGCCCTGGTGGGGGCGCTCCAGATTGTAGACCGGCCGCCAGGCATCGAAGGCGCGCTGGACTTCCGGGAGCGTGCGGAAGCGGCGCATGGCAAAGACCTCAGCCTTCAAGGTGCGATGGAAGCGTTCGTTCTTGCCGCGGGCCTGTGGGTGGCATGGCCTGGCGTGCACCACCCTGATGCCAAGCTTGAGCAGCCATACCTTCAGTCCGGTCCAACGAAGGCCGGACGTATCGCCCCAGGGTGAGCCGTTGTCGGTGTAGAAGGCCTCCGGCAGGCCATAGCAGCGGAACGTCGCGGTCAGGTGATCCTGCACGGTGAGACGCTGCTCGTCGGCACAGGCCTTCAGGCACAGGACATAGCGCGAGTGATCGTCGACAACGGTCAGTGGATGGCACCGTGTCCCGTTGGCGAGCGGCAAATGACCCTTGAAGTCCATCTGCCACAGCAGGTTGGGCGCTTCCTTCTCGAAGCGGTGCCCCGGATTAGGCGGCGCATTCTCGCTCGGCTTGATCCGGCCGTTCCGACACAGGATCTGGTGCACCGTTGACGGCACGGGCACCGTTTGTCCGCTCCGCGTCAGGCAATGGGCGATCTTGCGTGCTCCCCAGGCCGGATGCTTGTCGCGCACGGCCAGGACCTGCGCCTCGATCGCAGCCTCACTGC
>NZ_LGHL01000494.1 GCF_001908205.1 Bradyrhizobium sp. NAS80.1
GGAGTTGTGCGCCCTTCGTCGAGCCGGCCGCGATACTTGAGCTTGCGGTCGGCATTGTAGCCGAAGAAGTCCGGCGTACAGACCGCCCCATACGCCCGAGCGACTGTCTGGGTCTCGTCGTGGAGATATGGAAACGGGAAATCATGAGCCTTCGCGAAACGCTTCATATTCTCAAATGAGTCTTCGGGATAGCTCGCCGCATCGTTCGAGCAAATCGCCGCAAAGCCTATGCTCTCCGACATCAGCACGCGGGCGTCCGAAACCACGCGATCGATCACCGCTTTAACATAGGGACAATGGTTGCAGATGAAGACGACGACTGTGCCTTTTTCGCCCGCAACGTCGTCCAGTGCGTAAGTCTTGCCGTCGGTGGCCGGAAGCTGGAACACCGCCGCCGGCGTATCAAAAAACGGCTTGGGTAGCTGCTGTCGCCATATCGCACCTCCTTTGTGGCCCAAAATAAGCTGACGACGGCCTGCTGGTGCACAGTTTCCAAAACCTGTTCGCCAGTCGCGTCGTTTGGCCATACGTCAACCATTTCCGGTCGACCCTTAACAGCCGCCATTTGGACGAGCGCGGGAATTCGTCGGTGTGGGCCACGAACGGACGTTAGCACCTCCAATGCCCCAGCGGCGTGGGGGCGGCCACAATATACGGCTGTCTAAAGTTTCTTCGTCCGGCGGCTCTGAATGATTGTCTCGACACTCATCGCCGGCCGCGCTCCTGCGATTTTGTTTCGCCGATCAGACAGGGCACCCGGGGCTCTTTCTCGGCGGCTGGGACGATCCCGCTCTCTGGCGTGAGGCCCGCAACTTCGCGAACAAGCTTGGTCCGGATCGCTTCCTGGAATTTTTCACGATCTTTGATCGTCATGACGAAGGCGCCCGGCCCTCCGATCACGCAGTCCTCGTAATAGAGATCGAGATTCTCGATATCGGTCGTCGACAGGGATGGCTCCTTCACAAGGATCGGGAGGCCGTTGATAATGATGCCTTTCTCCAGGGCAGCGTCGCGCGCGCCGGTTACGGGGGCTCCGTCGTTGTTCGGCCCATCGCCGGAAATATCGATGACGCGCCGCAATCCGCGATACGGATTCTCTTCGAACAGCTGCACCGCGAAATTAATCGCGCCGGAAATCGAGGTACTCGAACCTCGACGAACCGGCGCTTTCATGATCTCGGCGGCCACTGCATCCGCCGATTCCGGGCCGTCGATCATGCGCCAGGGAACGATGATCTTCTCGTCGCCCGACATCGACCACTCGAAATAGGTCACGACCACCTTGCTGCCCGGAACGGCCCTCAGCGCCTGCAGGAAGTCTTTCGAGACGATGGCCTGTGCATAGCCCTCGCGCTGAATGGCAAGCTCGTCCATATCCATCGAATAGGAGACGTCGACGGCGATAACGAGCACGACATTGACGGGCTGTACACTGTGGTTGGTGTC
>NZ_LGHL01000495.1 GCF_001908205.1 Bradyrhizobium sp. NAS80.1
TTGCGTCATTTCGCTGTCGCGCAGTAGAGTAGTCGGTTTCGGGGAAGAGCAGACATCGAACACGAGCCGAACCCGCAGAGTCGGTCGAGAATGACCCGAAGCGGGCGCCGTTGGTGGAGCGCGAACCAACAGTATTGATTTAGATCAAAACCGGTAATTCGCGCCGAAATCCAAAATGCGCCCCTAAACCCAAAGCTGAGCTGGGGCGCGCTGCCTGCCCATGCGATCCCAGGATCATCCGGCTTTTGGACGGTATAGCCAAACCTACGTCGAGTACCCGCCGCGGGCAGAAACCGGAGAGTTTCTCCAAGGAGGATGGCGTGCTTACATTCCGAACGTCGATAACCTTCGCTGTGATGGCATTCATCGCCGCGTTGGCTGGACTGCTGATCTTCATTCAGTTCTGGACTTTCCATTTTGCCGTCCGGGAGGCGGCATCTGCGCGCATGGATGCGGCCGACGCTCAGACGCTGGGGCGCCTTCAGAACGAGATCTCCAAAGTCACGTCAATTGTGGATGTGCTCGCGAGCAGTTCGAGCGTCGCCGACTCGGATGAAAGGTCCGAAGTCGGTCGCGCAATTCCGCTGTTCAAGACCGCTGTCCTCGAAGTGCCGCAGATAGACTCAATTTATGCGGCTTACGATAATGGCGGCTGGTTGCAGATGCGCCCGTTGTACCACCTGAACGACGAGCAGCGGACCAAATTGAGGGTGCCGGCGGGTGCTGCCTTCGGGATCAGCTTGATCCGTCCCACCCCAACCGGCGCATTGCCCATGCGGCGAGTCTTCGAAGACCAGCAGGGCAATGAGCTCGAGCAGCAGGATCTCTGGAAATACGGTTACGACCCACGTGTACGGGCCTGGTATATCGACACGATTAAGGCAGATCGAACCTTCATTTCGTCGCC
>NZ_LGHL01000496.1 GCF_001908205.1 Bradyrhizobium sp. NAS80.1
GACTGCCGGGGCGACGCCCTTCGTTCACCCGGCGCAACGGCATTCCCCAAATGTTTGCGGGCCACGCCCGGTATAGCCGGCCGGGCTGCATCGATGTGATTTCGTAGTGTTCAATTTTATATAGCTGCCGCTCATTGACTGCCCTAAGATGACGAACCTTTGGCGCGTCGTTGGAACGCGTGTCGGTCACGGCGCGCAGAACTTTTTAGACAGCCAGGGAGGACTTCCATGAAAAAGCTTCTGATCTTGGCAGGCTTGATCGCGTTGGCGGGTTCGGCATTGGCGCAAGATGCCATGAAGGGGATCGTGGTGAAGCCCGATGCGCTGACCTGGAAGGACAACCCGGCCCTTCCAAAGGGTTTCCAAGTCGCGGTTATCCTAGGCGATCCGACGAAAGCTGACGTAGTCGTCCAACGCGTGAAGTTCCCACCCAACTCTCAAATTGCGCCGCACACCCACCCCTATTCCGAGGTTGTCACTGTGATCAGTGGTGCCGTCGGGACCGACGAGGGTGAAAAGTTAGAAAAGAAAGGCGAGATGTTGAAGGCGGGTTCAGTGTTCACGCACGCGGCAAAACACGCACATTACGCTTGGGCGGGGAACGAGGAGGCGATCCTCCAAGTTCAGTTTACCGGGCCAGCAGGCATCGACTACCTCAACCCGGCTGACGACCCGCGCAAGAAGGCGCAGTGATATAAATACGCCTACGGGAGAGCCCTGGCGTACGGCCTGGGCTTTTTCCGACCCGGCTGACGGCTGG
>NZ_LGHL01000497.1 GCF_001908205.1 Bradyrhizobium sp. NAS80.1
TCCTACGCCATCATGCGGAGGGCATGCCCCTACCGCGGAGAGAACCATGAACCCGGCAAGGATGTGTTTGGAGAGTCTTGACCGCAGGCCCGGAATTAGAGAACAGCCAGGGTCATTTTCGACCGACACTGCGGGCTTCGGCTACCGGTCGATGTCTGCTCTTCGCCGAAAGCGTTCCGCTTACTGCGTGGCAACGAAATGACGCGAAGGGCCAGAAGCAGAAACACCGTCGCTCAATGACAAATCATAGGCATACCGGAATAAATCCACAGTGCACCCGTTGCGATCCCACACAGCCATCCGATGACCGACCAGCCCCCTACTTGCCACGACCAACATGGAAACCGTGACCGCCTTAGTGGTGAACCGCTCTCGGTTGACAAATCACCTGAATAGGATGTCATCAGAAGTGCACCGACGCTCTACGAATGCCAGCGAAGGAATAGCAAACGCCAACCACGTAGACCGCTATGCTGAGCCCTTGCGCCGCAAGCCACACATTCTTTCCGGTCGGAATGGCATGATAATAAAAGTTGGGCCAGAAATAGTTGCAGATTACGTAGCCCGCGGCTGCTGATACGAGCGTGCAAACCAATCCGAACGCACAAAGCAAAGGCGCAATCCGCTCGTTGCTCGAAATATCGAGTGACCCACCCTGCCGATGGATTGCCTGATAACAAAATCCGATGGCAACCATTCCGAGGCCGCCTGCCTTCAGGGTCAACTCTGCCAAGACCGCCGGACAGCCCCACCAGAGCGTGATGTTTCTCAGAAAGTCTGGACCCACGTCTCCGGCAATGGCTCCTACCATGTAGTGGCCGATGGGGATGAAGCCGGTCAGGAATCCCGTGATAAATAGCCCCAGACCCCAACGGATGAACTTCCAACTAAGTGCTGTTGGCGTTACGGCGGCACGGCCGTCCATTGCAATAGCTGCGTTGCTCATACTCACCTCCGTTGAAAGCTTGAACGGCCCTTGAAGGCACCCTCGGCACGCCTGAATGTTAGCGAGAGCCAAGGCACAGCACTATGCAAAATCGGCGCACGGTTGCCAATGTCGGCATGTCCGCCACGGGTCTTGGTTGTGTGAAAACGCCAAGGCGCTTGAGCGCGATAGAAGAAGTTATTCGTCCAAGGCGGTTCTAACGCTTAAGCTAGCACGCGGCTTCAACCTAGACGACGAACTGAAGAATGTAATTCTAGCCGTGTCTCGATCATTCGCGTTTTTACACAGCCAGGGTCATTCGCGACCGAGCCAGCTAGTCCAGCCCGCTACCTGATGTCTGCTTTGCCCGGCGAGTTCAACTGATCGCCGCAACACATTCTGCGAACTTCTCAGCTGGGGTTTGAACGGGAAATCTCCTCTCGTTCAGAGAGCGTAAGCGCCTGCTTGGCGCG
>NZ_LGHL01000498.1 GCF_001908205.1 Bradyrhizobium sp. NAS80.1
CTCTCCGCCGTCTCCGACTCGCTCGGTCTGTCGGCCGCGACCGTCGACACCGAATATACCGCTCTGACCTCGGTTGTGGGCGACAAGACCGGCGGCCTGACCAAGCTCCAGGCGCTGCTGGTCGAAGCCAAGACCGCCGGTATCGACCGCACCAAGATCCAGGCCGACATCACCCAGATCCAGCAGCAGATGAAGGGCACGGCCGATGCGGCGACCTTCAACGGCGTGAACTGGCTGAGCACGGTGACCGGTACCACACCGCCGACCTTCGACCTGGTGTCGTCGTTCTCCCGCGTTGGCGGCACGCCCACCGTCGGCAAAATCACCCTGACGATCGCCAACTACTCGCTCTATAGCAGCACCCAGACCGGCATCCTGGACAAGGTGAGCGGCACTGCGTCGGTCAACACGATCGACATCAGCGCGGTGGACGACTCGGCCGCCCAGCAGACCATTCTCGATGGCTACATCGCGCAGGTCACCGCTGCGATCAACTCGGTGGCCTCGGCCGCCGCCGACCTCGGCGCCGTCAAGAACCGCATCTCGACCAACACGGAGTTCGTCAAGACCCTGATGGACTCGGTGGATCGTGGTGTCGGCCAGCTCGTCGACGCCGACATGAACG
>NZ_LGHL01000499.1 GCF_001908205.1 Bradyrhizobium sp. NAS80.1
ATTAATTGCTGCGTAGTATTTCAGTCCGAACGAGCCCAGCCGTTCGCCCCGCTTGATCAGGTCTCGTTGCAGATATAATCCAGTCCTTCAAATGCAAAATTCGACAGAGGTCATGGTTTGAAGTTATGCATTTAAGCGTGCGCGAGTTGGAGGTGTTCCGTTGCGTTATGGCGCTCGGCAGTGTGACGGCCGCGGCCGCAGCTTTGCGAATCTCGCAACCGGCTGTGAGTAAAATGCTGCTGCAGGCGGAGGAACAACTTGGTTTCAAGCTGTTCATTCGCGACAAAAAGCGCCTGATCCCGACGACCGAAGCCCAGGTGCTGTATCCAGAGACTCTAAGTGCCTTTGCGGCGATCGATGGGGTGCGCCGCTTGGCGAGTGACCTTCGCGCGGGGCGATCCGGTCAGTTGAGAATTGCCGTCGCTCCGACGCTCGCTCATCGTATGATGCCGCTCGCCATCCAAGCATTCCAGGTCGAGCGGCCGGGCGTGATCGTAGATCTGCGTGGGGCAACAGCGCAGGAGGTTACGCAGCTCGTTGTCGATCATCGTATCGATTTTGGACTGATCTTGGGCCCGGTCGGTGACACACGGATCGAAATGCGCGAGCTGCAGACGGTGGACATGGGATGTGTCTTGCCGCGCAATCATCCGCTCTGCGTGCGCCAGGAGCTGACAGCACAGGATCTCGCCGAGGAGGCGCTCATCGCGGTAGCGCGACATCTTCCGGCAGGCGAGAAATTGGCACGGGCGTTCGAGGATGCAAACGTGCCGCTGCGTCTCGCAGCGGAAGTGTCGCAGTCCTCAATTGCGTGCGCATTGGTCCATGC
>NZ_LGHL01000500.1 GCF_001908205.1 Bradyrhizobium sp. NAS80.1
ACCACATAGACCGACGCCAGCAGCGAGCCGTTGTAGTTCGTGGTGGTTACGTCGCCGGAGGTCGTCTGCACGACATTCTGCTTGAGCGCGCCGGCCGCAGTGTAGAAGTCGGTGGTGGTGGCCGACGCAGTTACGGTGACAACCGAGGTCTTGTGACCCGTGGAGTCGTACTGAGTCGTGACCTTGCTGCCGTCGCTGTTGAACACCTGCTGATACGCAAGCGAGTTGTCGGCATGAAGGCGGGTCAAGCTGATGAGCTTATTTGCGGCGTCGGTGTGCTGGATCTCGGTCGTATAGCTCTGCCCGGTGATGTTGTAGGTGTAGTTGTCGTGGCTGCCGTCGGCGTTGGTGAGATAGACCTTGGTCTTGACGCCGGCCGAATAGACCGTGTTCGAGGACGAACCGTCCTTGTTCTGGAGAAGGTCGCTGGCGATGATTCCGTTGGAATCATACACCTTGGAGTCCTTGGACCCGTCGGCATTGACCACATAGACCGACGCCAGCAGCGAGCCGTTGTAGTTCGTGGTGGTTACGTCGCCGGAGGTCGTCTGCACGACATTCTGCTTGAGCGCGCCGGCCGCAGTGTAGAAGTCGGTGGTGGTGGCCGACGCAGTTACGGTGACAACCGAGGTCTTGTGACCCGTGGAGTCGTACTGG
>NZ_LGHL01000501.1 GCF_001908205.1 Bradyrhizobium sp. NAS80.1
AGATCAAGGAACCCGGTCCCCTGGTTTCAGTCTTACCGTCGACCGTGTTCGCCCCGGTGCCCGAAATGATGAAATAAAGAGCCGCGCCCGACCGATGGTGTGGCGGGTTGGACGGCATCTGTGCCGGAAATGTTACGCGGGTGAGATTGAGCTCATAGATGCCCGGCTTCAGGTCGGGAATAGGCTGCACCGTACGATACAGTTCTTTTACAGCGGCAGGTGGCGTCTCGGCAGGTCGACCCAAGTCGGCCGCGGAGACAAGAACGAAGTGGAGGAAAGTCGACGGGGCTCCGGTGCCCGCTGTGAGTGCCGCTGTCTTTCCGTTGGCGACAAATCGCCCCTCTCCGGTGTTGAGCATTTTGGTCTCGCCATCGAGAAACACCTCGGTCGATCCCGACATCTGGTAAAGGATGCCGTCGGCCTCTGACACGCTGCTCTTCTCGCCTGGCTGCAGGATGACACTGACGGCTTTGAAATGGAGCGGCGCGTCCACCACAATCGGCAGTGTGGTTGCAGCGATAACGGTCCGGGTAATTGCCGATGGGGCGGGCGTCGTTTGTGCTGCTCCGGGAGCGGGCAGTGCCATTGCGCCGAGCAGCAGGAGTGCTCTCGTCATGGACAGCATGACGGCCTCCCAGTTCACGGGATCATCGAACCAGCATACGCTTTTCCGGCGCC
>NZ_LGHL01000502.1 GCF_001908205.1 Bradyrhizobium sp. NAS80.1
CGCCAAGGGAGACCCAAACGCAATTCCACTGGCTGAGAGGGCCATCAACGAGTACCTGGAAGTTACGCCCTCGGGCGCTCGCAAGAGCGGCCTCAGGCTTATCCAGCAAGACGTTCTGGCCCAGTATAATGCTGTGGTTGGCGTGCAGCGGTCCTTCGCTGAGTCCGTAAATGCCTACATCGAAACGAAACTCGCGGAAGAGTAAGGCCACCTCAGTTGGCGGCCTCGCGGGGATTGTCCCTTGCCATTATGCCGCGGGCCGCGATGGAACCGGCGCGGCGAACTGACGGTTGATTAGCGGGTAAACCTTCCAATGGAGGGTGTCATGATGAACTGGATGGAGAACTGGACGAACGCAAAACTGTGCGACGTCGCAAACCTGATCCTTGGCGCGATTCTGTTCGTTTCGCCCTTGATGTTCGGCTTCGACGCCGGAACGGTCTCCACCAACGCCTATATCACCGGCATCGCCATCGCGATCCTCGCAATCGCGGCGCTGGCGGCATTCGCGGTGTGGGAGGAGTGGCTTAACCTCGTCGTCGGTTTGTGGGCGCTGGTTTCGCCCTGGGTATTGGGCTTCCAGGGAACCACCGCGATGACGGTGCATGTGGTAATCGGCGCGGCGGTCGCGATCCTGGCTGCGATCGAGCTCTGGATGATGTCCCAGATCCCGCCGCGGCTGACCACCGGCCGCTGAGAGGCCTTTGCGCTTGCCGGTGTCGGACC
>NZ_LGHL01000503.1 GCF_001908205.1 Bradyrhizobium sp. NAS80.1
CCAATCTGATGGCAGTCTTCTGCATTCTCAGCTGGCGCGTCCTCTGGCTCACCATGCTCAACCGCACAGCCCCGGACGCGTCACCGAAGATAGCGTTAACGGATACCGAGATCACATTGCTCGATGAACTCATCAGCGACGCCGGCAATCGACGATGTCGTCCGGGAACCCTCGCATTCTACCTGACCAAACTTGCACGATTGGGTGGCTATCTGGCCAGGGCCGGCGATCCGCCACCCGGAAATGTGGTCATCTGGCGTGGCCTCTCCAGACTCACCGATATCGAACTCGGCGCCGAAATCGGAGCGGCTGGAAATGTGGGTAATTGAAAGCTTCACCGGATGCTTACGGATTAGAGCGCATCGACGCCGATCATTCGGGCCGAAGTCTCGTAAGGTGAGTTCGGACGACATCGATGGTCTCGGATCAGGGCTAAGGCGTGAACATGGGGCGGGGGATGCTTAGTTTAAGATTGCGCCCGCTCCCGGCATCAATCCCCTGTCAAAAATTCTCTTAGTATCCCCTCGAACCAGATCGGATCCTCGATTTCCGGGAAATGTCCGATGCCCTCACGTTCGATCAGGCGTGCGTGGGGGGCGATGGCAAGCAGCGAGCGTTTGTCGCTCCTACGATGGGAGCGGTCGTTCATGCCCCAGATCATGAGTGTCGGTTGGTGAAATGGCGGGAATACGGGTGTAGCAGCCTCTGGCCCGAACCAGGCCTGAATCAACGATGCGAGACAGAAGTTGCCGCCATGGTCGAAGCACGTGCAGGCCTGGCGAAGGAATGATTCGTGGTGCCTCGGATCACCGACTGCGTTCGGATACCAGTTCGCGGCGGCACTCCCGCGGGTACGATAGATCAGCTCCTGACCGGCATAGGGCCTCGCAAGATCGCCATTGGGGTCGACGATCTTGCTTGTCCAGATTCGCTCTTTATCCCAATCGAGTGCCTGCATCAGGATCGCATGGCTGACCAGATCGGGGTGTTCTGCCGCGATCAACGCGCATGGATAGACATTCGTACAGGTGGGGCAGGGCACGTAAGGTCCGGCGCCAAGCTCCCGCATCAACCGGGTATAGGCGTCGGTGAATGCGCGAAGCGAAAAATCAAAGCCGGGCTTAGGTG
>NZ_LGHL01000504.1 GCF_001908205.1 Bradyrhizobium sp. NAS80.1
CCATGGACCTGTTCGCGCTGCGCTACTGGAAGCCGACGACGTGGTCAAAACCCGACCTCCTCGCATTGCTTCCGGGCCTAGTCGTCGGCATCGGGCTCGGCGCCTACGTTTTGAAAGGCTTCGATCGTCACGCGATTGAAATCGCAATGGCTGCGATTACTATTCTCTTCGCGGGCCTGTGGTGGCGCGGGGGCAATCCCGTCACCGAACGGCCTCGCTCGCTTCCCAAGGCAATCGTGGCGGGCACAGCTTCGGGCGTCACGACGATGGTGGCCCATTCCGGCGGTCCGCCGCTCGCGATGTACCTTCTCCCGCTGGGCTTGCCGAAGCAGATCTACGCAGGCACCACAAGCCTATTCTTCACAATAGGCAATCTCATGAAAGCCGCCCCCTGGCTGATGGTCGCTCCGCGTTCGTCTTCGTTCTGGGGGCTCATGTTGCTCTGCTTGCCCGCCGCAGGGCTCGGCGTCTGGGCAGGTTGGCATCTTCATCAACGGCTCGATCAGGCTCAACTTTACCGCGCCTGCTACGCACTCCTCACGATCACGGCCGTCAAGCTGCTCT
>NZ_LGHL01000505.1 GCF_001908205.1 Bradyrhizobium sp. NAS80.1
TTCTTCCTCGCCCGCGTTTCTGTGCAGCTGACCTTGCCCCTTGGACTTAATCCAGATTGAAGTTCGCTCTGGCCCATATGAGGACCAGAGCATGAAGCGCAGCCGCTTTACGGAAGAGCAGATCATCGGGATTTTGAAGGAGCACGAGGCTGGCGTGTCGGTTGCCGATCTGTGCCGGAAGCACGGCGTCAGCGATGCCAGCGTCTACAAATGGAAAGCCAAGTTTGGCGGGATGGAGGTCTCGGAGGCCAAGCGGCTGAGGACGCTGGAGGACGAGAACACGCGGCTGAAGCGGCTTTTGGCCGACGCCATGCTGGACAATGCGGCGTTGAAGGACCTCCTGGGAAAGAAATGGTGACGCCCGCGGGGAAGCGGAAAGCTGTCGCCCATCTCGTGGATGCCCACGGGATGAGCGAACGGCGGGCGTGTAAAGCCATCGGCTGTTGCCGCATGACCATCAGATATCGGACAACCCGGGCGGATGACGCTGCCCTACGCCAACGCATGAGAGCGATCGCCGAGGTGCGCCGTCGCTTCGGCTATCGGCGCCTGCATGTTCTGCTCAAGCGGGAGGGCTATCTGGTCAACCACAAGAAGCTGTTCCGGCTCTATCGGGAA
>NZ_LGHL01000506.1 GCF_001908205.1 Bradyrhizobium sp. NAS80.1
CCCGCCGGACCCGTTCCGCTGCCCGCCCGGTCCCTACGAACGCGCCTCCCTGATCGCCTACTATTTCAAGCAATACAAGCCGCGCGCTAAAATCCTGATCCTCGACGCGAAAGATACTTTCTTTGCGCAGGACGTGTTCGAAGACGGTTGGAACCGCCACTATCCGGGAATGATCGAGTGGCTGCCGGGGCAGTTTACGGGTGGGATCAAGGCGGTCGATGTGAAGGGTCGATTGATCAAGACCGCTGGGGAAAGTTTTAAGGCGGATGTCGCGAATATCATCCCGGCACAGGAGGCGGGCCGCCTCGCACACCAGGCCCATCTGGTGGATCAATCGGGATGGTGCCCCATCGATCCGATGACGTTCGAGTCGAAGCTACAGCCCGGCATCCATATCATCGGCGATGCGACCAAGGCCGGCAATATGGCGAAATCGGCTTTTGCGTCGAACAGCCAGGCCAAGGTCTGCGCCTTCGCCATCCTGGCGGCCCTCACCGGATCCGAGCGATTTGCGCCCCATCTGTTCAATACGT
>NZ_LGHL01000507.1 GCF_001908205.1 Bradyrhizobium sp. NAS80.1
GGCGACGATGAGCGAATCGACCGGGGTCGTTGCTGCGATCACCTTGCCATTTGGAATTCCGCGTTCGATGATTTCCTTGGGCAAGGATCCCATCCCGATTTCATTGCCGCCGTCCCCAATGCCGATCGTGTACCAGCGACGGTTCGCGGCGGGGTCGCCAAAGAGGAGATGGAGGGTGCCGTTTCGCGCGACATGTCCCATCCGTGCTCCCGGTGAGGCTTTCCCTCCGAACCCGGAGAAACTCGCTCAATTGCGATCAAGTGAGTGATCGGCCGATCGCCCGTTTCCAGGTACTGCCGCAGGCGGAGAACCGAACTCTCCGTCGTCGACACGACCTCAAGATTGACCGGCGCCGGCAGCGCATCGACCACGGCCCACACCGCCTTTGCACACGGTGCATCGGTAATGACCGTTACCGGGATGCCGGCAGTTGCGAGGCCCGCAGCCAGATGCGCCATCCCGCCAAGCCCATCCGTTTCCGGAGAAGGCGGCTCCGCGTGCTGGATATAGAAACCGGTGACGATGCCGACATGCGCGTTGGGCGTGTTCATGACGGCCTCCGCGGCGCGAGCAAGATTGCCTTTTG
>NZ_LGHL01000508.1 GCF_001908205.1 Bradyrhizobium sp. NAS80.1
GCGAACGCGCTCGATCCAGGATGACAACTCAGCGGCGGCTCTGCGCCGGATCATCCCGTGGAATTCGGCTACGATCTCTCGAGCTTCGACAAGGGTGGGAACGCCAGCTTCGACGGCGGCGACAGTGATCGTCTCCGCCTTGGAGAGCGTATCCCGACCGACCGTCATGAGACGAACGATTGTTCTGGCCGATGGGATCCGGTGGAGGTTTTCAATATCGGCCTTTTCGGACCGCCGTCTGCGGGTCGTCCATTCGCCGACAACGCGAAGGGAGCCTCGGAAGCCGCGTACCCTTAAACGGCGCCAAAGTTCAGCGCCGTTTCGGCAACCGGCCGTCCATTGGTCGTCGAGCCATGGCAGATGCTGATCGAGTGAGTTCTGCCGGGTCCGGAAGATATCGTGGCGTTCGCCACGGATCACCTGTCGTATCAGCTTCCTGCTATGGCCGGTCTGGCGCACGATCTGCTTGATCGGCGTTCCGCCTTTCGACAGGCCCAAGATAGTTGCGTTGGTCTCTTCGCGGCGGAGATAG
>NZ_LGHL01000509.1 GCF_001908205.1 Bradyrhizobium sp. NAS80.1
TGAAGCCGTGGCTGCCGCTCGCGAGGCTTCCGGTGGTCAGGGTCCACGCACCACTGCTGTTGGCGGTCGTCGTTCCGACCTGGCTCGTTCCGTCAAACACCTGAACCGTGCTGTTCGCCTCGGCCGTGCCGGTCAGTTGGACCTTGGTGGTCCCGCTGACGATCGAGGCGTTCGTTTCAACGGGCGCATTCGGCGCAACCGTATCGACCGTAACCGTCAATGCAGTCGATGCTGCGCTGGTCAGGCCCGAGCTCGTGCCGGTGGCCGTGAAATTGTGACTGCCGTCAGCCAGCGCCGCTGTGGTGAACGTCCACGCACCGCTGCTGTTTGCGGTTGCCGTGCCGATTTGGTTTGGCCCGTCGAAAACCGTGACCGTGCTGTTGGCCGCGGCGACGCCGGTCAGGGTCAAGGTCTTCTGGTCGGTGATCCCGTCGCCAACCAAGCCTGTGTCGGGCGAGAACGAGGCAATCGTCGGCGCCACCGGCGTCGAGGGGATCGTCACCGCCAGAGCTGCAGACGCCACGCTGGTATTGCCG
>NZ_LGHL01000510.1 GCF_001908205.1 Bradyrhizobium sp. NAS80.1
CTTTTGCCACATCTGCGACATCAGCGCATTTTTGCTGTAACGCGCAATACCCGCGCGGGACCAGTCATCAACTTTCGCGAGCCATCTCTATTTTCTATTTCTTTTTGCCGATCGCGAGGTTCGGCTGCCATCCCGCTCCCTCGCCCTTTTGGCTTGGGGCGGCGGCAATTGTCTTGGCCTTTTCTTTCTTAGGCTTCTTCTTCTCCCGATTACTTCTTTGTTCGCCTCTGGCCATGTCAGCCTCCTTTGGTTGACGACAGGCTATCACCTCCGGGCGACAATGGGCTGGTTATTGTTAGGGAGCAAAGAGCTGTGACTTCCGAAATTGGCCCTTCGCGTCGTTTCGTTGCCGCGCAGTGAGCTGGCCGGTTTCGGAGAAGAGCAGACATCGAACGGCGGCCGAACCCAGCAGACTCGGTCGCGAATGACCCTGGCTGTGTAAAAACGCGAATGATCGAGACACGGCTAGAATTACATTCTTCAGTTCGTCGTCTAAGTTGAAGCCACGTGCTAGCTTAAGCGCTAGAACCGCCTTGGACGAATAACTTCTTCTATCGCGCTCAAGCGCCTTGGCGTTTTCACACAGCCAAGACCCAGAGCGGTCATCCGCACGGTCTGTCCGTAGCGGCGTCCATATTCCAGCTCGTTGAGTTCCGTTCCACAAAGAGTATTGGCAGTCGGTGGAGAAACGGCCCTCCTTCCTGAACCTTCTTT
>NZ_LGHL01000511.1 GCF_001908205.1 Bradyrhizobium sp. NAS80.1
CAGGCGCCGCTGATGTTCACGGCGCGCCGCACCGCCGAGATGATCAAATACGCCGCCAATGCGTTCCTCGCGACCAAGATCACCTTCATCAACGAGATCGCCGATCTCTCCGAGAAAGTCGGCGCCAACGTGCAGGAGGTCGCGCGTGGCATCGGTCTGGACAACCGCATCGGCACCAAATTCCTGCATGCCGGTCCCGGCTTCGGCGGCTCGTGCTTTCCGAAGGACACCAAGGCGCTGATCAAGATCGCGCAGGACTACGACGTATCCTTGCGCATCGTCGAATCCGTGCTGGCAGTCAACGAGAACCGCAAGCGCGCGATGGCGCGCAAGGTCAGCCACGCGCTCGGTGGCTCGCTGCGCGGCAAGACCATCGCGGTGCTCGGCCTTACCTTCAAGCCCGACACCGACGACATGCGCGATGCGCCGTCGATCCCGCTGGTGACCGGCCTGATCGACATGGGTGCGAAGGTCAGGGCTTTCGATCCCGTCGGCATGGAGCAGGCCAAGGGCGAGCTGCCCAGCATCACCTATTGCGAGGATGCCTATTCCTGCGCGCAAGGCGCCGATGCGCTCGTCGTCGTCACCGAATGGGTGCAGTTCCGCGGCCTGGATCT
>NZ_LGHL01000512.1 GCF_001908205.1 Bradyrhizobium sp. NAS80.1
TCCAGGAGAAGGGTACCTCGCTGCGGACCTGCGTCGAGAACTACCGCAAGCTCGCCGAAGGCGAGTGCTACATCGATACAGCTTTCCATCTCATCATCTCCGATCCGACCGCGGTTGTGCTCGGTCAGGAGCTGCCGGCGCTGGTCAAGGACGGCTACACCTCGTTCAAGGTATTCATGACCTATGACGACCTCGTGCTCAGCGACAAGCAGCTGCTTGAGGTCTTCGATGTAGCGCGCCGCGAGGAAGCGTTGGTGATGGTCCATTGCGAGGGCTATGATGCGATCCGCTTCCTCACCACCAGGCTCGAGCGCGAAGGCCACATCGCGCCCTATTATCACGGCGTCTCGCGGCCCCAGGCCGTCGAGCGCGAGGCGACGCATCGCGCCATCAGCCATGCCGAGATCGTCGGTGTCCCCATCATGATCGTGCATGTCTCCGGGCGCGAGGCGATGGAGCAGGTGCGCTGGGCCCAGCAGCGCGGCTTGCCGGTGCATGCGGAGACCTGCCCGCAATACATCACGCTGACGGCCGACGACATGAAGGGCCTGAACATGGACATGAGCGGCGCCAAATATGTCTGCTCGCCGCCGCCGCGTGATGCC
>NZ_LGHL01000513.1 GCF_001908205.1 Bradyrhizobium sp. NAS80.1
CCGCATGCTGGGCGCACGGCAGGCGCAAGTTCTTTGATCTCGCGCGGCTCAGCAAGGCGCCGATTGCGGCCGAGGCGGTCAAGCGCATCGATGTTCTGTTCGCCATCGAGCGGGACATCAACGGTCTTACTGCGCAGGAGCGTTTGTATGTGCGCCAGGAGCGTAGCCGCCCCCTGATCGTCGAGCTGGAGGCCTGGTTGCGCGCGCAGCGTGCCAGGCTCTCCAGGAACAACGACACGACCAAGGCGATCAATTACTGCCTCAGCCGCTGGGATGCATTTTGCCGCTTCCTCGATGACGGACGGCTTTGCATGACTAACAATGCTGCTGAGCGTGAGCTGCGGGCGGTCGCCGTGGGGCGAAAAAATTGGACCTTCGCCGGCTCCGATGACGGCGGCCGGCGTGCGGCGGCGATCTACAAACTACAGCCTCATCGCCACCGCCAAGCTCAATGACATCGACCCGCAGGCTTGGCTTGCCGACGTCTTGGCGCGTCTACCGGATCACCCC
>NZ_LGHL01000514.1 GCF_001908205.1 Bradyrhizobium sp. NAS80.1
CTGCAGCGTGGTCACATCGTCGGGAAGAGAATCATCGGCGCCCATCGCCGACCAGAGAATCACAAGATGCGGTCTCTGTCCGAACCGCTGATCGTGCCACCGATTCAAATCCCAGCGATCAGCCAGCCGCCTGCGGTCGCCAGGTGTGTTGTGGCATCCGCCAGTCGATGCCCTCCAGCAGATAGCCAAGCTGGGCTGGGGTGATTGTCACCACGCCATCAGCCGACGACGGCCACAGAAAGCGGCCGCGCTCCAGCCGCTTGGCATAAAGTGACATGCCCAGTCCATCGTGCCAAAGGATCTTGATCAGCTTGCCGCTTTTGCCACGGAACACATAGAGGTCGCCACCGTGCGGGTCGCGCGTGAACGCTTCCTGCACCAGCAAGGCCAGCGAGTTCATGCCGCGACGCATATCGGTGTGGCCGGTCGCAATCCACACCCGCACGCTCGACGCAATAGGGATCACCGCAAGCGTCCATCTGTCAGCGCCGCCACGGCGGCCTTCAGTGTTGCCGCGTCGACCGTACCCGTGATCC
>NZ_LGHL01000515.1 GCF_001908205.1 Bradyrhizobium sp. NAS80.1
GATGAGGCGCTTCGTTGAAGAGGCGGATCGTGGGCAGCGAACGCTGTTGCCCGAATGCCTCGATGACTTCATTGACGAGAGCAACCCAGTTCGCGTGATCGACGTATTTGTCGATGCGCTCGGTTTGGCTGGGATGGGCTTTGAGGGTGTGGAGCCGGCGGCCACCGGTCGGCCGTCGTACCATCCCTCGGTGCTCCTTAAGCTTTACATTTACGGCTATCTGAACCGGGTGCAGTCGAGCCGGCGGCTGGAACGAGAGGCCGGGCGCAATGTCGAGGTGATGTGGCTGCTGGGTCGGCTCGCTCCCGATCACAAGACGATTGCGGACTTCCGCAAGGACAACGGCCTGGCGCTGCGCAAGGTCTGTGCGCGCTTCGTCGAACTCTGCCGAGAGATGGGTCTGCTGGCGAAGGCGAGCGTCGCCATCGATGGCAGCAAGTTCAAGGCCGTGAATAACCGAGACAGGAACTTCACGCGCGCGAAGGTGGAGCGGCGGCGGGCTCAGTTGGAGGAGAGCGTCGCGCGCTATCTGAGCCAACTTGACACGGCCGACCGACAGGAGCCGAGCGAGGCTCTGGCGGCGAAGGTGACGAGGCTTACCGAGAAGTTGACGAA
>NZ_LGHL01000516.1 GCF_001908205.1 Bradyrhizobium sp. NAS80.1
ATCTGTCAGCGCCGCCACGGCGGCCTTCAGTGTTGCCGCGTCGACCGTACCCGTGATCCGCATCCGAGCCCCGGCGGCAAACTCGATCTCGATCGACCCGCCGCTGCTTGCCGGCGCGACTGGACTAGGCGTCGGCCCTGATTCCGCGACCACCATCGCCGGTACGAAGCCAGGTTGATGGGCGGCATCCTTCGGCTCAGGCCGAAACGACCGCCGCCATCGCAGCAGCAATGAGCGCGAAACGCCATACCGCCGCGCTGTTGCCGTGACTTGGCGCGGCGCCTGCAAGCTCTCCAGGACGATCTTGAGCTTCTCATCCTCGGACCAGCGCCGTCGCCGGCCCGTGTCCACCACTTCAAGCCGTTCGACTTGGGCACTGCGCCTATCACTGTCCATAAGGACAGTACTCAACAACACGCCTCATTCGGCAAGGCGGCCTTCACCGGCTTTCAATTACCCACATTTCCAGCCGCTCCGATTTCGGCGCCGAGTTCGATATCGGTTAAT
>NZ_LGHL01000517.1 GCF_001908205.1 Bradyrhizobium sp. NAS80.1
CGCATGCGATCTGATTAGCGGACAGGCCTCGACCGGGCCATTTGGGTCACCAGTGTTCGCATGCGCCGGGAAGACCGATCCTCCATCGTTGCCTCATCCTCTCGCAGACCTCGGCGGGTAAGGTGTCGTTACGTCATCGATAGCTCCTCACGTCGCGCTGTTCCTTTGTTCGTGCCTGGCGGTCGTTCCTTCGGCCTGCGCGCGCAGACGCGCCGCGCGCAGGGAGCCGTCAAGGCCGGCCGTCGTGCTGTCCTGCCGTCTTGCTCTCCTGTTGCCAGGCCGCGCCTTGACGGCGCCGCGCACGGCGCGAGGATCAAGCAGGTCAGGACACCGCCTCCACCGTCTTGCCGCACGCGAAGGCGCGTCCCTTGTTGAGGACCGCCCAAGCGATCCGGGCGAGCTTGTTGGCGAGCGCAATCGCCAGCACGTTGTGGTGCAATCGCTTCTTGGCGGCTTCGATCCACGAGTTGAGGCCATAGCGCTCCCAACACCTGACCTTGACCAGCACAACCCACGCGGCTTGCACGAACAGCGCGCGGAGGTAGCGATTGCCGCGCCGTGATATACTGCCGAGGATCGTGCGGTCGCCGGTCGAGATCTGCTTCGGCACCAGTCCAAGCCAGGCGCCGAAGTCGCGGCCTTTCGAGAACACGTCTCCAGTGCCGATCGCGGCCACCATGCGCTCGAGATGATCGGGCCAATGCCGGGCACCGTCATCAGTCGCTGGCAGGCCTCATCTTGACGGGCGAGTGTTTCGATCTCGCTCGAGAGCCCCTCGATGCGCGCATCCAGCCGGCGCCAGTCGTCCGCCAGCCCCTCGACGATGCGCAACATGCGAGGCGAGAGCACATCGGTGCGTGTTGCCAAGAGACCCGGCAACTCGAACCGCAGGGAATGCGGGCCTTGCCGCACGGCGATGCCTCGCTCCAGCAGGAACGCTCGGATCTGATTGATGACGCCGGTACGCTGACCGACCAAGCGATCGCGGACCCGGTGCAGGGCCTGAAGGTCGAGCTGATCGGCGGTCTTGGTCGCGACGAATTTCATGGTCGGGCGTTGGACAGCCTCCGTGATGGCTTCCGCATCCCGGAAGTCATTC
>NZ_LGHL01000518.1 GCF_001908205.1 Bradyrhizobium sp. NAS80.1
AGCGCGGCACGTCACGTGGCGGGTTCAACTGATCGCCGCAACACATTCTGCGAACTTCTCAGCTGGGGTTTGAAAGAGCAAGGTCTTTCGTGGCCTTTCATTGAGCTGCTTGGCGATCGCGCTGAGCTTGGCCTGGCTGTACAGGGACAGGTCGATGCCACGTGGAAGATACTGGCGCAGCAATCTGTTGGTGTTTTCGTTTGACCCGCGCTGCCAGGGACAGCGAGGGTCACAGAAGTAGACCTCGATCTTGGTAGCCAATGTCAGACGCTGATGATCGGCGAGCTCTTTGCCTCTGTCCCAGGTCAGCGATCGATAAAGTTCGCTGGGCAGTCGCTGCGATTGCTTGATGAGCGCCGAGACGACGCTTTCGGTATCCTTGTTCGCAACCTTGACCAGCATCACGTAGCGCGATTGGCGCTCGACAAGTGTTGCGACATAGCTGTTCCTCGATCCGCCGATCAGGTCGCCCTCCCAGTGGCCTGGGACCGCACGATCTTCAA
>NZ_LGHL01000519.1 GCF_001908205.1 Bradyrhizobium sp. NAS80.1
CGCGCGCGAACCGTGCGGTTGAAATTGCTGTCACCCAGACCATGGTGGACCGTGTTGAGCGTCGCTTCGATCTGCGCCCCAAAAGGTTGGCAGGCGACACGGCTTACGGTGCGGTTGCTCAAATGGCTGGTGGATCGCAAGATCACGCCGCACGTTCCGGTGTGGGACAAGTCGACACGCCCCGATGGCACCTTTAGCCGAGCCGACTTCGTCTTCGACCAGAAACGCAATGTCTATGTTTGCCCGGGTGGCGCGGAACTGACCAGCACCGGCAATATCGATCAAGGTCACATCGTTTACTACAGAGCCAGCAAGAGCGACTGCGCTGGCTGCGCCTTGAAGCCCAAATGCACGACGGCGGTCGTGCGCAAAATTACCCGCGACATCAATGAAGACGTGCGCGATCGTGTCCGTGCGCTGGCCAATACGGAAGCCTTCGAGCAATCGCGCCGCGAGCGCAAAAAGGTCGAGATGCGGTTTGCTCATATGAAACGCATTCTCAGGCTCGACCGRCCGGCT
>NZ_LGHL01000520.1 GCF_001908205.1 Bradyrhizobium sp. NAS80.1
CTATCTGAGCCAACTTGACACGGCCGACCGACAGGAGCCGAGCGAGGCTCTGGCGGCGAAGGTGACGAGGCTTACCGAGAAGTTGACGAAGCTGAAGGGAGAGATGGGCAAGCTTGCGGCCTACGAGAAGCAGATGCTGGCGTCGCCGGATCAGCAAATCTCCCTGACCGATCCGGATAGCCGTTCGATGGCAACCAGTGGCCGCGGATCCGGCGTTGTCGGCTACAATGTCCAAGTCGCCGTCGATACCGACCATCACCTGATCATCGCGCATGAGGTGACGAACAGCGGCTCAGATCGCGCACAACTTGCCAATATGGCCAGGCAGGCGAAGGCTGTTCTGAAGACTGAGGCGCTCGAGGCCGTTGTCGATCGCGGCTCCTTCAGCGGTCCGCAGATCCTCGCCTGCCACGAGGCCGGCATCACAGTAACTCTGCCCAAGCCGATGACTTCGGGCGCCAAGTCGGACGGACGCTTCGGGAAGCAGGACTTTGTCTATTTGCCGGAGGAAGACGCCTATCGTTGTCCGGCCGGGGAGCGATTGCCGTATCGCTATACAAATGAAGAAGCCGACAAGATGCTCCGGCGCTACTGGACCAACGCCTGCAAGAATTGTTCGATCAAACCCCAGTGCACGCCCGGGTCAGAGCGACGGATCACGCGATGGGAGCACGAGAATCTGCTCGACGCCGTGCAGCAGCGGCTCGATGCGAGCCCGCTCGCTATGCGGCTTCGTCGCGAGACTGTCGAGCATCCGTTCGGCACGATGAAGGCACGCATGGGAGCGACGCACTTCCTGACCCAAACTCTCCCAAAGGTAGCCGCCGAGATGGCCCTCTC
>NZ_LGHL01000521.1 GCF_001908205.1 Bradyrhizobium sp. NAS80.1
GATGGCTCGCAGAGCTTTTGCGTGTCATCATTCGAGCCTTCATCGAGACCGTCCCGGCTCAAAACATCGCTTGAGCCGGGGCGCCGCGTCAGTTCTTCACAGACGACTTACTGGGGATTTCTGATCTGCATTCTCTCCGGGATGCGGACCGGCGAAGTCGGTCAGCTCAAATGCGCGGATATCAGAACGGATGGCGAGTTCTATTATTTTGATCTTAGGCCGTTCGACGCGCGGTGGTCGGGTTGCTCTGAAAGATCTGCGCAACCGGAAAACCAATGCGGGTGGTCGCGTATTCCCGATCCACCCCTTGCTCATTGAGCTCGGCCTGCTCGATCGAATGCAAGAGCTGATGGACAAGGACGAGGAACGCCTGTTTCCGGAATGGGATGTCTACGTCAGGAAGGATGGCACGCAGCGCTGGTCTCAGCCGCTTAGCAAGTCCTGGCAATACGTAAAGAAGTTCCTGAAGTTGAGCCGTGCTGACCTGACGCTTTACAGCACGCGGCATCTCATGGCCGATTGGCTTGACAGCGACGGCATCGCCCAGCGGACGCGGGACCGCATTCTCGGGCATGCCAGTGACGTTCGTGGACGCTACGGCCGCAAGGGTACTCTTGATCCGCAAGTCGCGGCGAAAATCGAGGCGCTCGAACCGCCCGTGATCAAGCAGATGAGAGAGATCCTGCT
>NZ_LGHL01000522.1 GCF_001908205.1 Bradyrhizobium sp. NAS80.1
GTCCCAGGTCAGCGATCGATAAAGTTCGCTGGGCAGTCGCTGCGATTGCTTGATGAGCGCCGAGACGACGCTTTCGGTATCCTTGTTCGCAACCTTGACCAGCATCACGTAGCGCGAATGGCGCTCGACAAGTGTTGCGACATAGCTGTTCCTCGATCCGCCGATCAGGTCGCCCTCCCAGTGGCCTGGGACCGCACGATCTTCAACAGATGCCGGCCGTTCCCTGATGGATACGGCATCCTTGATCTGGCCGAGCCCGCTCCGTTTCAGGCTGGCGTGCCTGGAGCGGCGGATCGTGCGTTTCGCGCGCAGGTGCTCAAGCAGCTCTTTTTTCAGCACGCCGCGCGCCTGAATGAATAGGCTGCGGTAGATCGTTTCGTGTGACACCTGATGTTGTGGCTCCCCTGGATATGTGCGCTTGAGCCAGCCAGCGATTTGTTCCGGCGACCATTGTCGCCGCAGCCCGCTCGATACTGTTCGCCTCAAGTCCGGGTGGCAAGCCAGCTTGCAAAGCTTGGGACGCCGCGCCCGATCCCAAGCCGCCTGATCTGCCCCCGCGGCCCGGTAGCGGTCCGCTCCGCCATTGCGGCTGACTTCGCGGCTGACGGTCGATGTCGATCGTCCCAAGTGGCGCGCGATCGACCGCAACGAGCGGCGCATGCCGAGCCATCGAGAAATCTCCTCTCGTTCAGAGAGCGTCAGCGCCTGCCTGGCGCGGTGCCGAACCGGTGGACGAAGGCCACCCGTTGGCGAAATCACCGAAAAAACTGACGACGATGCCCGGTCAAACCGACGTCCGATGGACCTCATGGACTCGCCAGCCTGCCAGCGATCCCAGATCTCAGACCGCTGAACCGCAGAATAGTAGATGCGACGTCGCTGCTTC
>NZ_LGHL01000523.1 GCF_001908205.1 Bradyrhizobium sp. NAS80.1
TTAGAGTATTCGTCCGGTGACGCTTTCAATTACCCACAAGTGCCTGATTCAATTGCGGGAGGCTTCGATCGAAGAATCTTGAATCGGATGAATCGCTTGTGATTCATTGTTGAGCACCTGAATCGCGAGCGCGAGGTGCCATCATGTGTTCGAGCGGTACGACATCTCGTCGGTCGGTGGGGCCGGATGGTTCCCAGGATGATCCTGATGAAAGCGCCGTCGAACACTGGACTGAGCGCGAGATCGACAAGACGGCATTCAAAGACGCCCGTCTTGGTCAACGATTTGGCGAGCTGTTGAGGCAAATCGGAGATGGCATGGGCGAGAGTATACCGTTCGCGTGCCAAGACTGGGCGAGCACTAAGGCGGCCTACCGCTTTTTCGCCAACGAGCGCGTGGAGGAAGCCGACATTCTCAGCGGCCACTTCGCCGCCACGCGCATGCGTTACGATGATTGCACAGGTCCAATTCTCCTCATCCAGGACACGACGGAATTCTCCTATCAACGCGCGAACACGAGCGCCATCGGCCTGACCAAAAGCGTCAATAGCGGCCGTGACAAAGGCGGCCGTTGGCGCCATCACACGGTCTGCGGAATGCTGATGCATTCCAGCCTCGCAGTGACCGTCGAGGGCC
>NZ_LGHL01000524.1 GCF_001908205.1 Bradyrhizobium sp. NAS80.1
TGCGAACTTCGCCTCCGTCCTTGCTCATCAGATATCGAACGGCCGGAACTGCCTGCTGATTCGGCGCTGCTCCCGTGTAGAAAATGTTGCGCGAGCTTTCTTCTCCCTCGTGTTGCACCGGGTAGAAGAGGAGCCCGTTGAGCTGTTCGAAGATCGGCAGAACCGATTTGCGGGACGCAGAGGTCCAGCAGCCGAACACGACCGCAACCTTGTCCCTTGTGAGCAATTCCCGGGCTTTTTCAGCAAAGACATCCCAATCGGACGCCGGATCAACGACGATTGGTTCCAGTTTCCGTCCGAGAAGGCCTCCCTTCTTGTTTTGGTCCGCAATTAGCATGAGGACAGTGTCCTTAAGTACCGATTCGCTGATTGCCATGGTGCCAGACAGAGAATGCAGAATGCCGATCTTGATGGCATCTTGGTCCGCGCGAACCGCTGGAATAACAAGCGCGAGTTGCATAACGAACAATCCCAGCATGATATCTCGTAGGACCGGAGCTGACTTCATGCCGGTGCCCCGATGAGTTCGTAAATCCGGGTTGCCTTGGTCATGCCCTTGACAATGACGGACCCGATGTCTTTGAACCGGAAGCAATCCTGGGCCCGCAGGTACACGTCCTCACTGGCGAGAATGGCAGTGCCATATTCCTTGTTGAGGCCTTCAAGACGGGACGCCAAGTTTGCTGTACTGCCAAGCGCTGTGTAATTCATCCGTTCGGCCGAGCCGAGATTGCCGACCACGGCCTCGCCAACATGAATGCCGAACCGCGTGAAAAACGACTGTAAGCCCTCGGCCTCGAATTGAGCGTTGAGGCGTTCGCTGGCCAACTTACCTGCAAGCGCCGCCCGACAGGCACGCTCGACGTGATCGGGCTGTAAATTCGGGGCGTTCCAGAAAACC
>NZ_LGHL01000525.1 GCF_001908205.1 Bradyrhizobium sp. NAS80.1
ACGTGAATTGCGCCATTGTCCTGCAGGAGTTCGATAAGCCCAAGTCGCTTAAACTCGGCGACTCCCCAGGGGGCGATCCATTCCCCTCGCACTCGGTCGGGGTAACTCGTCTCCCGTTCCAACACGGTGACCTCTAACCCGTTCCGGGCGAGTACGGTGGCCATGGTGCCGCCGGCAATTCCTCCACCAATGATCACTACGTCAGGAGACAAGCTGGTCATGCAAATACCCCGAGTCAGCAAAAGAAAAACAATCCGCCAGTATGGCCTATGGCCAAGATTGACGGGAAAATTCAAACGCCGACCAAACGGCCGCTCGACGCTGTGCTTTGCTCACAGCGGATGAGCAGCCCCTACGAAGGATTGCGTATCCGGCTCTATATTCACCAAAACTTCCCCGCCGATGATTTGGGGGGCTCCGAGATTAAGGTCATGCAAGCTCGCCTGCACAAACTCCATCACTTTATCGTTCGCCGCATCAGCGCTTTGCCGGTCCTCGAATATCATCACGGCGACACCGACTCCTCCGCCGCCATCCAATACATAGTAAGATCTGAATCCGTGCGATTGCTTTAGGAGTTGACCGATGCCGCTTTTGGCGCGGCGAGCCGCATCG
>NZ_LGHL01000526.1 GCF_001908205.1 Bradyrhizobium sp. NAS80.1
TACAATTCGTCGAGGATGCGATGACGCATCCTTCGCATCCGCAGCTGTTCGGCGTCAAGCAAATGGGTGGCGGACTGGCGTCGTCGATCCTGAGAGCCTGGGATGGTGCCGACCAATACGATGGAAACACCCGCGATGAACGAGGGCGGAATTTCCTCTTCCGGTTGAGGAAATTCAAACTGGGCGGACAATTTGGCGTTTACGTCCTGATGGTCGCGCAGCAAGACGATTTTGTCAAAGATATTAAGAGATTGAACCGGGTCGGGCTGATCATCGCATCGATCGCCAGTGTCGCCTTTGTGCCGGCCGTCTGGTTTTTCGGGAGCAAGATGTCCCGTTCCATAAAAGCGATAACGGCCCAGGCGGCCAAGCTGCAGACGATGGGTGCCCCCGAGAGTTCGCCGATCGGTTCCTACATCAGGGAAATTTACGAACTAGGCCTCACCGTAAGCCTCGCCGAGCGCACAATATGGTCGTTCTCGCGTTTCGTTCCCAAGGAGTTGGTCAGGCGAGTCGTCGACAATTCGATTTCCACGGAGCTAGGCGGCGTTAGGCAAGAAATCACCGTCCT
>NZ_LGHL01000527.1 GCF_001908205.1 Bradyrhizobium sp. NAS80.1
CTTGCCACCCGGACTTGAGGCGAACAGTATCGAGCGGGCTGCGGCGACAATGGTCGCCGGAACAAATCGCTGGCTGGCTCAAGCGCACATATCCGGGGGAGCCACAACATCAGGTGTCACACGAGACAATCTACCGCGGCCTATTCATTCAGGCGCGCGGCGTGCTGAAAAAAGAGCTGCTTGAGCACCTGCGCGCGAAACGCACGATCCGCCGCTCCAGGCACGCCAGCCTGAAGCGGAGCGGGCTCGGCCAGATCAAGGATGCCGTATCCATCAGGGAACGGCCGGCATCTGTTGAAGATCGTGCGGTCCCAGGCCACTGGGAGGGCGACCTGATTGGCGGATCGAGGAACAGCTATGTCGCAACCCTTGTCGAGCGCCATTCGCGCTACGTGATGCTGGTCAAGGTTGCGAACAAGGATACCGAAAGCGTCGTCTCGGCGCTTATCAAGCAATCGCAGCGACTGCCCAGCGAACTTTATCGATCGCTGACCTGGGACAGAGGCAAAGAGCTCGCCGATCATCAGCGCCTGACATTGGCTACCAAGATCGAGGTCTATTTCTGCGACCCTCGCTGTCCCTGGCAGCGCGGGTCAAACGAAAACACCAACAGATTGCTGCGCCAGTATCTTCCGCGTGGCATCGATCTGTCCCTGTACAGCCAGGCCAAGCTCAGCGCGATCGCCAAGCAGCTCAATGAAAGGCCACGAAAGACCTTGCTCTTTCAAACCCCAGCTGAGAAGTTCGCAGAATGTGTTGCGGCGATC
>NZ_LGHL01000528.1 GCF_001908205.1 Bradyrhizobium sp. NAS80.1
CAATGTGGCGAACACGCGAACGCGCGTACGGCAAAACCGTGTGGTCCTGGCCGTCGTTGCTACGGTCAAGCCTTTGCGGAGATGCTTGCGAGCCCAACCGGGCGGACGGCATCGTCAATTCGCGGGGCGAGGGAGGCCAGAACGAACTCGGCTCCCGGGAGAGCACGGCATAAGCCGTCAACCCACTGCGCAGGGAAGGCCGTGTGTTGGGCTTCACCTGTATGCTGCTGTGCGGTCTCCTTGCGCTACATATTCGCGCAGCGGACCGCGGGTGCCAGCTGGCACCCGGCCTTCCCTGCGCCCTCTTGGCAAAGAGGGTGGAGAAATCAAGCAAAGCTCGGGCGAAAGGCGCCGCGAGAACGGGAAGGTGTGTCTGCGAGGCCGTAGGATGGGTAGAGCGAAGCGAAACCCATCATGCATCCACGTGGAGGAAAGCGTTATGGGTTTCGCTTCGCTCTACCCATCCTACGAGTGCTGCGCATGGGAGGATCGCGATGCTGCCTCATACTCCGTCATTGCGAGCGCAGCGAAG
>NZ_LGHL01000529.1 GCF_001908205.1 Bradyrhizobium sp. NAS80.1
CCGCGCCCTCTGCCAGAGCGCGTGCGGACACCTTTGGGGGTCTTGCGTCATTTGTTGAGCTGAATGCGCCGACGCCGTCCGAACTGCGCGATGATGCTCACTTTGGGCCCGGGCCCTCTGCCAGAGCGCGTTCAGGCACCTTCGAGGGTCTTGCGTCATTTGTTGAGCTGAATGCGCCGACGCCGTCCGAATTGCGCGATGATGCCCACTTTGGGCCCGCGCCCTCTGCCAGAGCGCGTTCAGACACCTTTGGGGGTCTTGCGTCATTTGTTGAGCTGAATGCGCCGACGCCGTCCGAACTGCGCGATGATGCTCACTTCGGGCCCGCGCCCTCTGCCAGAGCGCGTGCGGACACCTTTGGGGGGCCTTGCGTCATTTGTTGATCTGAATGCGCCGACGCCGTCCGAACTGCGCGATGATGCTCACTTCGGGCCCGCGCCCTCTGCCAGAGCGCGTGCGGACACCTTTGGGGGCCTTGCGTCATTTGTTGATCTGAATGCGCCGACGCCGTCCGAACTGCGCGATGATGCTCACTTCGGGCCCGGGCCCTCTGCCAGAGCGCGTGCGGACGACCTTTGGGGGTCTTGCGT
>NZ_LGHL01000530.1 GCF_001908205.1 Bradyrhizobium sp. NAS80.1
CGAACAGCGGCTCAGATCGCGCACAACTTGCCAATATGGCCAGGCAGGCGAAGGCTGTTCTGAAGACTGAGACGCTCGAGGCCGTTGCCGATCGCGGCTCCTTCAGCGGTCCGCAGATCCTCGCCTGCCACGAGACCGGCATCACAGTAACTCTGCCCAAGCCGATGACTTCGGGCGCCAAGTCGGACGGACGCTTCGGGAAGCAGGACTTTGTCTATTTGCCGGAGGAAGACGCCTATCGTTGTCCGGCCGGGGAGCGATTACCGTATCGCTATACAAATGAAGAAGCCGACAAGATGCTCCGGCGCTACTGGACCAACGCCTGCAAGAATTGTTCGATCAAACCCCAGTGCACGCCCGGGTCAGAGCGCCGGATCACGCGATGGGAGCACGAGGATCTGCTCGACGCCGTGCAGCAGCGGCTCGATGCGAGCCCGCTCGCTATGCGCCTTCGTCGCGAGACTGTCGAGCATCCGTTCGGCACGATGAAGGCACGCATGGGAGCGACGCACTTCCTGACCCAAACGCTCCCAAAGGTAGCCGCCGAGATGGCCCTCTCGGTTCTGGCCTATAATCTGACCCGAGCAATGAATATCCTCGGGATCAGGCCGCTGATCACCGCGATCACGGC
>NZ_LGHL01000531.1 GCF_001908205.1 Bradyrhizobium sp. NAS80.1
CAACGGCCGCCTTTGTCACGGCCGCTATTGACGCTTTTGGTCAGGCCGATGGCGCTCGTGTTCGCGCGTTGATAGGAGAATTCCGTCGTGTCCTGGATGAGGAGAATTGGGCCTGTGCAATCATCGTAACGCGTGCGCGTGGCAGCGAAGTGGCCACTGAGAATGTCGGCTTCGTCCACGCGCTCGTTGGCGAAGAAGCGGTAGGCCGCCTTCGTGCTCGCCCAGTCCTGGCACGCGAACGGTATGCTCCCGCCCATGCCATCACCGATTTGCCTCAACAGCTCGCCAAATCGTTGACCAAGCCGGGCGTCTTTGAATGCCGTCTTGTCGATCTCGCGCTCGGTCCAGTGTTCGACGGCGCTTTCATCAGGATCATCCTGGGGACCATCCGGCCCCGCCGACCGACGAGATGTCGTACCGCTCGAACACATGATGGCACCTCGCGCTCGCGATTCAGGTGCTCAACAATGAATCACAAGCGATTCATCCGATTCAAGATTCTTCGATCGAAG
>NZ_LGHL01000532.1 GCF_001908205.1 Bradyrhizobium sp. NAS80.1
TGCATGATCCGGGCGATGCCTACGGCATCGTTGCGGTCGCTCTTGTTGATCTGCATTTTCAAAACCGCCTTGGCGTGCCTGGCGTCGATGCAGATGACGGGCAGCCCTAACCTGTTCAACTCCGTCCACAGCCATGTCGACGTTGCCCCCGCTTCGAGTCCGATCCGCACGACATGCGGCGCATTTGATATGACGAATGCTGCAATCGCTTCCGGGGCGGAACGAACTACTCCTTCGCGTTGGATCTTTCCCGTTCGATCAACGATGCAGATCGCCGTTAGCTTCAGGGACACGTCCAGTCCGACATAATGCTCCATTGCAGCTCTCCTGTTTGCAGGCCCAAGAGGTGAGCCTCATCGATCCCTGGAGAGCTGATTCCCAGAGCCTCAGTGTGGCTTTGGCCCGGAATTACCCCATGTGTAAAAACGCGAATGATCGAGACACGGCTAGAATTACATTCTTCAGTTCGTCGTCTAAGTTGAAGCCACGTGCTAGCTTAAGCGCTAGAACCGCCTTGGAC